>JBBSOR010000046.1:0-29214 GCA_038259535.1 Propionibacteriales bacterium | reverse complement strand
CCGCCTTTGTTACGCCACCCGCGTGGTTGTGGTAGATTTGCACGCCGCGGTACATACTTGGCGGCGGGGGGCCACCGCGGGGGGGCCCCCACTTCTGCATTTCAGAGCTTCAGCGAGTGAGGGTCCGGCTAGCCGGATCCTCGCCCTTTCGCGCCACTGGATGTCCACACGCCACCGCTCGAGCGGTCTGTCCACAGCCCAGCGCGTCGTCGCACGGCCGTCGTCGGTCCTGGCCGGTTGGCTGTGTCGCAGGAGGTGGACTGTGACGAAGACACAGATGAAGGACCCGGCCGGCACCGAGGCCGTCGCCAACCACGTGCGCCTGGTGGGCCGGCTGAGTGGCGGGCCCACGATCACGGAGCTGCCGAGCGGTGATGCGGTGGTGACGTTCCGGATCTCGGTGCCCCGGAGCCCCGCGGGCGGTGCACCAGGCGGTGGACCTGGTCCGGGCTCGGGTCAGCGGGTCGACTCGGTGCCCTGCGCGGCCTGGAGTCCTCGGCTCAGGCGCAGCATCCTGACCTGGCGCGTGGGCGACGTGGTCGAGGTGTCGGGGGCGGTGAGGTGCCGCTTCTTCCAAGCAGGTGGCGCCACCCGCTCGCGCGTCGAGGTGGAGGCCTCGACTGCGCGGATCACGCGTCGGTCATCGGCCGCATGAGGACGCCGAGGCTCGGCTTCGGCTGGAATGACGTGGCCTTCTCCGGCAGGAGCCCGCCCGACTCGACGAGCGCGCGCACCTGCTCGAAGTCGGGGCTGGGCAACAGCACGGCAGGGGAGGCGGGACCGGCGGCCGCAAGGGCGTCGTCGACGTTGTGGTGATGCTCGATGCGCTCCACCGGTCGCTCCAGTCGAGGGAGGACCTCGTCGTGCAGCCAGGCGACCGCGGCTCGCCGGTCGAGACCGTGGGGACTGACCGTGTGCCACGTGTGGCCGTCTGTGAGGACGAGGTGCGTGCTGTCCAGCGCGCTGAGTGCCAGCTGACGCTCGCGCTCGGAGACCGCTGCGCCTGCGGCACGGGCGGCATCGGTGAGCGCGGCGAGCGTCGTCCCGGGCAGGGTCCGGTGGATGGCGCCCAGGAAGAGGGGGGTGTCGTCCTGGTCGACGAGCATCGCGAGACCGGCGTCCCACGGCGTGCCGGGGTGTTCCTCCTGGAGTCGGAGGTAGGCGGCGTAGCGGTGGTGGCCGTCGGCGAGCAGGAACCGCGCGTCGGTGAGCAGATCGCTGATGCGGGCGCGGACGTCCGGGTCGCGGATCGCCCAGATCCGCTGTCGCTGACCGGCGCGGTCGAGGTAGCGCCAGTCGGGTGCAGCGAGGGTGACCGCGGTCATCAGCTCGCGCAGCGCGGGCTCGCCGTGGTGGACGAGGAGGATCGGCGCGGGGTTGAGGCCCATCTGGAACATTCGGTCCGCGAGCTCGCCGGCCTGCTCGAGGTGGATGGCCTCGTGGGGCCACACCCCCCTCTCCGCCATGCCCTCGGCACGCTGCGACATCCCGAGGGCGCCCACCAGCCCGCGCACGGTGAGGCCCGCCACGGTGTACTCGTGCAGGTAGATCGCCGGCGCCGTGTCCGCGTGTGCCCGACCCTGCTCGATCCACTGCGCCAGCCGGGCGGCGACGTCGCGATAGGGTCTCGCCAGGGCTCGAGCGGACGCCGGATCGCCGACGCGAGCGGGAGCAAGCATCACCGCCCGGAAGGGCAGGAGCTCCAAGGGCTTCGCGACATACGGCGGCACGACCGTGGCGAAGTCCATCGGAGCATCGTAGGGGGATGCTCGTCACGATCCGGAGAGGGGTGGAGCATGCTCGAGGAGTCGGCGGCGCCGATCGTCGAGGCACACGACCTGGTCATGTTCGACCTGGACGGGGTGGTCTACGTCGGTGCCAGCGCGATCGACGGTGTGGCCGCGCGGATCGAGCGGGTCCGTGAGTCCGGTCGGCATGTCGCGTTCGTGACCAACAACGCCTCGCGCACGCCCGAGCAGGTGGCCGAGAAGCTCGTGGGCGTCGGGGTCGAAGCAGCCCCCACCGACGTCGTCACCTCGGCCCAGGCAGCCGCGCGGTTGCTCGCAGAGGCGCACGGGGCCGGCGCCAGGATCCTGCTCCTCGGGGGCGAAGGACTGCGGGTGGCGCTCGTCGAGGCGGGCCTCGAGCCCGTCGACTCTCCGGAGGGAGCCGCGGCGGTGGTCAGCGGATACGGCCCGGACGTCCGGTGGCGCGAGATCATGCGGGTCTCGACGCTGGTCCGTGAGGGCCTTCCCTATGTCGCCAGCAACGCGGACATGACCATCCCCACCCCCTACGGCCTCGCACCGGGACATGGCGTCCTCGTGGAGACGATCTCGCGTTTCGCAGGCATCACGCCGACCGTGGCGGGCAAGCCGGAGAAGCCCCTCATGGAGGAGACCGTGCTGCGCATCGGCGGTGAGCGTCCGATCATGGTGGGTGACCGTCTCGACACCGACATCGAGGGCGCGCACGCGATCGACGTGCCGTCGCTGCTCGTGCTCACCGGCGTGAGCTGGCTCGAGGAGCTGGCGGCGGCCACGGCCGAGCTGCGCCCGTCCTACATCTCGCCCACGTTGGAAGGGCTCTTCGAGCCCCACCCCGTGCCGACCGAGCTCGACGGCGGCGCCCGGCTCAACGGGTGGACGGCGTCCGTGGAGGACGGGCGGCTCAGGGTCTCGGGGGAGGGCAGTGACGCCGACTGGTGGCGGGTCGCGGCCACGGCGTGCTGGCGGCACCTGGACGAGACCGGGACGGCCGCGGACGTCGCCGACGCCGCGGCGCCCGGCCCGGCCCGCCACCTCGGTGACGGGTAGGCTCGCGGCCATGGACCAGGCCCCCGAGACCACCGCCGAGCCCATGGCCGAGAACGCTCACGAGACGACTGCCGAGACCACGGGTGTGGCGTCGGTGGACCGGGTCCTCGCCGAGGTCGCAGCCGTCGCCGATGGCCCGGTGAGCGAGCACGTGCAGGTCTTCGAGCGCGCCCACGAACAGCTGCGCCGAGCACTCGACGCCCCGCCCGGGCCCGTCCCCGACGTCGAGCAGGGCGCCTGAGCGACCGTGCCACCTCGACGACTTCGACTCGACCAGGAACTCGTCCGCCGCGGCCTGGCCCGCTCGCGCGAACACGCCAGTGACCTGATCGCCGCCGGACGCGTGACGGTGTCCGGCGCACCCGCCACCAAGGCGGCGACCGGCGTGACCACGGACCTGGCGATCGTCGTGCGCGAGGACCCCACCACGGTCGACTACGTCTCGCGAGGCGGGCACAAGCTCGCCGGAGCGCTCGAGGCGTTCGCGGCTCACGGCCTCTCCGTCGAGGGCAAGCGCTGCCTGGACGCCGGCGCCTCCACGGGCGGGTTCACCGATGTGCTCCTACGGGCCGGCGCGCGTGAGGTGGTCGCGGTCGACGTGGGCTACGGCCAGCTGGCCTGGTCCCTGCAGAGCGACGACCGCGTACGCGTCCACGACCGCACCAACATCCGCGACCTCACCCTGGACCTCGTCGAGGAGCCGGTGGACCTGGTGGTGGGTGACCTGTCCTTCATCTCCCTCGCGCTCGTCCTCGATCCGTTGCTGTCCGTCACGCGTGAGCAGGGCGAGCTCGCCCTGATGGTCAAGCCTCAGTTCGAGGTCGGCAAGGATCGGGTCGGCAAGGGAGGCGTGGTCCGCGACCTCGGACTGCGCGCCGAGGCGGTCACGACGATCGCCGACCTGGCCGCCGTCCGCGGCTGGGGCGCGGTGGCCGTGACGGTGAGCCAGCTGCCCGGCCCGTCGGGCAACGTCGAGTTCTTCCTGCTGCTGCGGCGCGGCCCGGCGGCGATCGGCGCGGACGACATCCGCGCCGAGGTGGAGCGGACGGCCTCGATGGGGGTACCGGGTGAGAGGGTGGGGCCGTGAGCGTCGAGAGCCCCCTGCGTCGTGTGCTGGTGGTCGCGCACACCGGCCGGGCCGAGGGGCGCGAGGTGGCGCGCGCGTGCGTGCGGGCGCTGACCGGGCACGGCATCGGCGTACGCCTCCTGGCCGACGAGGCCGGTGACCTCGGCCTCGACCTCCAGGCCACCGGCGAGGGCCTGGTCGACACCACGCAGCCCGACGATCTCCCGGGGGAGGGGTGCGAGCTGGTGCTGGTCATCGGTGGTGACGGGTCGATCCTGCGTGCCGCCGAGCTCACCCACGCGACCAGCACCCCGCTGCTGGGCGTCAACCTCGGTCACGTCGGATTCCTCGCCGAGGCCGAGCAGGACGACGTCGAGTCGACGATCGCCGCCATCGTCCGGCGCGCCTACACCGCCGAGGACCGGCTCACCCTCGACGTACGCGTGCTGCAGGGCAAGCACCTGGTGTGGTCCACCTTCGCCCTCAACGAGGCCAGCGTGGAGAAGGCGGCCCGCGAGCGGATGCTGGAGGTCGTGGTCGAGGTCGACGGACGCCCGCTGTCCCGGTGGGGCTGCGACGGCGTCGTGTGCGCCACCCCGACCGGATCGACGGCCTACAACTTCAGCGCGGGAGGCCCGATCGTGTGGCCGGAGGTCGAGGCGCTCCTGATGGTGCCGCTCAGCGCCCACGCCCTGTTCGCACGCCCGATGGTGGTGGCGCCGACCTCGGTGCTGGCCGTCGAGGTGCTGGCCAACAACAACGGCTCGGGCGTGCTGTGGTGCGACGGTCGACGGACCGTCGACCTCGCCCCCGGTGCCCGCATCGAGATCCGCCGCGGCGAGCGCCCGGTCCGGCTGGTCCGGCTGCACCAGGCGCCCTTCACCGATCGACTCGTGGCGAAGTTCGACCTCCCGGTCGAGGGCTGGCGCGGGGCCGCCGAGCGCCGCCGCCGCGACCACGGGGACGGCGACGATGCTTGAGGAGCTGCGGATCAGCTCGCTCGGCGTCATCGACTCCTCGACGCTCGAGCTCGGCCCCGGCCTCACCGTCATCACGGGTGAGACGGGTGCCGGCAAGACGATGGTGGTCACCGCGCTCGGGCTGCTGCTGGGCGGGCGGTCGGACTCCGGCGCGGTCCGGACGGGCGCCACCCAGGCCCGGGTCGAGGGCGTCGTGTCGGCCGGCGGGCTCGCCGACTTCAGGGCGGCCGTCGAGGAGAGCGGCGGCGCGATCGAGGACGGTCAGGTCGTCCTGGCTCGCAACGTGGGTGCGCAGGGCCGCTCCCGCGCCTGGGTGGGCGGGGCCTCGGTCCCCGTCGCCACCCTGGCCGAGGTCGCCGAGCCACTGGTGGCCGTGCACGGCCAGTCGGACCAGCACCGACTGCTCAGGGCGGGTGCCCAACGGGCGGCGCTCGACCGTTTCGGTGGGCCAGCACTGGCCGTCACCGCGGAGGAGTACGCCGGCCTGTGGGCCGAGCTGATCGCCACTGAGCGCAGGCTGGTCGAGGTCGTCGGTTCAGCGCGCGAGCGGGCCCGCGAGGCCGACCAGCTGAGGTTCGGCCTCGGTGAGGTCGAGGCGGTCGACCCGAGACCCGGCGAGGACGTCGAGCTCGCCGCCGAGGAGACGCGGCTGGGATTCGCCGACACGCTGCGCAACGCCGCCGAGCAGGCCCGCGAGGCCCTGTCCAGCGACGAGGGCGCCACCGACGCGCTCGCCACGACGAGCGCGGCCCGCCAGGCCCTCGATGGAGTCCGGGAGCACGACGCCGTCGCCGGCGAGCTGGCCGACCGGATCACCGAGGTCACTCACCTGCTGGTCGACGTGGCCGGGGACGTCGCGTCGTACGCCGCCGGCCTCGACACCGACCCGGCCAGGCTGGCAGGTGTGTCCGAGCGCCGTGCCGCGCTGACGTCGCTGACCCGCAAGTACGGCGAGACCATCGAGGAGGTCCTGGTCTGGGCCGAGGACGGCGCCAAGCGCCTGCTGGACCTCGAGGACACCGGCGGCCACATCAGCGAGCTCGAGGTCCGGCGCGACGCGATCCGCGCGGAGCTCGGCGGGCTGGCGTCCCGGATGACCACCCAGCGCACCGAGGCCGCTGCCCGGCTCGGCGGGGCCGTCAGCGACGAGCTGACCTCGCTGGCCATGCCGCACGCCACCGTCACCATCGCGGTCACGCAGCACCAGGTGGCTGCCCCTGACCGGCCCGCAGGGCCGGTCATCGACGTGGACGGCCGCTGGCTGCGGGCGGGCTCGCACGGGGTGGACGACGTGGAGTTCCTGCTCGCCGCCAACACCGGCACCGACGCGCGACCGCTGCACAAGGGCGCGTCCGGCGGTGAGCTGTCGCGCGTGATGCTGGCGCTGGAGGTGTCCCTGGCCGAGACCGGGTCCGTGCCCACCTTCGTCTTCGACGAGGTGGACGCCGGCGTGGGCGGCAGGGCGGCGATCGAGGTGGGACGCCGGCTGGCCGCGCTGGCGCGTGCCTCACAGGTGCTGGTGGTCACCCACCTGCCGCAGGTGGCGGCCTATGCGGACCGCCACGTGGTCGTGCACAAGTCCAGCGACGGGTCGGTGACGACATCGGGGCTGGTCACTCTCGACGCCGCCGGACGCGAGCGGGAGCTCTCCCGGATGCTGGCCGGCGTCGAGGACTCCGACAGCGCCCGGGCCCACGCGCGTGAGCTGCTCGAGAGCGCCGCGCCCGAGCGGGCGTGCCTCCCGGAGGGGCAGGGTCGCGGCTGACACCATGGCGCGGTCATGAAGTTTGCCGTCCGCTCCCGCCCAGCCCCCAGCCTTCCCGGTGTGCACGGCCCGGCCCGGGTGCAGCGACGTACGGCCAGCCTGTTCGGACGCCTGCACGCCGGTGACATCGCCGTCCTCGACCACGTCGACATGGATCGCGACACCGCCCAGGCCCTGATCGACGCCGGTGTCGTCGCCGTCGTCAATGCCAGCGCGATGATCTCGGGCCGCTACCCCAACCTCGGGCCCCAGCGGCTGGTCGAGGCCGGCGTGCTGGTCGTGGACAACGCCGGCCCGGAGGTCTTCGACCGCCTCAAGGACGGCACGGACATCCGCATCGACGCGGGGGTGATCTATGCCGGTGACACGCTCGTCTCCCCGGCTCGCGAGCTCGATGCCGACGCCGTGCGCTCCGAGATGGGCCGGGCCCGCAGCGGACTGGCCGCCCAGCTGGAGAGCTTCACCCACAACACCACCGAGTTCCTGCGTCGCGAGCAGGACCTGCTCCTGCACGGCCACGGTGTGCCACGGACGGCCACCGAGATGGCCGGGCGCCCGGTCGTCGTCGTCGTCCGGTCGCACGGCTGGGAGGGCGAGCTGCGGGGGATCAGGCCGTTCGTGCGCGAGCAGCGTCCCGTGCTCATCGGAGTCGACCGCGGCGCGGACGCCCTGGCGAGCGCCGGCCACCGCCCGGACGTGGTCGTGGTGACGGGCGGCAGCGAGGACCAGCCGAGCGCCGCCGTGCTGCGCAAGGCGAAGGACGTCGTCGTCCTCGTCGAGCGTGGTGCGCCCCGCGGCGTGACCGAACAGCTCGAGCGGATGGGGATCAGGCCGCTGCGCTTCGAGACCACCGCGACCACCGAGGACGCGGCCCTGCTGCTCGCCTCGACGCGCCAGGCATCCCTGATCGTGGGAGTCGGCATGCACGCGACGCTCGACGAGTTCCTGGACCGGCGCCGTGCCGGGCTCGCCAGCACCTTCCTGACCCGCCTCAGGCTGGGCCCGGACCTCGTCGACGCGGCCGCGCTGCCGCGGCTCTACGACGGCGCCGTGCGCCCGCGACACCTGCTGGGTGCCCTGGTGGCGGGCGTACTGGCCGTCGGTGCCGCCATCAGCGTGACCCCGGTGGGCCAGCAGTGGGTCGACGAGGTCTCGCCCGCTGTCTCCAGCACCACGTCCGACCTGTTCGACAACGTTCGAGGAATTCTTCCGTGATCACCCTGCGCCACCACGTGCTCACCATCGTCGCCGTCTTCCTGGCGCTGGCCGCCGGAATCGTCCTGGGCGGAGGTCCGCTGTCCGACGTGGGATCCAACGTCGCGGCGGCCGGCAACGGACAGGACAAGGACGCCGGCCCCGCCGAGGGGCAGGCCGCGGCCGACTCCAACGACTCCTTCCTGACCGTGCTCGGACCGACCATGGTCGCCGGCCGGCTGGCCGAACGCTCGGTGGCGCTCGTCACGGTTCCCGGTGCTGACGAGCAGCTCGTCGCCGCCCTCACCGAGGCGGTGAGTGCCGCAGGCGGCTCCGTCAGCGCCCGCTACGGCCTGGGCGGCGACCTCGTCGACCCGGCCCAGAAGTCACTCGTGGACACCCTCGGCAGCCAGCTGCTGACCCAGCAGGGCGTCGACGCGGTGCCCGCGGACGCCTCGACGTACGACCGGATCGGCCAGCTGCTCGGGCTCGCCGTCGCCACCAAGGAGGCGGAGGGCCAAGACGTCACCGCGAAGTCGCGGGGGATCGTCGATGCGGTCTCCGGGGCCGGTCTGATGGAGGCGCCCGGCGAGGTGGCACGACGTGCGCCACTGGTCCTGCTCGTGCTGGGCACCGACGCCGCCGACGAGGGTTCGGATGCCGTCCTCGCCGGTCTCGTCGAGGGCCTGGCCGCCCAGGCGGCCGGAGTGGTCGTCGCGGGCACGCTCCAGGACGGCACCGACGGACAGCTCGGCCGGCTCCGCGCCGACCCTGCCGCGTCGGTGGTGGCCAGCGTGGACGGCATCGACACGCCTGCCGGCCGGACGGCCACGATCGTCGCCCTCCAGCGCTCCCTGACCACCCCGGGAGGGGCTTTCGGTGCCTCGGGTGCCGACGGCGCCGTCCCACTCGGGTAGGATAAAAGCCCGTGAAGAGCCGTACGCCGACCAAGCACGTATTCGTCACTGGAGGCGTCGCCTCCTCCCTCGGCAAGGGGCTCACCGCCTCGAGCCTGGGCCAGCTGCTGAAGTCGCGCGGTCTCCGCGTGACGATGCAGAAGCTGGACCCCTATCTCAACGTGGATCCGGGAACGATGAACCCGTTCCAGCACGGTGAGGTCTTCGTCACCAACGACGGTGCCGAGACCGACCTGGACATCGGTCACTACGAGCGGTTCCTCGACACCGACCTCAACCAGATCGCCAACGTGACGACCGGTCAGGTCTACTCCACGGTCATCGCCAAGGAGCGACGCGGCGACTACCTCGGCGACACCGTGCAGGTGATCCCGCACATCACCAACGAGATCAAGGACCGCATCCTCGCGATGGGTGGCCCCGACATCGACGTGGTCATCACGGAGATCGGCGGCACGGTCGGCGACATCGAGTCGCTGCCCTTCCTCGAGGCCGCGCGGCAGACGCGTCACCAGATCGGTCGCGACAACTGCTTCTTCATCCACGTCTCGCTGGTTCCCTACATCGGTCCGTCGGGTGAGCTGAAGACCAAGCCCACCCAGCACTCGGTGGCCGCGCTGCGCTCCATCGGCATCCAGCCCGACGCCATCGTGTGCCGGGCCGACCGCGAGCTGCCCGACAGCATCAAGCGCAAGATCGCGCTGATGTGCGACGTCGACGACGAGGCCGTGGTCACCGCCGCCGATGCGCCGTCGATCTACGACATCCCGAAGGTGCTGCACCGCGAGGGCCTCGACGCCTACGTCGTGCGCCGCCTCGACCTGCCGTTCCGCGACGTCGACTGGACCGCGTGGGACGACCTGCTCCGCCGCGTGCACCACCCGGACGAGGAGGTGACCATCGCGCTCGTCGGCAAGTACGTCGACCTGCCCGACGCCTACCTCTCGCCCGCCGAAGCGCTGCGGGCCGGCGGCTTCGCGCACTCCGCGAAGGTCAACATCCGTTGGGTCGCCTCCGACCTGTGCGAGACCGAGGCGGGCGCGGCCAAGCAGCTCTCCGACGTCGACGCGGTGCTGGTGCCCGGTGGGTTCGGCGTGCGCGGCATCGAGGGCAAGCTGGGTGCGCTGACCTACACCCGCACGCACGGCATCCCGACCCTTGGGCTGTGCCTCGGGCTGCAGTGCATGGTCATCGAGTACGCCCGGAACGTCGCCGGTCTCACCGAGGCCGGCTCGACCGAGTTCGACCCCGACACGATCGAGCCGGTGATCTCGACCATCGAGGAGCAGAAGAAGTTCGTCGACGGCGCCGGTGACCTCGGCGGCACGATGCGCCTCGGGCTGCAGAAGGCCGAGCTCATGGAGGGCAGCGTGGTGCGCACGGCGTACGGCACGGGCGTGGTCGAGGAACGTCACCGCCACCGCTACGAGTTCAACGATGCCTATCGCGAGACGCTCGCCGATGCGGGCCTGGTCTTCTCCGGGATCAACCCCGAGCTCGGGCTGGTCGAGTTCGTCGAGCTGCCCGCCGACGTGCACCCCTACTACGTCGCCACGCAGGCGCACCCCGAGCTGCGCTCGCGGCCCACGCGCCCCCACCCGCTCTTCGCCGGGCTGGTCGGCGCGGCGATCGAGCGCCAGCGCTCGGAGCGCTTCCCCCTCGACGAGTCGGGGCTGCGCCGCCACGACGAGGACGACGAGGCCTGAGGGACCGGGCGGGACTTTCGTGCCCGGTCAGCGCCTGGGGCGGGACTTTCGTGCCCGCTCAGAGCTGGCGGGCCTGCAGGATCCGGCCCAGCACGAACGAGTTCGAGCGCAGCTGGTTGCGGGCGTACGCCACGAGGCTGGAGTCCTCGGCGGCCGCCTCGGCGGCGGCGAGGAACGTCGCGTCGCCCGCGCCGAGCGGGTACATCGCGCGGATGGTGAGGCCCTGGTTGAGCAGCCCTCCCTTGAGCGTGTGCAGCTCCTCGAGGTAGCGGTGGGCGAAGGGCGCGAGCAGCTCTGCCTGGCCGGGACGCCAGAAGGTCGAGCCGAGCACGAGGGTCTCGCGGCTCGCGGGCACGGCGTAGTCGACGAAGAACGCCCTCCACACCTCCTCCTTGGCCTCGAGGTCGGGACGCGCGGCCAGGACGGCCAGCCGCCGCATGCCTGCGTCGGGGTCGGGATCGACCTGGAGCAGCGCCTTGACGCGGGCCTCGTCGTAGTCGCCGAGCTCGGAGCGGCGCACGGCGATGCGCCAGGCGAGGTCGAGGTCGGTCGCCTGCTCGGCGGCGGTCTCGAGCACCGACCAGTGGGCGTCGGTGGACGCGGAGGCGGCCAGGGTCCGCAGCGCGGCCTGGCGGGCGTCGGGCAGGTCGACGAGCCCGACGACGGCGTCGGCGAGCGCGCGGAGCAGGTCGGGGGACTCGGTCGCCGGGGCCCACCGGTCCGCGACCTGGAGGGCCTGTCCGAGGAAGGGCTCGATCAGCGCGGGGCTGGTCTCCGAGGCGAGCGCCCGCGTCAGGGCGGCCGACACGTCGCGCGGGGCCACGTCACCGAGCAGGAGGAGCTGCCCGGCGGTGGCCGCGACCAGCGCCCGGTCGAGCGGGTCGGACAGCTGCTCGACCCGCTGCAGCATCTGCGCGAGCGAGGTCGGGTCGGGCTTGACGGCGGCGAAGGTGAAGTCGCCCGCATTGACCAGCCTCAGGTCACCGGCGGGGAGGTCGACGGGCGTGGTGCGGCCGCTGATCTCGTGGGAGGAGCGGCCCACCGGCACGAGGTCCTCGCCCGAGGTGTCGAAGACCGCGATGTCGAGCCGGTGCGGGCGCGGCTCCTGGTCGTCGGTGGTCTCCACGACCAGCTCGGCGCCGACCAGCGAGATGACATCGGTGCCCGCCTCGTCGAGCCAGGACCGCGTCCACGACGACAGGTCGCGTCCCGAGGCGCGGGCGTAGCAGTCCATGAGGTCGTCGAGGCGGGTGTTGGAGAAGGCGTAGCGGCTGAAGTAGTCGCGCAGCCCCTCGACGAAGGCGTCCTCACCGATGAAGGCGACGAGCTGGTGGAGCACGCTCTGGCCCTTGACGTAGGTGATCGCATCGAAGTTGGACATCGCGGCGGACACGTCGGGGACGTCGCCGCGGATCGCGTGGCGCGCCGGGCTCATGTCCATCTCGTAGGCCGTCCGCTTGGTCGCGGCCAGGAACGTCGCCCACTGCTCGGTGAACTCGCTCGCGGCCGCCATGCCCCAGTTGGCCGCCCACGAGGCGAACGCCTCGTTGAGCCAGAGGTCGTCCCACCACTGCATGGTCACCAGGTCGCCGAACCACATGTGCGCCATCTCGTGGAAGATGAACTCGGCGCGCACGCCGCGCTGCGCGTGGGTCGGGGGCGTGCGGAACAGCTGGCCGTCGCCATAGGTCACGCAACCCCAGTTCTCCATCGCGCCGCCGAGGTTGGGCACGAAGACCTGGTCGTAGCGCGCCTGCGGGAACGGGCAGGCGAAGCGCTCGCCGAAGAAGGCCAGACCCTGCCGGGTCAGCGTGACCAGCTCGTCGAGGTCCCGCTCGAGCACCGGCACGAGGGACTGGCGGCAGTAGAAGCCGAGGTCGTAGCCGTCGTGCTGGCGGCGTACCTCGTGGACGGGGCCGGCGTTGACCACGACGACGTACGTCGACAGGCGCGGGGTGTCGGGGTAGGTCCAGACCCGCACGTCGGCGGTCGCGGCGTCCACGATCGACTCCGGGGCTCCGTTGGAGGTGACGACCCACGAGGACGGGGCGGTCACCACGAAGCGGTGCGGGGCCTTGAGGTCGGGTTGGTCGAAGCACGCCCACACGCGGCGCGCCTCGTCGGGCTCGAGGCTGGTCCAGACGTAGACGAGCCCGTCGGTGGGGTCGACGGTCCGCAGGATGCCCTCACCGGTGCCGGTGTTGGTCGTGCTGGCCTCGACCACGAGCACGTTGTCGGCCGCGAGTGCGGGCAGCTGAAGACGGCCGTCGGCGGCCGTCGAGATGTCGATGTCCGCGCCGTTGAGGGTGGCCCGGCCGACGTCGGCGGCGATGTCCACGAAGGTGGTCGCGCCCGGCTCGGCGCAGGTGAAGGTGATGGTGCTGACCGAGGCGAACAGGTCGCCCGCCAGCAACCCGGTCATGTCGACCGCGATGTCGTAGCGCTGCACCTCGAGGAGGGCGGATCGGGTCGCTGCTTCTGACTTGGTGAGGGTCGACAACGTCATGGGCCCGACCGTACTCACTGTGTCCATCCGCGCTAGCGTGCGGGGCATGCGCGATGTGACCGCAGAACCTCTGGCCGAGACCGTCGCCGACAGGCCGATGTCCTGGCCGGTCGTGTCCAGCCGGGACCTGCACCGCGACGGCTGGGTGGTGGCGCTGCGCGAGGACGTGATCACCCGTCCCGGGCACCCCGAGCAGTTCAGCCGGATCAGCCTGGAGCACCCCGGCGCCGTCGTCGTCCTGGCGGTCGATGAGCAGGAGCGGGTGATGTGCCTGCGGCAGTATCGGCACACCAGCCAGCACGAGTTCGTCGAGCTGCCGGCGGGACTGCGTGACGCGGGCGACGAGCCGGCCGTCGAGACCGCGAAGCGCGAGCTGCGCGAGGAGGTGGAGCTGGAGGCCTCCGAGTGGCGGCTGCTGCTGAGCACCTACGCGAGCGCCGGCATCAGCGACGAGGTGCACGAGATCCTCCTGGCCCGCGGACTCACCCACGCTCCCCGGGGGGACTTCGAGATGCGGCACGAGGAGGCGGAGATGGAGCGCTTCTGGGTGCCGATGGCCGACCTCCTCGACGCGGTGCTGGAGGGGCGGGTGCGTCAGGGACCGTTGGCCCAGGCCGTGCTGGCCTACGCGGTGCTCCGGCAGCGCGGGACCCTGGACGCGCCGTGACCGCTCACGGGAGTAGTCTCGCTCCCGCTGTGAGGGGCGACACACAGTCGTGCGCCCCGGGACCCTGAGGAGCTAGGCATGAAGGTCGGCGTACCCAAGGAAGTCAAGAACCGCGAGTACCGCGTCGCACTGACCCCGATCGGCGTGCACGAGCTGGTCCAGCACGGCCACGAGGTCGTCGTGCAGAAGACCGCCGGCGAGGGGTCGCAGATCCCCGACCAGGAGTACATCGCCGCCGGCGCCACGATGCTGGACACGGCTGACGACGTGTGGGGCAGCGCCGACATGATCCTCAAGGTCAAGGAGCCGGTGGCCGAGGAGTACGCCCGGATGCGCGAAGGCCAGACCCTCTTCACCTACCTCCACCTCGCCGCCGACAAGCCGCTCACCGACGAGCTGATGGCCCGCAAGGTCACCGCCATCGCCTACGAGACCGTGCAGCTGCCCTCCGGCGGCCTGCCGCTGCTCTACCCGATGTCGGAGGTCGCCGGCTGCCTGGCGCCGCAGGTCGGCGCCTACTCGCTGATGAAGGCCAACGGAGGCCGCGGCGTCCTGATGGGCGGCGTGGGCGGCGTGGCCAACGCCAAGGTCGTGATCATCGGCGCCGGTGTCTCGGGCCAGAACGCCGCCAACATCGCCCTCGGCATGGGGGCCGACGTCACCCTGCTCGACACCGACCTCGACAAGCTGCGGATGTCGTTCTGGCGCTACAACAACCGGGTCCACGGCCTCGCCTCCTCCAAGCTCGCCATCGAGCAGCAGGTGATGGAGGCCGACATGGTGATCGGCGCGGTCCTGATCCCCGGCGCCGCGGCGCCCAAGCTGGTCAGCAACGACCTGGTCGCGCGGATGAAGCCGGGCTCGGTGCTCGTCGACATCGCCATCGACCAGGGCGGCTGCTTCGAGGACTCCCATGCCACCACCCACGACGACCCGACCTACGAGGTCCACAACTCGGTCTTCTACTGCGTGGCCAACATGCCGGGCGCGGTCCCCAACACCTCGACCTACGCCCTGACCAACGCGACCCTGCCCTACGTGGTCGCGCTGGCGGACAAGGGGTGGCAGCAGGCGCTGCGCGACGACCGGAGCCTCGCGCTCGGCCTCAACACCCACGCGGGCCAGCTGACCAACGGGCCCGTCGGTGTCGCCGTCGGCATCGAGTCGGTGGGACTCGACAGCGTCCTGGGATGAGGGACTGGTGACCGGCGGGGTGCTGCTGGGCCGCGCCGTACGCACCTATCTCGACCACCTGGCGGTCGAGCGTGGTCTCGCGGTCAACACCCTCAGCTCCTACCGGCGTGACCTGGGCCGCTACGACGAGTTCCTCTCCACCCGGGGCATCGACGACCTGAGCGCGATCACCGAGGCGACGGTGGCCGCGTTCCTGGTCAGCCTGCGCGAGGGGAGCGAGGGTCATCCGCCGCTGAGCGCGACCTCGGCGGCGCGGACGGTGGTGGCGGTGCGGGGCTTCCACAAGTTCGCCGTGTCCGACGGCCTGGCGCAGTCCGACCCGGCCGCCGCCGTGAAGCCGCCCACGCCCGCCAAGCGGCTGCCCAAGGCGTTGCCGCTGTCGCAGGTCGAGGCGATCCTGGAGGCCGCGGGGGCGCCCGACACCCTGCTGGCGCTGCGTGACCGGGCACTGCTCGAGCTGCTCTACGGCACCGGAGCGCGGATCTCCGAGGCGGTGGGGCTCGACATCGACGACCTCGACCCGGTCGACGGCACGGTCCTGCTGCGCGGCAAGGGCGGCAAGGAACGGCTCGTGCCCGTGGGCGGATACGCCCGGAAGGCGGTCGCGGCCTACCTGACGCGCGCGCGTCAGGATCTCGTCGGGGCGGGCCGGGGCGGCCCGGCGATGTTCCTCAACTCGCGCGGCGGGCGCCTCTCGCGCCAGAGTGCCTGGTCGGTGCTGGTCAAGGCGGCCGAGCGGGCCGGTGTCACCGCGTCCGTCTCGCCCCACACGATGCGGCACTCCTTCGCCACGCACCTCCTCGACGGCGGCGCCGACGTCCGCGTGGTGCAGGAGCTGCTCGGGCACGCGTCGGTGACGACGACGCAGGTCTACACCCTCGTCACGGTCGACAACCTGCGCGAGGTGTTCGCGACGGCGCACCCACGGGCACGCGAATGAGCGTCCGCTTGAGGCTGCTCGGCCCACCGAGCTGGGACGACTCGCCGCTGGTGGGGGCGCGCCCGCAGGCGTTGCTCGCCGCGCTCGTGCTCGAGCCGCGGGGCTTGACGGTGGCGCAGCTGGTCGAGGAGGTCTGGGAGGACGAGCCTCCCGCGACACCCGGCAAGGCGCTGCAGGTGCTGGTCTCGCGAGTGCGCGCGGCCACGTCCGCGGACGTGATCGAACTGACCGACACGGGGTACCGCCTCGGACTGGACCCCGACGAGGTCGACGTGCTCGCGTTGGGGCTGCGCGTCGCGGATGCCCGCGAGCTGCTGTGGGCAGGCGATGCGGTGGCAGCGGCGCTCCGGGCCGAAGCCGTGCGCGACCTGCCCGAGCCTGCGCAGGACGACCCCTCCGGACCCTTGGCACGGCTCCGCTCCCTGGCTGCCCAGACGCTCGCGGCCGCCGACGACCTCCTCGGCCGGGCGCTCGCCCGGCAGGGTCGGCACACCGAGGCACTGCCCCTCCTCGAGGCCGCCGCCGCTCGGTGGCTCGACGACTCCGGGGTGCTGGTCGACCTGCTGCGCACCATGGCGGCCATCGGCGGACCCGCGGTCGCGCTCGGACGCTACGAGACCTACCGCGCCGACCTGGCCGACCGGCTGGGCGTGGATCCCGCGCCGGAGCTCCAGCACCTGCACCGCGAGCTCCTCGCCGCCGACGACCCGGTGCGCACCGGGCTCAGGTTCGACGGCGAGCGGCTGCTCGGACGCGACGTGGACCTCGCCCGGCTGCGCAGCGCGCTGGCGTCGTCACGCCTGGTGACCGTGCTCGGACCGGGCGGCATCGGCAAGACCAGCATCGCCCAGGTGCTCGCCCGTGAGTCGCGCGTGCCGCACGTGCACGTCGTGGAGCTGGTCGGCGTCGGCGCCGGGGACGACGTGGTGGCAGCGGTGGGCGCCGCCCTCGGCGTGCGGGGGTCGATGGCGACCCGACTCGCGCTGACGCCCGCACAGCAGGCCGACGTACGCGGGCGGATCGCACGAGAGCTGGATGCCGGGCCGACCCTGCTGGTGCTCGACAACTGCGAGCACGTGCTCGAGCCCGTGGCCGCGCTGGTGGCCTTCCTGCTCGCGACGACCCGTGACCTGCAGGTGCTCGCCACCAGCCGGGCGCCGCTACGACTGGCCGCCGAGCGTGCGGTGCCGCTGAGCCAGCTCTCGGCGAGCGACGCCGAGGAGCTGTTCGTCCGGCGGGCGTCGGCCACCCGGCCCGATGCGGTCCTCGAGCCCGCATCCGTGCGCGGTGTGGTCGAGCGGCTCGACGGGCTGCCGCTGGCGATCGAGCTGGCTGCCGCCCGGGTGCGGACGATGACGGTGGCCGAGGTCGCGGCGGCGTTGGAGGACCGGTTCGCCGCGCTCCGCACCCGCGACCGCAGCACCCCGGACCGCCACCGCACGCTCGAGGCCGTCATTGCCTGGTCATGGGACCTGCTCGCCCCCGACGAGCAGCGCGCGCTTTCCTGGTTGTCGGTCTTCCAAGACGGGTTCGACCGGCGCACCGCTGCCACCGTGCTCGGGCCCGACGGCGCCGACCTGGTGGACGTGCTCGTGGAGCAGTCACTGCTCGTCCTCGTCGAGGACGACGGCAGCGCACGCTTCCGAGCGCTCGAGACCATCCGGGAGTACGCCGCTACGCAGCTCCTGCGGGCGGGTGAGCACGCCGACGCCGTCGAGGCCCAGCTCCGCTGGGTCCGCGACCTCGCGGACCGCTCCGAGGACCTGGTCATCGCCGATGACCAGGTCGAGCTGGTCGACGTCCTGGTCCGCGAGCAGAACAACCTTACCGACGTGCTGCGCCACGCCCTGTCCGTCGGCGACCGCGAGGTGGTCGCCCGCCTGGTGGCGATGATGGGCAGCCTGTGGACGATCACGGGTGACCAGCCACGCATCTTCGCGATCTGCGACCCGGTCTCGGACCTGCTCACCGGGTGGGAGGTGCCCGAAGGCTTGCACCGGAGCGCACACGAGGCGGCGGGCGTCCTGATGCTCCACCAGAGCTGGATGCCGGGGGCCGACCTCGCGGGACTGCGCAACCTCCTGCTCCAGGGGGAGCGGCCGACGGGGGCCTTCGGCCTGATCGCGCACTCCGTCCACGTCCTCGATGACCCGGTCGACACCGGGACCCGGATCGCCGAGGTGGCCGCACACGAGGGCAGCGCGACGATGGCCGGCGCGCTGCTCATGTGGGCTGCCATCGTCGCCGAGAACGTCGGCGACGTGGCGGCGGCCGGGGCCTACGCCGAGCAGGCGCTCGCCGTCGGGCCGCTCCCGCCGTACCTGCTGGCGTCGCTGCACGCCGAGCTGGGCCAGCTGGCCATGTCGCTGGGGGACCACCACCGGGCCGCCCACCACGCGGAGATCGCGTGGCCGCTGCTGGCCCGCCTCCACTCGGTCACCGACGCCTACAGCCTCCAGGTGGCGACGGCGCTGTCCCCGCTGCTCGACGGAGACATCGACGCGGCGGAGGCGATGCTCATCGGATTCGGCGAGCCCGACGGGGAGACCGCCCAGATGGGTGCGCGACTCACGTGGCAGACGGCGCAGGCCGAGCTGGCGCTCGCGCGGGGTGATCACGCGGATGCGATCCGACGCTACGACGCCATTGTCGAGATGGTGCGCGAGTTCGACCCCGCAGGCGGCATGAACCCGTGGCTGATGCTGTCGGCGTCCGCGGCGCTGACGAGTCGGGTGCGGCACGGAGTCGATGAGGACGATCGTCGCGCCGCCGAGCTGCGCGACGTCCTGGTCGGCACCGGGGACGGGTCGCCCGAGGGCTCGCTCTGGTTCACCGACCTGCCCCTCAACGGCGTCCTCCTGGTCGCGCTGGGAGCGTGGATCCTGCGGTTCGGTCCCCCCGAGCAGCACGAGGACGGCGTACGCCTGCTCGCGATCGCCCACCGGTGGGCCTACAACCGCAGCATGCCGGTGATGGCGTGGGCACCGATGGTCGCGCTCGCGGACGCCTCCGTGCCCGGACAGGTCCAGCGGCTCCTCGCGGAGACCGCGGACCGGCCCGGGCCGTCCCTCGTGCCGGAGGCCGGGGCCGCCCCGGGGGCGGGCCGCCCCCGCCCCGGTCGCCGGGGGGCGCCGCGCCTGGCTCACATCTTCTTGAAGCGACGCACCGAGAGCGGGGCGAAGATGCCCACCACGACGGCGCAACCCAGGAGCGCCCAGGCGACGGAGCTGGTGACCTGGCCGTCGTTGGCGAGGTCGCGCAGCGCGGTGATCACCAGCGAGACGGGGTTGACCTCGGCGAACGCCTCGAGCGGGCGCGGCATCGTCGCCGTCGGGACGAACGCGTTGGACAGGAAGGTCAGCGGGAACATCACGAGGAGCGAGATGCCCTGCACACCTTGGGCGTTGCGGCCCATGAGACCGAAGAACGTGAAGATCCAGGCCAGCGACCAGCCGGCGACGACGGCCAACAGGATCGCCCCGGTCACGCCGGCGAACCCGCCGCCCGGTCGGTAGCCGATGGCGACGCCGACCGCGAAGGTCAGGCACGCCGCGATGAAGTAGCGCAGCATGTCGGCCACCATCGGGCCGGCCAGGGGCGCGATCCGCGCGATCGGCAGCACCTTGAAGCGGTCGAAGACCCCCGAGTCGAGATCCGTGCGCAGCTGTACTCCGGTGGCGACGCACGCGGTCAGCACCGTCTGGCCGATCAGGCCGGGGATGATGAGGGGCAGGTAGCTCTTCACGTCGCCGGAGATCGCACCGCCGAAGATGTAGGCGAACATCGCGGTGAAGATCACCGGCTGGATGGTCACGTCGAACATGACCTCGAGGCTCCGGCGCATCTTCACCGTGGCTCGCCACGCCAGGGTCATCGTCTGGGAGAACGTGTCGGCGAGGCTGACGCGTGCGGGCAGGTCGACGGTGTCCGGCTGCCCGGTCACGAGGGTGGTGGTCATCGCAGTGCCTCCATCTGGTCGGACGGCTGGTCGGTGGGGCCGGTGTCGTGGCCGGTAAGGGCCAGGAACACCTCGTCGAGCGAAGGCTTCTGCACGGTCACGGACTCGATGGCCACGCCACGGTCCCGCAGCGCCACGAGGACGTCGACGGACTGGTCGGTCCGCTGGAGCGGGATGTTGACGCGTCGGGACTCCGGCGTGAGGACCGGCTCCTCGCCCAGCAGCTGCTCGGCCAGGGCCGCAGTGACGGCCAGGTCGGCGCCGTCGACGAGCTGGAGCTGGAGCGTCGAGCGCCCGACCGATGACTTGAGCTCGTCGGCGGTGCCCTCCGCGACCTTGAGGCCGCGGTCGATGACCGCGATGCGGTCGGCCAGCTGGTCGGCCTCGTCGAGGTACTGCGTGGTCAGCAGGACCGTGCTGCCCTCGGTGACGAGCTCACGGATGGTGTCCCACATCAGGCCGCGTGTGCGCGGGTCGAGGCCCGTGGTCGGCTCGTCGAGGAAGATCAGCGGCGGGCGGGTGATCAGGCTGGCAGCCAGGTCCAGGCGGCGTCGCATGCCACCGGAGAACGCGGAGATCGGCTTGTTGGCGGCGGCGGTCAGGTCGAACTGCTCGAGCAGGTGCGCTCCACGCTGGCGCGCCTCCGTGCGCCCCAGGCCCTGCAGCCGGGCGAAGAGCCAGAGGTTCTCGGTCGCCGTGAGGTTCTCGTCGACCGAGGCGAACTGCCCGGTGACGCCGAGGAGCTGTCGTACGCGGTGCGGCTCGAGGCTCACGTCGTGGCCGAAGACCTCACCGCGGCCCCCGTCGATCGGGAGCAGCGTGGCGAGCATCTTGAGCATCGTGGTCTTGCCGGCGCCGTTGGGGCCGAGCACGCCGAAGACCTGGCCGCGGTGCACCTCGAGGTCGATCCCGTCGACGGCACGCTGGTCGCCGAACTGCTTCACGAGTCCGGTGGCCCGGACGGCGAGGTCCGGGGAGTGGTGGTGAGTGGTCATGAAAAAAGCGTGGACCCCACTGGTTTCACCGTGGTTGCGTGAGCGGTCCGCCCACGAAACCAGCCCGCTCAGAACGTGGCGAACGCCCGTACGGGGAAGGTGCCGAACCCTTCGACAGCCGGGGGAGCGGCGGTGAACGCGGATCCGCTCGCGGGCAGCGCAGCGAGGTTGGTCAGGTGCTCGACCACGTGGACCCCGGCCGCCAGCAGGCCGCTGTGCACAGGCCGCTCGCCGCCGCTCTCGGTGTCGTCGATGTTGAGCGAGTCGATCCCGACCAGGACCGCGCCGGCGGCGACGAGGTGTTCGGCGGCCTCGCCGGTGAGGTAGGGCGCTCCGCGGCCGTAGGCCTCGGTGCCGAAGTGGGTGCTCCAGCCGGTGTCGACCAGCACGGCGGCACCCGTGAGGTCCTGTCCCCGCAGGAGGTCCGGTCCGATGCCGCGGTGGTCGGTGTCCCAGTCCTCGGTGAGGTGGAACACCTCCGCGCGCAGCCCCACCAGCGTGGCCAGGTCGAGCCCGGCGAGGTCCGGGCCGTCGGCGTAGCGGTGGAAGGGCGAGTCCAGGTAGGTGCCCGTGTTGCCGATCATCGTGATGATCCCCATCGTGAACTCGGTGCCCTCCGCGTAGTGGCGGCGCGACTCCTCGTAGGAAAGGTGGGTGGTGATCGTCGGTGTCGGGAGGCCGGGATAGGTGATCAGCCCGGCCCTGATGGGGTGGCTGAGGTCGATGACCTGCTGGCTCGTCACCGGCCAAGTCTGGCAGCAGGAAGGCTCCGCTTTCGTGGCGTTCCATCCCCGGGTGGTTGGATCGAGGCATGCCCGACCACCCTGCGCGCCTGGACACGCGGGTCGCGACGGGCGCTGACGCCGACACGGTCTACGACGCCTTCACCGGGTGGGTCGAGGACCAGGGACTGACGCTCTATCCGCACCAGGACGAGGCCGTCATCGAGATCCTCGGCGGCAACCACGTCATCCTGGCCACCCCGACCGGGTCCGGGAAGTCGCTGGTGGCGATCGGCGCCCACGCGGCGGCGCTGGCGCAGGACAAGGTGAGCTTCTACACCGCTCCGATCAAGGCGCTGGTGAGCGAGAAGTTCTTCGCCCTCATCGAGGTCTTCGGCGCCGACAACGTCGGCATGCTCACCGGCGACGCCGCGGTGAACCCCGACGCGCCGATCATCTGCTGCACCGCCGAGGTGCTGGCCAACATCGCGCTGCGCGAGGGCCGGGCCGCGGACGTCGGCCTCGTGGTGATGGACGAGTTCCACTTCTACTCCGAGCACGACCGCGGCTGGGCCTGGCAGGTCCCGCTGCTGGAGCTCCTCGACGCCCAGTTCCTGCTGATGTCGGCGACGCTGGGTGACGTCTCCTTCTTCGTCGAGGACCTCCAGCGGCGCACCGGGCGCGACACCGCCGTCGTCGACGACGCCGAACGGCCCGTCCCGCTGAGCTTCCGCTGGTCCGTCGAGCCGCTGGACGACACGCTGGAGGAGCTCGTGACCACCGGTCAGGACCCCGTCTACGTCGTCCACTTCACCCAGGCCGCGGCCATCGAGCACGCCAGCAACCTGCTGAAGTCCCGTCTCGTCTCGGCCGGTGGCGGCCTGAAGGTCGACAAGGAGGCCATCGCCGAGCGGATCGGTGCGTTCCGGTTCGGTGCCGGCTTCGGCAAGACCCTCTCGCGCCTGGTCCGCAACGGCATCGGGGTCCACCACGCCGGGATGCTGCCCAAGTACCGCCGCCTCGTGGAGACCCTCGCCCAGGCCGGGCTCCTGCGCGTCATCTGCGGCACCGACACCCTCGGGGTCGGGATCAACGTGCCGATCCGCACCGTGCTCTTCACCGGGCTCGCCAAGTTCGACGGCACCAGGCAGCGGGTGCTGCGGACGCGGGAGTTCCTGCAGATCGCCGGCCGCGCCGGCCGCGCGGGCGACGACACGGCCGGGGATGTGGGGGTCCAGGCGCCCGCGCACGTGGTCGACAACGAGCTCGCCAAGGCCAAGATCGCCGCTCGCCAGGCCGCGGGGAAGAAGAAGTCCAAGGTGCAGCTCAAGAAGCCGCCCGAGGGCACGGTGGTGTGGACCGAGCAGACCTTCGACAAGCTCGTGGCCGGACTGCCGGAGCGGCTGACGAGCCGGATGAAGGTCGACAACTCGATGCTGGTCAACGTGATCTCCCGCGAGCAGGACGCCTTCGCGGTGATGCACCGGCTGGTCACCGACAACCACGAGGACCGGCGAGGACAGCTCCGACTGGCCCGCCGCGGCCTGCGCCTGGGCCGCTCGCTGGTGCGGACCGGCATCGTGACCCGCCTGCCGGAGGTCGACCAATTCGGTCGCCGCTACGTGTTGGCCGTCGACCTGCCCGAGGACTTCGCGATCAACCAGCCGCTGGCGCACTTCGCGCTGGCCGCCTTCGACGTGCTCGATCCCGAGTCGGAGGCCTACAGCCTGGACGTGGTCTCGATCGTCGAGTCCGTACTGGAGGCTCCGCGGCAGATCCTGATGGCGCAGCAGCACGCGGCCCGCGGCGACGCGATCGGGGAGATGAAGGCCGACGGGCTCGAGTACGACGAGCGGATGGCGCTGCTGGAGCAGATCACCTGGCCGCAACCGCTGCGCGAGCTCCTCGAGGCGCTCTACGAGACCTACCGACAGACCCACCCGTGGCTGCCCGAGGACGCGCTGTCGCCGAAGTCGGTCGTGCGCGAGATGTGGGAGAACGGCATGGGGTTCACCGACTTCGTGGGCCGCTACCAGCTCGCGCGCTCCGAGGGACTGGTCCTGCGCTACCTCACCGACGCCTACCGGACGCTGCGGCACTCGGTGCCCGAGGCGCACCGCGCGTCCGAGGTCGAGGACGTCATCGAGTGGCTGGGGGAGACCGTGCGCCAGACCGACTCCTCGCTGCTCGACGAGTGGGAGGCGCTGTCGGACCCTGACCACGCCTCCCACGCCGTCGCCCACCACGAGCCACCGCCTCCTCCGCGGCCGCTGTCGAAGCAGGAGCGGCCGTTCCGGGTGATGCTGCGCAACGCGATGTGGGCGAGGGTCGATGCGGTCTCGCGCGACGACCTCGACACGCTGGTGAGACTCGAGCGGGCCGCGGCGGACCGCACCGACCCGCCCCGCCAGGTCGTGGTGGGTCGCTCGGCGTGGGACGCAGCGCTCGAGGACTACTACGCCGACCACGACACCGTGCTCACCGACGGCGACGCCCGCGGACCGGACCTGCTGCTGGTGGGGGAGGAGCGCGTGGGGGAGCCCGTCGGCGCCGAGGAGGGCGCGAGCGCGCGCGTGCGCGACCTGCGGCAGACCATCCACGACCCCGAGTCCGACCACGACTGGGTGATCGAGGCGGTCGTCGACTGCGATGCCACCGACGAGGCCGGCGAGCTGGTCCTGGCGACTCTCGCGATGCGCCGCCTGGGCGGTTGATGGCCGACAGTGGAGCCGAGCGACGGTAGGTCCGGCCAGCGGCACCACTGTCGCTGACACAATCACCCAACTGTCGACGTGTCGACAAAGTTCACGGCCTCGGACGTGATCCAATCGGGGTCAGGTCGAAGCCAGGTCGATGCGTGGAGGAGCTGACATGAGTGGTGCGGGATTCCCCGGGACCGACGTCGGGAGCAGTGCGTCCGAGATGCCGCCGATGTTTCGACCACCGCAGCCGCAGCAGCCCGCCCAGACTTCCCCCCGAGACGAGCACACCGTGACCATGCCGATCCCCTTCGAACGTCCCGCCCCCGAGTCGGTGAGCACACCCGACGTCGACGCCACGGCACCGCTCGGCCCGACGGGCCGCCCGATGCCGGTCTTCCCCGAGCCGGCGGCCCTGACCGAGCACGGCGGCGCGCGGGTGATCTCGATGTGCAACCAGAAGGGCGGGGTCGGCAAGACCACCACCACGATCAACCTCGGTGCGTCGCTGGCCGAGCTCGGGCGCAAGGTGCTGCTGGTCGACTTCGACCCGCAGGGATCGCTGTCGGTCGGTCTTGGCCTCAACCCGCACGAGATGGACCTGACGATCTACAACCTGCTCATGCAGCGTGACGTCACCCTCGACGAGGTCGTGGTCCCCTCGGGCTTCGACAACATGGACCTGCTGCCCTCCAACATCGACCTCTCCGCCGCGGAGGTGCAGCTGGTGCACGAGGTGGCCCGCGAGCAGACGCTGCAGCGGATCCTGGCTCCGGCCCTCGAGCACTACGACATCATCCTCATCGACTGCCAGCCCTCGCTTGGCCTGCTCACGGTCAACGCGCTGACGGCCTCCGACGGCGTCATCGTCCCGCTGGAGTGCGAATACTTCGCGCTGCGCGGGGTGGCGCTGCTGAAGACCACGATCGACAAGGTCCGCGAGCGGCTCAACCCCAAGCTGGAGATCGACGGCGTGCTCGGCACCATGTTCGACGGCCGGACCCTCCACAGCCGCGAGGTGATGGAGCGCCTGGTCTCGGCGTGGGGCGACACGGTCTTCCACACCGTGATCCGCCGCACCGTGAAGTTCTCCGACGCCACCGTCGCGGGTGAGCCGATCACGGCATACGCCTCGTCCTCCACCGGCGCCGACGCCTACCGCTCCCTGGCGAGGGAGGTGCTCACCCGGTGGCCCGCCGAGTGAGCATGCCGGCCGCGGACGACCTGTTCCGCCCCACGACCGACAGTGAGCAGCCCGCGCCGGACCAGCGTCCCCGCCGGGTGCGTGCGGTCGCCGACGACGCCGAGGAGACCGAGGCCGGTCCCCGCCGGCCCAGCGGCCGGGTCCGCCACGACGAGAAGATGACGGTCTACGTCACCGCCGACGAGCTGCTCGACATCGAGCACGCCCGCCTGACGCTGCGCCGAAACCACGGGCTGGCGGTCGACCGCGGGCGGCTCGTGCGCGAGGCCCTCGCGATGGTCCTCGCCGACCTCGAGACCCATGGCGTCGACAGTCCGCTGGTCCAGCGACTGCTGGACGAGTGAGCCCCGCGACCGACCTGGTCCCCGGCGCAGCGCTCGAGCCCGGGAGCGAGGCCCCGGCGTTCGCCGTTCGCCTGGCCAACTTCGAGGGTCCCTTCGACCTGCTGCTCGGCCTGATCGCCAAGCACAAGCTCGACATCACGGAGGTGGCGCTGTCGCAGGTCACCGACGAGTTCATCGCCCACGTCAAGACGCTCGGCGACGTGTGGGACCTCGAGCAGACGACGTCCTTCCTCGTGGTGGCGGCGACGCTGCTCGACCTCAAGGCCGCGCGGCTGCTGCCTCAGGGCGACGTGGAGGACGAGGAGGACCTGGCACTGCTGGAGGCGCGGGACCTCCTGTTCGCCCGGCTCATGCAGTACCGCGCCTTCAAGCTGGTGGCGGCGGTCCTCGAGCAGCGGCTCGCGTCCGAGTCGCGTCGCCACGCCCGCGCGGTGGGGCTGGAGGAGCGCTTCGCGACGCTGCTGCCCGAGGTGCTGATCGGCATCGGGCTCGACCAGTTCGCCCAGCTGGCCGCCCGGGCGATGGAGCCCAAGCCGGTCCTGGAGGTCTCCCTCCACCACATCCACGCAGCTCGGGTCAGCGTCCGCGAGCAGGCGCAGATCGTGGTCGACCGGTTGCGGCGCAGCGGCACAATGACCTTCCGCGCCCTGTGCGGCGACTCACCGGACCGGCTCACCACCGTCGCCCGCTTCCTCTCCCTGCTCGAGCTCTTCCGGGAAGGGTCGGTGTCCTTCGACCAGGTGACACCGCTCGGTGAGCTGACCGTGCGCTGGACCGGCGCCGAGGACGGCGACGTCGAGATCGACGACGAGTTCGACGGCGCTCCGCCTGACGACGATGATGCAGACATGCCGCCCGCCGCTGACCCGGCGGACGAGCCCCAGGAGGACCAGTGAGCGACCAGCCCGACACCACCCCCGACGGGGGCTCGCCGGAGAGCTCCCAGGACGTCGACACCCTCGACGTGGCCGTCGCCGAGCTCCGCCCGGCACTCGAGGCGATCCTCATGGTGACCGACGAGCCGCTCGACCAGGTGCGCCTCGCCTCGGTGGTCGGCCATCCCGTCGACGACGTCGAGGCCGCGCTGGAGTCGCTGGCGGCCGAGTACGCCGCGCAGGGCCGCGGGTTCGACCTGCGGCCCGTCGCCGGAGGGTGGCGCTTCTACTCCCGTCCGGAGTTCGCGGGCGTGGTCGAGGCGTTCGTCCTCGACGGCCAGCAGGCCCGGTTGACCCAGGCGGCGCTGGAGACCCTGTCGGTCGTGGCCTACAAGCAGCCGGTCTCGCGAGCCCGTGTCTCGGCCATCCGCGGCGTCAACGTGGACGGCGTGATGCGCACGCTCCTGACCCGCGGCCTCGTCCAGGAGGCCGGGCAGGACGAGCAGAGCGGGGCCAACCTCTACCGCACCACCTCCTACTTCCTCGAGCGCATCGGCATCACCTCGATCGACGAGCTGCCCGAGCTGGCCCCCTACCTCCCCGACATGGACGACCTCGAGGACGAGCTGGCGAGCCTCGCCGCCCCCGAGGACGCGCCGGTCGAGCAGCCGCCCGCCCAGGCGGCCGCAGCCGCCGAGCAGACGCACGTCCACCCCTCACCACACAGCGGTGCCGGCACGGAGCCGCACGGCGGGACCGAGACAGCATGAAGCCCCACGACGCACCCGACAACGACCAGCCTGCGTCCCACCGCCCGGAGACCGACGACGACGGGATGATCCGCCTCCAGAAGCTCCTCGCGCAGTCGGGGGTCGCGAGCCGCCGCAAGTGCGAGGAGCTGATGCTGGACGGTCTCGTGGAGGTCGACGGCGAGGTCGTCAGTCGTCTCGGCACGAAGGTGGATCCGCGGACCGCAGTGATCCGGGTCGAGGGCAAACGACTGCCGCCGATCAGCGACAAGGTCTACCTCGTGCTCAACAAGCCGCGGGGCGTCGTGTCCACGATGAGTGACCCGGAGGGTCGGCGCTCGCTCGGCGACCTGGTGGCCGACCGGCCCGAGCGCCTCTTCCACGTGGGGCGGCTCGACACCGACACCGAGGGCCTCATCATCCTGACCAACGACGGTGACTTCGCCCAGCAACTGGCGCACCCCTCCTACGAGGTGGACAAGACCTACGTCGCCGAGGTCGAGGGCGAGATGCACCTGCGCACCGTGCGCGAGATGCTCGCCGGCGTCGTCCTGGACGACGGTCCCGTGACGGTGACGAAGGCTCGGGTACTGGGCGGGGACCCCCGACGCGAGGGCAGCAACCGCTCGATCGTGGAGCTCACCATCCACGAGGGCCGCAACCGGATAGTGCGACGCCTGCTGGAGCAGGTCGGGCACCCGGTGCGTCGACTCACCCGCACCGAGATCGGGCCCGTCACCCGCGCTCGCCTCCGGGCAGGGGAGATGCGGGAGCTCACGGTGGCCGAGCTCGGCGCGCTGATGGACAGCGCGCAGCTCTGAGGCAAGGCGTGGTTAGGCTGCAGCCGTGGCAGTCAGGGCAGTGCGTGGGGCGACCCAGCTCGAGGAAGACACCCGCGAGCACATGCTCGACCGGGTGGCGGAGCTCGTCACCGACGTGATGTCCGCCAACGACCTGGTCGTCGACGACTTCATCTCGATCATCTTCACCGCGACCAGCGACCTGGTCAGCGAGTTCCCGGCCTATGCCGCACGGCAGCTCGGCTTCTCCGACGTGCCGCTCGTGTGTGCGCGCGAGCTCGAGATCGAGGGATCGATGCCGCGCGTGGTCCGGCTGATGGCTCACGTCGACACCGACCTGCCACGCTCCGACGTCACGCACGTCTACCTCCACGGTGCGGCCAACCTGCGTCGCGACCTGACGAGGACCACCAGTCATGACTGACGACCTCCTGCCGGCCCTGACCGGGCCGGTCGAGGTCGTCGGCACGGGTCTGATCGGCACCTCCATCGCGCTGGTGTGCCGACGGCTCGGTCTCGACGTGGCGCTGCGCGACACGTCCGCGGAGAACGTCCGCACCGCCTCCGGGCTCGGCGCGGGACGGCCCGCGTCGTCGCAGGACCGGCCGCAGCTGGTCGTCGTGGCCGTGCCGCCCGCGGCGATCGCGGACGCCACCGTCGACGCGCTGCGACGCACCGACGCGGTCGTCACCGACGTCGGCAGCGTCAAGGCCGCCCCGCTGGCGGCGGTGGCTGGTCGCGTGGGCGCCGCCGAGCTGGCCCGCTACGTCGGATCGCACCCGATGGCCGGCAGCGAACGCTCGGGTCCGCTGGCCGCCAGCGCCGCGCTCTTCGACGGACGACCGTGGGCGGTGACGCCACATGCCGGCGCCCGCCCCGAGGCGGTGGGCCTCGTCGAGACCCTGGTCCTCGAGTGCGGGGCCGCCCCGCTGCGGATGGAACCCGCCGAGCACGATCGCGCCGTGGCCCGCACCTCGCACCTGCCGCACCTGGCAGCGGTGCTCGTGGCGGGACGGCTCGCCGGCGCGCCCGCCCAGCACCTGGCCCTGTCCGGACAGGGTGTGCGCGACGTCACCCGGGTCGCCGCCAGCGCCCCGGTGCTCTGGCAGCAGATCCT
>JBBSOR010000045.1:0-29363 GCA_038259535.1 Propionibacteriales bacterium | reverse complement strand
TGCGCGGTGCGGCCGGGGCGCCGCGCGGGGGGGGGGGCGGGGGTGGGGGGGGGGGGGGGGGGGGCGCCCCCCCCCCCCCCCCCCCCCCCCCACCCCTCACGTCACGATGCGGGCCAGGACTCCTCGATGTTCTTGAGGGCGTCCGAGGTCGACTCGCCGGTGATCCAGGCGGTCATCTGCTTCCAGAAGGAGCCGGCGCCGACGGCGCTGGGCATCTGGTCGGAACCGTCGAAGCGGAAGACGGCCTCGGGGTCCTGCAGGGTCTCGGCCGAGAGCTTGTCGATCGGGCTCGTCAGGTTGTTGATGTCCAGACCGGTGTTGGCGCTGACCCAACCGCCGCCGGGCGTGGCCTTGGCCTTCTCGTTGGCCCAGATGTCGGAGGACAGGTAGGTCTGGAAGGCCTGGACCTCGGGGCGGTCGTCGAATGCGGCGACGAACTCGCCACCACCGAGGACGGGCTTGCCGTTGTCCTCGTTGGTCGTGGGCAGGTAGAACGCGAACACGTCGCCGTCCTCGGCCACCGTCGTGCCTTCGGGCCACTGGGCGGCGTAGAACGACGCCTGGCGGTGCAGGCCGCAGTCGCCCTTGAGGATCGGCAGGCCGGCGTCCTGGAAGGCGGTGGTGGCGATCGAGTTCACGTCACCGAAGCCGCCGTTGACGTACTTCGGGTCCTTGAGGATCCCGCCCACCCGGTCGAGCGAGTCCGCGATCGCGGGGTCGTTGAACGGGATCTCGTGGTTGACCCACTGGTCGTAGACATCCGCGCCGGCGTCGCGCAGGACGGCGTCCTCCATCCAGTCGGTGGCGACCCAGCCGGTGGCCTCACCGGACTCGATGCCGGCGCACCAGGGCTTGGTGCCCTTGGCCGCCATCTCGTCGGAGAGCTTGATCATGTCGTCCCAGGTCTCCGGCACGGTCCAGCCGTTGTCGGCGAACATCGTGGGCGAATACCACACGAACGACTTGACGTTGGCGCCGAGCGGGGCGGCGTAGAACGTGCCGTCCACCGTGCCGTAGGACTTCCAGTCCTCGCCGAAGAACTCGTCGACGTTGTCCGAGACAGGCTGGGGCGCCTCGACGACCGAGCCCGAGCTGACCACGGTCTTGAGCAGGCCGGGCTGGGGGATGTAGGCGACGTCGGGTGCGTTGCCGGCCTTGACCCGGACGACGAGCTGGGTCTCGAACTGGTCGGACCCCTCGTACTTGACCTCGGCGCCGGTGCAGTCGGTGAAGACCTGGTAGGAGGTCTCGTGCGCCTCCTGCTCCGGCGGGAGGATCGAGGTGTAGAGCGAGACCGACTTGCCGGTCAGGTCACCGAACTGCTCGAGCTGGGCGCACTCGGGCTTGCCGGCTCCGGGAGCATCTCCGCTGACCTCGTTGCTGCTGCCACCGTCGTCGCTGGCGCAGGCAGCGAGTCCGAGGCTGGACATCGCGATCACCGCGATGGTGGCCAGTCCCTTCTGGGTCCGTTGGTTCTTCATTCGACGTTTCCCTCTCCTTGGGTGCGGCCACGGCGGGATGGGCGCCCCGGCTCGTCAGTCTGAGTGCGGACCGGCAGTTGTGTGATCCGCGTCACTGAACGATGTAAACGTTTACTCGAACGTCCGTCAACGCTGACCGTGGTCACGGTTCCGTAACAGTCGCTCCCATCCGCCAGCAGGTAGAGTGCCGATGGTGTGATGCGGATCACGCGCGTCACCATTCCCTTCCACCACGGATCGTCCGGCACGTACCTGCCGGTGAAGGAGCACAGAAACATGGCATCAGTGACATTCGAGAAGGCCCAGCGGTGGTATCCGGGGGCCGACGTACCAGCGGTCCCGGGCATCGACCTGGAGATCAACGACGGCGAGTTCATGGTCCTCGTCGGACCCTCCGGCTGCGGCAAGTCCACCACCCTGCGGATGCTCGCGGGGCTGGAGGAGGTGAACGACGGCAAGATCTTCATCGGCGACCGCGACGTCACCACCATCCCTCCCAAGGACCGCGACATCGCGATGGTCTTCCAGAACTACGCGCTCTACCCGCACATGTCGGTGGAGGAGAACATGGCGTTCTCCCTCAAGATGGCGAAGGTTCCCGCCGCCGAGCGCAAGGAGCGGGTGGCCAAGGCTGCCGAGATCCTCGGGCTGGGGGAGTTCCTCCAGCGCAAGCCCAAGGCGCTCTCGGGCGGGCAGCGCCAACGCGTCGCCATGGGGCGCGCGATCGTGCGCGCACCGCAGGTCTTCTGCATGGACGAGCCGCTGTCCAACCTCGACGCCAAGATGCGGGTGCACACCCGCACCGACATCGCCAGGCTCCAGCAGGAGCTCGGTGTCACCACCGTCTACGTCACCCACGACCAGGTGGAGGCGATGACGATGGGCGACCGGGTCGCGGTGATGAAGCTCGGGGTCCTCCAGCAGGTGGACACCCCGCTCCGCCTCTACGACAAGCCCGCCAACCTCTTCGTCGCCGAGTTCATCGGTTCGCCGCAGATGAACCTCCTCCAGGGCGTCGCGGCCGAGGACGGCACGGTGCAGGTCGGCAAGTACGCCGTCCCTGTCGACCCGGCCGCGACGCGCAAGATGCGCGGCAAGGTCACGGTCGGCGTACGTCCCGAGAACTGGCGACTGGTCTCGGCGGAGGAGGGCGGTCTGCCCGTGCGGGTCACGGTGGTCGAGGAGCTCGGTGCCGACAGCTTCGTCTACGGCACCTGCGACGTGGAGGGCGCACCGTCCGACATCATCATCCGGGTGGCCGGTCGCGTGCACCCGAAGAAGGGCGAGATGCTCTACGTCACGACCGACCCGGAGAACGTCCACGCGTTCGACACCGAGACCGGCGAGCGACTCTCCGACTGAGGTCGGTCCGCACCCGTCACCTACGGCCCCGGGGCACGTCCCCGGGGCCGTACGCATGGCATCCAGACACGGAGGTGTCGCTCCAGTGACCCACGAGACCAGCGCGGACGCCGACTTCGAAGGCAGGCTCCTCGCCTGGCGCCCCGACCTCCTTGCCACCCTTGAGCGGGTCTACGGGCCGCTCACAGCACCCGACGTGGTCGAGCGGCTGGTCGCGATCGCCAGGGCGGCGCACGACGCCAGGCCTGTCGACCTGCGTGAGCTCGACACGCGACGCCTGAGCAGGCCCGACTGGTTCCAGCGGCCGTCGATGGTGGGCTACGCCGCCTATGCGGACCGGTTCGCCGGCACGCTGGCCGACGTCGGGGACCGGGCGTCCTACCTGCGCGAGCTGGGTGTCGGCTACCTCCACCTGATGCCGCTCCTCACGCCGCGACCGGGGGAGAACGACGGCGGCTACGCAGTCATGGACTACCGGTCCGTGCGCGAGGACCTCGGCACCGTGGACGACCTGCGTGCCCTGACCACGACCCTGCGCGGTGAGGGCATCAGCCTGTGCCTCGACCTGGTGCTCAACCACGTCGCGCGCGAGCACGCGTGGACGGTCGCCGCCAGGGCGGGCGACCGGGCCAAGCGCGCCTACTTCCACGCCTACGACGACCGAGAGGTCCCCGACGCCTACGAGGCGAGCCTGCCGGAGGTCTTCCCCGACTTCGCGCCCGGCAACTTCACGTGGGACGAGGAGCTCGCCGCGTGGGTCTGGACGACGTTCAACGACTACCAGTGGGACGTCGACTGGTCGAACCCCGCGGTGCTCTGCGAATACGCCGACATCATCCTCACCCTCGCCAACCTCGGTGTCGAGGTGTTCCGGCTCGATGCGATCGCCTTCATCTGGAAGCGGCTCGGCACCAGCTGCCAGAACCAGCCGGAGGTGCACGAGCTGACCCGGGCGCTGCGCACCGTCGCGCGGATCGCCGCTCCCGCCGTGCTCTTCAAGGCCGAGGCCATCGTCGGTCCCCCCGACCTGCCCGCCTACCTCGGCATCGGCGACCACGCGGGTCGGGTCAGCGACCTCGCCTACCACAACGGTCTGATGGTGCAGATCTGGTCGATGCTCGCCTCGGGAGACGCTCGACTGGCCGCCCACGCCCTCCAGCAGCTGCCGCAGCCACCCTCCACCACGGCATGGACGACGTACATCCGGTGCCACGACGACATCGGCTGGGCGATCGCCGACGAGGACGCCCACGCCGTCGGGATCGACCCCGATGCCCACCGCCGGTTCCTGTCCGACTGGTATTCCGGGGCCCACCCGGGCTCGTGGGCGCGGGGCCTGGTCTTCCAGCAGAACGAGGCCACCGGCGACCGGCGCATCTCCGGCACGCTCGCCTCGCTGGCCGGGCTCGAGGCGGGCGACGCGGCTGCTGCGGCGCGGATCCTCTGGGCGCACGCCGTCATCGTGGGCTTCGGCGGTCTGCCGGTGATCTGGATGGGCGACGAGCTCGGCCTGCTCAACGACCAGGGCTGGGCCGACGACCCGGCGCACGCGGCCGACAACCGCTGGGTGCACCGACCGGTGATGCCGTGGACTGCGCAGGCCCATGCCGACGAGCACGGCATCGGGGCCGGACTGCGGCACCTGCTCGAGGTGCGACGCGGGCTGCCCCACCTGCACGCCGCCTCGCCGACCGAGATCTGGGACCCACGCGATCCCGGCGTGCTGCTCGTCGTGCGCCGGCACCCGACGGGTCCGCTGCTCGCGGCCTCCAACGCCACCGGCCGGGAGGCGTGGGTCGCCGCCGACGTCCTGCACTGGCTCGCGCTGCACACCGCCGGCCTGCACGACGCGATCAGCGGGAGCGCCCCCGAGCTGCACGACGGAGCGGTCCGGCTCGCGCCGTACGCCACTGCCTGGCTGCACGACCGTGACGTCCTCGACGCCGACAGGGCCCCGGGAGACTAGCTCCCGGGGCCCTGTCGTGTGCCGACGATCAGGCGCTGTCGGCGCCAGGCTTGACCGCGTCCTGCTCCTTGCCGATCTCCTCGGCCTTGGCGAGCGCCTCGGCGCCGGGGACGATGCCGGCGTTGTCGACGTCCATGGTGAGGTTCTCGCCCGTGGCCGGGTCGAAGAGGTGGATCTTGCTGGCGTCGACCCAGATCGTGGCCTCGTCACCCTCGCTGATCCGGCTGGCGCCGTCGAGCGAGACCACCAGCTGGGTGCGCAGCGACTCCCCGTCGAGGTCGCGCTCGAGCTGCTGGAGCTGCTTCTCGACCTCGGGCGGCGCCTCGAACGGGATGTAGGCGTAGGCCTCGTTGCCCAGCCACTCCACGACATCGACCGTGGCCTTGAAGGTGGCTTCTTCGGTGACCTTGTCGCTGTCCACGACGCTGGCGTCCTCGAAGGCCCCGGGACGGATGCCGGCGATCAGGAGCCCCTTGTCCTGGGCCTTGGCCGCCTTGTCCTCGGGGATGGTCACGGTCCCGAAGGGCAGCTCCACCTGGTCTCCCTGCACCTTCGCCGGCAGGAAGTTCATCGGCGGGGAGCCGATGAAGCCGGCCACGAAGAGGTTGGCGGGGTTCTCGTAGAGCTCGCGCGGCGTGGCGAGCTGTTGGAGGATGCCGCGCTTGAGCACTGCAACGCGGTCGCCCAGGGTCATCGCCTCGGTCTGGTCGTGGGTGACGTAGACGGTGGTGATGCCGAGCCGCTTCTGGAGTCGCGAGATCTCGGTGCGCATCTGGCCACGCAGCTTCGCGTCGAGGTTGGACAGCGGCTCGTCGAAGAGGAACGCCTCGGCCTGGCGGACGATGGCGCGACCCATCGCCACCCGCTGACGCTGACCACCCGACAGGTTGCCCGGCTTGCGCTCCAGGTGCTCGTCGAGCTCCAGCGTCTTGGACGCCTCGCGGACCTTCTCGTCCACCTCCGAGTCCGACTTGCCCGCCAGACGCAACGGGAACGCGATGTTCTCGTAGACCGTGAGGTGGGGGTAGAGCGCGTAGTTCTGGAACACCATCGACAGGTTGCGATCGCGGGGCGCCAGGTCGTTGACCTTCTTGCCCCCGATCAACATGTCCCCGTCGGTGATGTCCTCGAGCCCGACGATCATCCGCAGGAGCGTGGACTTCCCGCAGCCCGAGGGCCCGACGAGGATCAGGAACTCCCCGTCGGCCACGTCGATGCTCACGTCGTTGACGGCCGGGAACCCGTCGCCGTACTTCTTGACGATGTTCTTCATCTCGATGGCAGCCATCAGCTGATCACCCCTTCACTGCGCCGGAGGTGAGGCCGGCGACGATCTTGCGCTGGAACAGCAGGACGATGACGATCACCGGCAGTGTGACGATGACCGATGCCGTCGCAAGCTGCGCGTACGGCGGGTTGAACGGGTCGGGTCCGACGAAGTACGACAGCTGTGCCGGGACCGTCCGCGAGGACGTGGTGGACGTCAGCGAGATCGCGAGGACGAACTCGTTCCACGCGAAGAAGAAGGTCAGGATCGCCGCGGTGAAGACGCCGGGGGCGGCGAGCGGGACGATGACCTTGCGGAACGCCTGCCACGAGGTCGCCCCATCCACCTGGGCCGCCTGCTCCATCTCCCACGGGATCTCGCGGAAGAAGGCCGACAGGGTCCAGATCGCCAGCGGCAGCGTGAACGACATGTAGGGGATGATCAGGCCGGGCCAGGTGTTGAACAGCCCGAACGTGGTCCACATGTCGAAGAGCGGTCCCACCAGTGCCACCACGGGGAACATGGCGATCGCCAGGGCCAGGGACAGCACGGCCCGCTTGCCGACGAACTCGAGTCGGGCGATGGCGTAGGCGGCCAGGGTCGCGAGGAGCACCGACAGCACCGTGGCGATGAGCGCGATGCCGAAGGAGTTGATCAGCGCCCTGGTGAAGTCGCCGTTCTTCAGGATCTCTCCGTAGTTGGAGAAGGTGAAGTCCTGGGGCAGGAACTGCGCACTCCCGGTCGCGGTCTCCGCCTCGGACTTGAACGACAGCGAGATGATCCATGCCACCGGGAACAGGCACCAGAGCATGATCAGGACGAACCCGACCCAGGTGCCGATTGCGTTCTTGGCCTTCATCAGCCCTCACCCCTCGCCTGCGCCAGGTCGACCCGGAACAGCTTGACGATCCCGAACGCGAGCAGCAGCACGGACAAGAACAGCAGCACCGAGAGCGCTGAGCCCAGCCCGAGCTGCATCTGCTCGATGACTTGTCGATAGGTCAGGAACGAGATCGACTCCGTGTCCTGGGCGCCTCGCGTCATCACGAAGATGTTGTCGAAGATGCGGTAGGCGTCCAGCGCGCGGAACAGGACCGCCACCATGATGGCCGCCCGCATGTTGGGCAGGATCACCTTGAAGAGCCGTTGCCACCAGGTGGCACCGTCCACCTTGGCCGCCTCGAGCATGTCCTCGCTGACCTGGGAGAGCCCCGCGAGGAGCAGGAGCGCCATGAACGGTGTGGTCTTCCAGATCTCGGAGACCATGATCGCGAACATCGCATGCCAGTGGTCGCCGAACCAGTTGGTGTCCTGGGCGATGAACGGGAGCCAGTTGAACCAGGAGTTGACGAACCCGTTGTTGAGCGAGAAGGCGAACTGCCAGGCGAAGGCCGAGACCACGGTGATGATGCCGTAGGGGATCAGGATCGAGGTGCGCATCAGGCCGCGGGCGAAGATGATCCGGTGCATCACCATCGCGAACGCGAAGCCGATCACGAACTCGACGCCCACGGTGACGACCATGATCAGGACGGTGTTCCACGTGTCCTGCCAGAACAGCTTGTCGCTCAGCACCGTGACGTAGTTGTCGATGCCGATGAACTCCTTGTCATCGGGCGCGGTCAGTCGATAGCGGAACAGGGAGAGGTAGAGCGCCTGGGCCATCGGGTAGGCCGTGACCAGGAGCATCAGGACCACCGCAGGGGCGACCAGCTTGAGGCCGAGCCGGTTCTCGGACCTGGACCTGTCGCTGGTCGGGGGCTTGGACCTCGGTGCTGCGGATGTCTTGTCCGGGGCGACGGTGGTGCTCACAGCAGCCTCTTTCCCTGGAGTACTTCCTCCATGAAGCTCGTGGACTTCTTCGGGGTCTCGCTGTCGACCGCGGCCGGCGGGTGCCAGGTGCTCTGCAGGGAGCTGGAGATGTCGGACCAGTAGGGCGTGATGGTGCGCGGTGCCGCCGCGTCCACGCTCTCCTTGAACAGCTCACGGAGGTCGTCGGGATACTGCTCGGCCAGGGCGGGATAGTCGTAGCCGTCCGTGCTGGCCGGCATGTTGCCGGTGATCTCGGCGTTCTTGCCCTGCTGTTCCGGCTCGACCAGGCACGCTGCCGCTTCGAGGGCCAGGTCCTTCTTGTCGGAGAAGTTGCTCACTCCGATCCCGATCCCGCCGTAGGGCGGACGGGACTCCTCACCTTCGACCGTCTGCGGGTATCGGGTGTAGCCGATGTCCTTCGCGACGTCGGGCGCGGTGTCGTCGTAGTTGTGGAAGATGTAGGTCCAGTTGACCATGAACGAACCCTGGTCCGAGCCGAACGTCGAGCCGGCGGTGCCTTCGTTGGACACGCTCAGGTCCGAGGGCGCCGCCTTCGAGGAGGCGAGCTCCTCGATCACTGCGGCGGCCTTCTCGCCGGCACCGTCGGAGATGGTGATGTCGGCGTCGACGCCCTTCTCGGCATCGGTCAGGATCTGACCGCCCGCACCCTCGACGAGGGCGTTGATCCACACGACGTAGCCCTCGTACTTGTTGGCCTGCACGGCGACCTTGCCGCCGTTGGCCGATGCGGTCTTGATGAGCTGGTCCCAGGTGACCGGTTGGGACATGTCCAGGTCGGTCTTGTCGACGAAGGACTTGCGATACCAGAGCACCTGGGTGTTGGACCAGAACGGGAAGACGACCAGCTTGTCCTTCCACGTGGCCGCATCCAGGGCTCCCTGGAAGGTGCCCTGGTCCTCGAGCTGGGCCTTCGCGTCCTGCGGGACCTCGGCCAGGAAGCCGGCGTCGGCGAACTCGGCGGTGAACGGCGGATCCAGCGACATCAGGTCGATCTTGGGGTCCTTCGCCGCAAGTCGACGGGCCAGCTGGATGCGCTGCTGGCTCGCGTCCTGCGGCAGGACCTGGGTCGTGATGGTGTAGTCGTCGGTCGAGCACGCCTCGGCGACGGCAGCCTGCCCGCCGCTGTCCGGGTTGATGTACCAGACCAGCTCGGGTGTGCCGCCACCGCTGCCGCAGGCGGCCAGCAGGCCGCTGGACAGGGCCAGGCAGGCCACGGAGCCCGCGAGGCGCCGGGATCGAGGACGACCTCGTGAGCGGGTCGATGATCGAGTTGTCATGCGCCCTCCTAGTTGTGACTCCGATCACTGGTCTATCGGCTCGCGCTAGGGTTTGGCAAACAGCTCCCACCCCTCTGATCCATCCGGCCGAGGAGGCCTTCGTGACGCGCTGGTTTGCTCCCGGTCGGATCAACCTGATCGGTGAGCACACCGACTACAACGACGGTTTCGTGCTGCCCTTCGCGCTCGAGGTCGGCTGCACGGCGACGGTCACGGCAGGCCCCGAAGGCTGGACGGTCCGGTCCGCGCAGGAGCCCGACCCCCTCGTCGCACGCCGCTCCGGACTGGCCGACGCGGACGACGTCGCCGAGTGGTCGCGCTACGTCCTCGGCGCGCTGTGGCTGCTCACCGACCGCGGCGTCGAGGTGCCGCCGCTCGAGATCGCCGTCGACTCCGACGTGCCCACGGGAGCCGGCCTGTCGTCGTCGGCGGCCCTCGTGTGCTCCGTCGTCCGGGCCGTCGACGACCACCTCGGCCTGGGCCTGGACGACGACGAGATCTTCGCGCTGACCCGCGATGTCGAGAACGACGCCGTGGGTGCCCCGACCGGCGGGATGGACCAGCTGGTGAGCCTGCGCGGGCGCACGGGTCACGCGCTGCTGTGCGACATGCGCAGCCACGAGACCCGGCCCGTGCCCCTCGACCTCGCCGGCTCCGGCCTGGTGGTCCTCGTCGCCGACACGCGCGCACCGCACCGCCACTCCGACGGGGAGTACGGCGCCCGTCGGCGCGGCTGCGAGGAGGCCGCGCGGCAGCTCGGCGTACCCGCCCTGCGCGACGTGGCCGAGGGCGACCTCGACGCGGCGCTGGCGCGGCTCGACGACGACGAGCTGCGCCGCTACGTCCGCCACGTCGTCACCGAGGACGCCCGGGTGCTGGCCGTGGCACGCCTGCTCGACGCCGCGAGGCTGCCGGAGATCGGTCCGGCGCTGACCGCGTCCCACCGCTCGATGCGCGACGACTTCCGGATCACCGTGCCCGAGGTCGACACCGCGGTCGACGCGCTGCTCGGCGCGGGCGCGCTGGGCGCGCGGATGACCGGCGGCGGTTTCGGTGGGTGCGTCATCGCCCTGGTGCCGGAGGGCGACACGGAGGCTGCCGGAGATGCCGTCCGCCGGGACTTCGCCGATGACGGCTTCGGGGAGCCTGCCCTCTTCACTGCCTCCCCGCAGGACGGCGCGCGCCCGGCAGAGTGAGGGCTAGGAAGCCCGGTCGGCGGTCCGCGCGATCGCCTCGACGAAGCTCTCGAACAGCGCAGGCGGCAGGTCGTGACCCATCCCGTCGACCAGCAGGAGCTCGGCGCCGGGGATCGCGGCGGCGGTCGAGCGGCCACCGCTGACGTGGACCATCTTGTCGGCCGTGCCGTGCACGACCAACGCCGGCACCCGCAGGCTGCGCAGCCGATGGGTGCGGTCGGGCTGCGTGAGGATCGCCATCATCTGGCGCAGCATCCCGCTGGCGCTGTAGCCGCGGTCGAAGGTCTCGCCGGCCCGCTCGGCGAGCCGCTCCCGGTCGGTCGGGTAGGCTGGGGAGCCGATCACGTCCCAGAACGCGACGCTCGTCTCCACGTAGGACTCGCGGCCCGGCTTGCGGGGGGCGATCAGGGAGGGGAGCAGGCGGGGGTCCTGCCAACCGACGGTGCGTTTGCCGGTCGTCGACATGATGCTCGTCAGCGACCGCACGCGACGCGGGTGCTCCACGGCGATGGTCTGGACGATCATGCCGCCCATCGAGATGCCCGCGACGTGGGCCGACTCCAGACCGAGGTGGTCGAGGAGCGCGACGGCGTCGCCGGCTAGGTCACTCATCGAGTACGGCGCCCGGGCCCGGCGTCCGCTGAACGCGCGGAGCAGCTGGGCGCGGGACACCCGCGCGCGGATCCGGGTCGAGCGCCCGGAGTCGCGGTTGTCGAAGCGGACGACGTAGAAGCCCTCGGTCGCGAGCATCCGGCACAGCTCGCGGTCCCACCAGGTCATCGGGCCGCCGAGGCCCATGACGAGCAGCAGTGGCTCACCGTCGGCCTCGCCGAACGTCTGGTAGCAGAGCTCGACCTCGTTGCCCACGGGCGCGAGGAGCTCGTCCGAGACTGCGGGCGCCTCGGTGGTGGCTCGACGGGGGGTTGGCATCCCTCCAGTGAACACGACCATGCCCACCGATTGCAGGTAGAAGTGAGCAAGGTCCCCCATTCGTTGCGGGGTCTGGGCTAGGTTCGGCGATTGTGACCCAGCGCACAATGGCGGCCTTCCTGACGCCTGAGGGCTTCTCGCAGCCCTCGGCGGCGGCCATGCTGCGCGAGGGATCGCTGGTCACCGAGGCAGGCCGCTATGCCGTCCAGGCCCTCAGCTCGCGCGGCACGCGACGACGGACGCCCTCCGGCGCGCGGCCCGTCCGGGCCACCGAGCCCGTGCTGCTGGTCCCCGGCTTCCTGGCGGGCGACTCCTCGCTCGGCCCGATGAGCCGCACGCTGCGGCACCAGGGGTTCCGCACCTACCGTGCCGACATCCGCGCCAACGTCGGCTGCACCCTCGCCGCGGCCGCCCAGCTGGAGGAGCGGCTCGAGGAGATCACCCAACGACGCGGATCGCGGGTCCGGATCGTCGGCCACAGCCTCGGCGGGATGCTGGCCCGCGGCGTCGCCGCCCGCCGCCCCGACCTCGTCGCGGGAATCGTCACCATGGGCAGCCCGATGCTGGCGCCCGGGGCGCACCACGCCTCGCTCACGCGCAGCGTCGACCTGCTGGTGCGGCTCAACCGTGCCGGGATGCGCACCCTGATGGCCGAGGACTGCGTGGCGGGACACTGCGCCCAGGAAAGCTTCGACCAGGCCCGGGCCGCCCTGCCCGGGGATGTCGACTTCACGGCCATCTACTCCCGCCGCGACGGCATCGTGGACTGGCGCGCCTGCATCGACCCGGTCGCACGCGCGGTCGAGGTGCGTTCGTCCCACGTGGGCATGGCCTTCGACCCGGTCGTCATCGCCGCGGTCTCGGAGGCGTTGCGGCCCGCGCCCGTGGCGGCCTCAGTTGTCGAAGTCGACCGGGGAGAGAGCGCGTAGCTTCGAGAGCCGGTGCTCGGCGGTGATCGAGCGGACGGTGCCGCTGCGCGAGCGCATCACCAGCGAGTCCGTGGTGATCCCGTCGCCGCGGTAGCGCACCCCCCGCATGAGCTCGCCGTCGGTGATGCCGGTGGCCACGAAGAAGGCGTCGTCCCCGGTGACCAGGTCGTCGGTGCCGAGCACGAAGTCGGCGTCGAGGTTGTGGCCGGCGTCGAGTGCGCGCTGCCGCTCGTCGTCGTCCTGGGGCCACAGCCGACCCTGGATCTTGCCGCCGATGCACTTCATCGCGCAGGCCGCGATGATGCCCTCCGGGGTGCCGCCGATCCCGAGCATCAGGTCGATGCCGGTGTCGGGGCGTGAAGCCATGATCGCGCCGGCCACGTCGCCGTCGGTGATGTACTTGATGCGGGCCCCGGTCTCGCGGATCTCCTCCATCAGCTGGGCGTGACGGGGGCGGTCGAGCACCACCACCGTGACGTCGTGGATCGAGAGGCCCTTGGCCTTGGCGACCCGGGCGATGTTCTCCTTGACCGGCAGTCGGATGTCGACCACGTCGGCGGCATCGGGGCCAGTGACCAGCTTGTCCATGTAGAAGACGGCACTGGGGTCGTACATCGTGCCGCGGGGCGAGACCGCGAGCACCGCGATCGCGTTGTTCATGCCCTTGGCGGTCAGCGTGGTCCCGTCGATCGGGTCGACCGCGACGTCGCACTCGGGGCCCGTGCCGTTGCCGACCTCCTCGCCGTTGAAGAGCATCGGCGCGTTGTCCTTCTCGCCCTCACCGATGACGACGGTGCCACGCATGCCGATCGTCGCGATCATCTCGCGCATCGCCTCGACCGCGACGCCGTCCGCGTCGTTCTTGTCGCCACGGCCCACCCAGCGACCGGCCGCCATCGCGGCCGCCTCGGTGACCCGCACCAGCTCGAGGGCGAGGTTGCGGTCGGGCTTGCCGGTGGAGGGGCTCATGGGGCACAGGTTATCGGCAGCGCGGTCCACTCAGCCGCGGGCACCGTAGCGGCTCACCGCCGTCGCCTTGGCCGACAGCCAGACCTCGCGGCCGGGCTCGAGGCCCAGCTCGACCGCCGCGGCGGGGGTGAGGTCGGCGAGCAGGTCGGGGGTGGCGTGCACCAGCACGCGCACGGCGTCACCGTGCGGGGCCAGGCTGGCGATCGGGCCGCGCCAGCGCAGCCGGCTCGAGCTCTCGGGCTCGGCGAGGGAGACCACGACCGCATCGGGGGTGAAGGCGATCAGGTCGGCACCGTCCGCGACCAGGTTGAGCCCGACGAGGCGCGCGACGTGCGGCGTCCGGGGCGCGGCGGCCACCTCGGCAGGCGGACCGACCTGCGCCACCTCGCCGTCGTCGAGCACCAGCACCCGGTCGGCCAGGGTCAGCGCGTCGATCGCGTCGTGGGTGACCAGCAGCGCGACGCCCGGGAAGTCGCGCAGGTGCCGGCCGAGCTCGATGCGCAGTGCCATCTGCACCGAGACGTCGAGGCCGGTGAACGGCTCGTCGAGCAGCAGCACGTCGGGGTCGGTGGCCAGCGCTCGCGCGATGGCGACCCGCTGGGCCTGGCCGCCGGAGAGCTCGCGCGGCTTGCGGTGTGCGAGGCCGGCGATGCCGAAGCGTTCGAGCCAGTCGCGAGCCGCCACGTCGGACTCGCGCCTGCTCCGCCCCCTGGCCCGCGGGCCGAAGGAGACGTTGTCGAGGGCGCTCAGGTGGGGAAACAGGCTCTGGTCCTGGAAGACGTAGCCCACCCGTCGCCGGGGCACCTCGAGCGCCGTCCAGTCCTCCTCGCCCACCCGGACCCGACCGGGCTCGAGGCCGGCGATCGCGCGGAGCAGGGTGGACTTGCCGGCGCCGTTGGGACCGATGACGACGAGGACCTCGCCGGCCTCCGCGGTGAGCTCGCCGCACATCCGCCCGGGCAGGTCCACCCGCACCTCCATCATCGCCCGACCGCCCAGCGCTCGCGCAGCAGCACGAGCACCCCGACCGACAGGGCGAGCAGGATCAGGCTCAGGCTCCTGGCCACGGTGGGGTCGGAGTTCAGCGCGACGTAGATCAGGCTCGGCATCGTCTGCGTGGTGCCGGGGTAGTTGCCTGCGAACGTGATCGTCGCGCCGAACTCCCCGAGGCTGCGCGCCCACGCCAGCGCGCTCCCGGCCAGGACTCCGGGCACCGCCAGCGGAAGGGTGACGCGGCGGAAGGTCGTCCACCGGTCGGCGCCCAGGGTCGCCGCCACGACGTCGTACGACGATCCGTGCGTGCGCAGCGCCCCCTCCACCGCGAGGACGTAGAAGGGCAGCGAGACGAAGGTGTGCGCCAGCACGACCCCCGAGGTCGTGTAGGGGAGGGCGAACGGCAGGTGCTGCCCGATCAGGCCGTTGCGGCCCAGAGCGGTGACGAGGGCGACGCCGGCCACGACCGGCGGGAGCACGAGCGGCACCAGCACGAGGGCCCTGACCACGCGCCGACCGTGGAAGTCGACGCGCGCCAGCAGCCACGCCAGGGGCGTGCCGAGCACGACGCAGGCGATGACGGTCAGCAGGCTGCTGAGGGCGGTGATCGCCAGCGCCTGGCGGACGACCTCCGACCCGAGATGGTCGGGGAGGGTGCGCCACGGGGTGTCGAGGACCAGGGTCGCCAGCGGCACCACCAGCAGGGCCACGGCGACCACCGCGGGCACGAGCAGGATCGCGGGGGCACGTCCGAGCCGTGGACCGCTCACCCGGCACCCCCGAAGATGCGCGGTTCCTCGAAGCCGGCGTCGTGGAGCACGGCCTGTCCCTCGTCGCTCACCACCAGCTCGACGAAGTCGGCAGCGGCGCCGGAGCTCGTCAGGGTGGCGATCTCGTAGACGGTGGACGGCGCAGCCGGCTCGACCTCGACGGTCTCCACCTCGTCGCCGGCCGCAAGGGCGTCCGTGCGGTAGACGAGGCCCGCATCGACCTCGCCGGCGACGACCCGAGCCAGCACGGCCTTGACGTCCACCTCCTCGGTGACCGGCTCGGCCTGACTGGCACGGCGGGTGAGCGCCATCTCGGCCAGGGCTCCGCAGGGGGCGCTGGAGACACACTTGGCCCAGTCGACACCGGGCAGAGCGAGGCTGCCGAGCCCGGTGACGTTCGCCGGGTTGCCCGGCGGGGTGACGATGACGAGCTCGTTGAGCGCGAAGGTCGCCGGCTCCGCAGAGGTGACTCCGCCGTTGACGGCGACCTCCATTGCTCGTGAGTCGGCCGTGGCCAGGACGTCGCCGGGCGCCCCGTCGACGGCCTGCTCGGCCAACGTGGTGGACGAGCCGAAGACCAGCTGCACGTCGACGCCGGGATGCTCGGCCTCGAACATCTCAGCCAGGTCGGTGAAGGTGCCGGTGAGGCTCGCGGCGGCCAGGACCGTGAGGGTTTGGTCATCCCCGCCCCCGCCGCACGCAGCCAGCGGGAGCAGCAGGAGCAGCCCGGGCAGCACGAGCCGCCTCCCGGCCCTCGTCATGACGGGACCTCCACGATGACGTTGGTCGACTTCACGCTGGCGATGGCGCGCACGCCCGGCTCGAGGCCGAGCTCGTCGGCGGCGTCGCTGCTCATGAGCGACACCACCCGGTAGGGGCCGCAGATCATCTCGACCTGGGCCATCACCGGGTCGCGCTTGACCCGTGTGACGATCCCGCTCATCCGGTTGCGGGCACTGACGGTGCTGGCGCGGGTGCGGTCGCGCTCGGCCATCTCACCGGACTCGGCCAGGTGCTCGGCGAACGCGGCGAGGTCGGGTCCCGACACCGTGGTGCGGCCCTCCTCGCGCTGCGAGGGCATCCGCCCGGCGTCCACCCAGCGGCGTACGGTGTCATCGCTGACAGCGAGGATCTCCGCCGCTTCCGCGATTCGGTAGGTGATCACGGCAGAAGTATGCCGCACCTGAGTGTGTTTTCACCCTTAGCGTCCGAATCTGCGGATCCGGTACCTCCTCCTCCGCCCCCGATGGTCCGCTGCCAATGGCCGCACGCAGCGCGCGCCGGACCGGCGCCGAATGCAGCGGACTGTGGGGCGGCTGGGAGGATGGGTGGCGTGAGTGGGCAAGAACGACCGAGCCGGTACACCCGCTCCTTCAGCGGCATGATCGGCGCGCTGATCGTGACGGTGCTCGTCGTGCTGGCCTTCGTGCTCTGGCGCGGGCTCTTCCGCGGCGACGCCGACGACACCCCGGTGGCCGTCGACTGGCAGGAGAGCGTGAAGCTCGCCGAACAGGCCGAGCTGCGAGTCGTGCACCCGCGCGAGCTGCCCGCCGGGTGGACCGCGACCAGCGTGGACCTCAAGGCCGGCGACGAGCCGCGGTGGGGCCTCGGGGTGCTGACCGCGGACGGAGACTTCGTCGGGATCCGCCAGGAGGACGCCTCGATCGACGACCTCGTGGAGCTGTACGTCGATGAGGACGCCGAGGCCGGCGACGAGGCGAGCGTGGCGTCGGAGATCACCGACACGTGGCAGACCTTCTCCGACAGCGGGGGCGACCACGGCTACGCCACCGAGCTCGGCGACGAGTCGGTGCTGGTCTACGGGTCTGCGCCGGTCGAGGACCTCGAGGCCTACCTCGGGCTGCTCACCAGCTGATCAGGACCGGTGGTCAGTCCTCGGACTCGGGCCCCATCGCCTCGTCGAGCCGCTTGCGAGCGCCGTCGAGCCACTCCTGGCACACCGTGGCCAGCGCCTCGCCTCGCTCCCACAGCGCGAGCGACTCCTCGAGCGTGGTGCCGCCGGCCTCGAGGGTGCGGACCACCTCGATGAGCTCCTCACGCGCCTCTTCATAGCTGAGTCCATCAGTCGGGGCTTCAGTCATCGGTGTCCTCCTGCGGGTGGTCGGGGGTGAGGGCGTCCGGTTCGACGCGGTCGGTGGTGGCGTGGATCCGGCCGTCGGCGACCCGGACGGACACGGCGGCCCCCGCGGCGGCCTGCGCCACCGAGGTGACGACGTGACCGTCGGCGTCCTGGAGCACGGCGTAGCCACGCTGGAGCGTGGCCAGCGGCGAGAGCGCCTGCGCCCTGGCGCGCTGGTGGCCGATGTCGTCTGCGGCGCGGTCGAGGCGGTGCGAGAGCGTGCGGCGAGCGCGCGCCAGCAGCTCGTCGAGCTCGCCGGAGCGCGCGGTCAGCAGGTTGCGCGGGTCGGCCATCGCGGGTCTCGACCGGACCTGGGCCAGCCACTCCTGCTCGCGCGCGATGCGCTGCGTGATCACCTGGCGCAGCCGGTCGCGCGCCCACGTCACACCGTGCGCCTCCTCGGCCATGTCGGGCACGACCAGCTTGGCGGCGTCGGTGGGCGTGGAGGCGCGCACGTCGGCGACGAGGTCCAGCAGCGGTTGGTCGGGCTCGTGGCCGATGGCGGAGACCACCGGCGTGCGCAGCGAGTGGACCGCGCGGATCAGCGCCTCGTCGGAGAACGGGAGCAGGTCCTCGATCGAGCCGCCACCGCGGGCGATGACGATGACGTCGACGTCGGGGTTGCGCTCGAGCCTCTGCAGGGCCTCCATCACCTCGGCCGCCGATCGCTGGCCCTGCATCGCGGCGTAGGCGACCTCGAACTGCACGGCCGGCCAGCGACGACGCGCGTTCTCCAGCACGTCGCGCTCCGCGGCGCTGTTGGGCGCAGTGACCAGGCCGACGAGGCCGGGCAGGAACGGCAGGTCGCGCTTGAGCTCGAGGGCGAAGAGGCCCTCCGCGGCGAGCAGCTGGCGGCGGCGCTCGAGGCGGGCGAGCAGCTCACCGATGCCGACCATCTTGATCTCGCGCGCGGCCAGTGAGAAGGATCCGCGGTTGGCGTAGAAGCTCGCTCGCGCGTGGACGACCACGCTGGCCCCCTCGACGAGAGGTGGGTTCATCGAGTCGAAGAGCGAGCGCGGGCAGGTCAGGGTGACCGAGATGTCGGCCACGGTGTCGCGCAGGGTCATGAACACGGTGGCGACGCCGGGACGGCGGTTGACCTGCGCGATCTGCCCCTCGACCCAGACCGAGCCGAGCTTGTCGATCCACTGGGTCACCGCGTTGGCGACGGCGCGCACGGGGGCCGGGGACTCGGCGGTGGCGTCGCGGAGGGAGGGCACGCGGCGAGGATAGGCGAGACGACCGACACCGGTGGGCCAGCCCGTAGACTCGCCCCATGAGCACCGACCTCGGCCTTCCTCCCGTCCTCGATCCCGAGAGCGCGAAGAACGTGCTGCTGGCTGCCCCGCGGGGCTACTGCGCCGGCGTGGACCGCGCCGTGATCACGGTGGAGAAGGCGCTGGACCTCTACGGCGCGCCGGTCTACGTCCGCAAGCAGATCGTCCACAACAAGCACGTGGTGGCCAACCTCGAGTCGCGCGGCGCGATCTTCGTCGAGGAGCTCGACGAGGTGCCCGAGGGCCGGACCGTCGTCTTCTCCGCGCACGGCGTGTCGCCTGCCGTCCACGAGCAGGCCGCCGACCGGGGCCTGAAGACCATCGACGCGACCTGCCCGCTCGTGACCAAGGTCCACCACGAGGCCCGGCGCTTCGCCAGCGACGACTACGACATCCTCCTCATCGGCCACGAGGGCCACGAGGAGGTCGAGGGCACCGCCGGAGAGGCGCCCGACCACATCCAGCTCGTGCAGAGCCCCGCCGACGTGGCCGGCATCGTCGTGCGCGACCCTGCGAGGGTGGCCTGGCTGTCGCAGACCACGCTGAGCGTGGACGAGACCCTGGAGACGGTCGCGGCGATCCGCGAGAAGTTCCCGCTGCTGCTCGACCCGCCGAGCGACGACATCTGCTACGCCACCCAGAACCGCCAGCTAGCGGTCAAGGAGATCTCCCCGAGCGCCGACCTGGTGATCGTGGTCGGCTCCGGCAACTCCTCGAACTCGGTGCGCCTGGTCGAGGTGGCCCTCGAGGCCGGCGCCAAGGCGTCCTACCTCGTCGACGACCACACCGAGATCGAGGAGGCGTGGCTCGACGGCGTCGACTCGGTCTCGGTGACGTCGGGTGCCTCGGTGCCGGAGGACCTGGTGGAGGGCGTGCTCGCCTTCCTCTCCGAGCGCGGCTACCCCGACGCCCGGGCGGTCCACTCCGCCGAGGAGTCACTGATCTTCGCGCTGCCGCCCGAGCTGCGCCGCGACCTCAGGGCCGCCCAGACCGCCACCGCCGCGAAGGCCTGAGCGGAGCCGCGACATGGCCCGCTACCTCGACATCCACCCCGACAACCCGCAGCCGCGGCTGGTCACCCAGGTCGTCGAGGCGCTGCGCGACGACCAGCTGATCGCCTACCCGACCGACTCCGGCTACGCCCTCGGCGCGCAGCTCGGCAACCGGGACGGACGCGACCGGATCCTCCGGATCCGTGAGCTCGACGACCGTCACCACTTCACTCTGATGTGCAAGGACTTCTCCCAGCTCGGGCAGTTCGTCCACGTCGACAACGCGGCCTTCCGTGCGATCAAGTCCGCCACCCCGGGGCCCTACACGTTCATCCTCCCGGCGACGGGCGAGGTGCCGAAACGACTGATGCACCCCAAGAAGCGCACCGTCGGCGTGCGGATCCCCGACCACACCCTGGTCTGTGCGCTGCTCGAGGAGCTCGGCGAACCGATCCTCACGAGCACGCTGATCCTCCCCGGCGAGACCGAGGCCCGGACGATGGGCTGGGAGATCAAGGAAGACCTCGACCACGTGGTCGACATCGTCGTGGAGTCCGGCGAGGTGACCGCCGAGCCGACCACGGTGATCGACTGGTCGGAGGCCGAGCCCGTCGTCGTACGACGTGGGGCCGGCGACCAGGAGCGCTTCGAGGCCTGAGCCTCCCTGGTCGCCCGGGTCAGCCGGCGGACTGACCCAGCTCCTGGCCCAGCTCGGTGGCCATGTCGGCCTCACCCTCGCGGTGCAGCCGCCAGCCGAGCCACCCCAGGCAGAGGGCGTAGCCGATGAACAGGGCGATGCCGTGGGTGGCGACGCCGGAGACGACGGCCTGGAGGACGCTGTCGCCCGGATCGGCGATGGCACCGCGGGAAACGAGAGCGATGAAGCCGAACACGGCCGTCATCAGCACCGGCGGCAGCAGCGCCACCAGGAAGAAGTCACGGCGACGCACCAGGGCGGCCAGCCCCAGGCACAGGCACATGAAGCACAGGTCGAAGAACAGCGTGAGGTGGCCGACGAGCAGCAGGTCGATGGTGACCGCGGTGAGCGTGACCGCGACGCCGAGCGAGACCACCTGGCGGCCCGGCTCGCGCCCGACCCCCCAGAACGCGTCGGCCTGAGTCACGACCCTCAACCTAGGACCGATCTCAGGCGCCCTCGGCGCGGCGCGCCGAGGGGTGTGGGGCCTGCTGGGCGAGCAGGTCGTCGAGGACGGTCAGCTCGGCAGCGGCCAGGGAGCGGGGGACGGTCTCCACCTGGCGCGGCTCGGCGAGCGGCTCGGAGGTGACGCCGAGGTCGGCGAAGCGCCGCGCGGAGACGAGCACCCGCCCCTCGAGCGACCCCATCGCCTGGTTGTAGGCCACGACGCTGGCATTGAGCGATCGGCCGACCTTGTCCAAGTGCGCCGACATCGAGGCAAGCCGTGCGTGGAGCTCCCGGCCGAGGCGCTGCACCTCGTGGGCCTGGGCGTTGAGGACCTCGTGCTGCCATCCCTGCGCGACCGTGCGCAGCAGTGCGATGAGCGTCGACGGGGTCGCCAGCACGACGTTCTTCGCAGCGGCCTGCTCGACGAGGTCGGGCACCGCCTGCAGCGCGGCCTGCAGGATGGCCTCGCCCGGGACGAAGAGGACGACGAACTCCGGAGTGCCCGACAGCGCCTCCCAGTAGCGCCGCGAGCCGAGGTCGCCGATGTGCGTGCGCATGTGCTCGCCGAGGCGGGCCAGCGCGCGGTCGTGCTCGGCCGGGTCGTCGGACCCGGTCAGGTCGAGGAAGGCGGCCAGAGGTGCCTTGGCGTCGACCGCGATCGTGCGGCCGCCGGCGAGCGTCACCACCAGGTCGGGGCGCAGGCGCCCGTCCTCGATGCGCATCTGCTCGGCGAAGTCGCAGTGGTCGACCAGGCCGGCGAGCTCGACCGTGCGGCGCAGGTGCAGCTCGCCCCACTGCCCGCGCACCTGCGGCTTGCGCAGCGCCGTGGCGAGGGTCGAGGTCTCGCGCCGCAGGGTCTCGGTGGACAGCCGCATGTCGGAGACCTGCTCATGCAGCTGGGCCTGCCACGCGACGCGGTCGTGCGCGAGGTCGCTGAGCTGGTCCTGGAGCCGCTCGAGCCCGTCCTGCACGACCGCGTGCTCGGCCACGCGCTGCTGGATCTCGGCGGTCGCGGGGGCGTCGGCCGGGCGCCCGTGCGACCACAGCACGCCGATCAGCGCACCCAGTGCCAGACCGATCGCGAGGACCAGGGCCAGGACGAGGAGGAGGGGGAAGGTGTCCATGGAGCCATCATGGGGGTCACCACCGACAGCGTGCCGGATCTCGCCTCAGGCGAGGTCGACGACCACCGGAGCATGGTCCGACGGGGAGCCGGTGCCCTGTGCCGGGTCGCGCTCGTCCCGGTCGACGAAGGCGCCGGTGACCCGGGAGGCCAGCGCGGGGGAGCCGAGGACGAAGTCGATCTTGAGCCCGCGGTCGCGCTCGAAGCGCTGGCGGTAGTAGTCCCAGTAGGTGTAGCCCGGCGCGTGGGCGCGGGTGGTCTCGGCCCAGCCGTCGTCGAGGAAGCCCTGGAAGGCCGCCCGCTCGGCCGGCGTGACGTGGGTCGACTTCGCGAACTGCGCCGGGTCGAAGACGTCGTCGTCGGTGGGGCAGATGTTCCAGTCGCCGACCAGCGCCGTCGGCACGTCGAGCCACCCGCGCGCGCTCTCGCGGAGCCGGGCCAACCACTCGAGCTTGTAGGCGTAGTGCGGGTCGTCGGGCTTGCGGCCGTTGGGGACGTAGAGCGACCAGACGCGCACCCCGCCGCAGGTGGCCCCGATCGCGCGTGCCTCGGCGGCGGCCGGATCGCCGAAGGGCGGCATGTCGGCGAAGCCGACCTCGACCTCATCCAGGCCCACGCGCGACGCGATCGCGACGCCGTTCCACTGGTTCAGCCCGGCGACGGCGATGTCGTAGCCCAGCGCCTGCAGGCCCATCAGCGGGAGCTGGTCCTCGCGGGCCTTGGTCTCCTGCAGCGCAAGCACGTCGACCTCGTGGCGCTGCACGAAGGCCTCGACGCGGTCGATGCGGGAGCGGAGGGAGTTGACGTTCCAGGTGGCGATACGCACGCCACCACCCTAGGGATCGTGCGATTCGCCTCGCTCGTCGGCACCGGGGCGTAGCCTGACGACAGACTCGTTCGCCCCTTCCGTCCCGAGCGGAAGGGGCGTTCGTCGTAGCCCGTGAGGATGCCCGGGTAGCGTCTGCCCGTGTCCACCCCCAGCTCCGTGATCCTCTCCGCCCGTGACCTCGAGTTCCTGCTCTTCGAGTGGCTCGACGTCGAGCAGCTGAGCCGGCGCCCACGATTCGCCGAGCACGACCGCGAGTCCTACGACGCCCTGCTGGCGCTCTGCGAGAAGCTCGCGACCGACCACTTCGCGCCGCACTACCGCAAGAGCGACACCGAGGAGCCGGCCTTCGACGGCGAGAAGGTGCGGCTGATCCCGGAGATCGAGGCAGCTCTCGACACGTTCGCCCGGGCCGACCTGATGGGGCTGACCCTCGACGAGGAGGTCGGCGGTCTCCAGCTGCCCCACGTCGTGGCCTCGGCGTGCATGGCGTGGTTCACCGCCGCCAACATCGGCACCGCGGCGTACTCGTTCCTGACGGTCGCCAACGCCGGGCTGCTGCTCGCGCACGGCACGCCCGACCAGGTCGAGCGGTTCGTCCAGCCCATGCTGGAGGGCCGCTTCTTCGGCACCATGACCCTCTCCGAGCCGCACGCCGGCTCCAGCCTCGGCGACGTGGTGACCCGCGCGGTCCCCGCCGACGACGGCACCCACCGGATCTTCGGCAGCAAGATGTGGATCTCCGGCGGTGACCACGAGATGGGCGACAACATCGTCCACCTGGTGCTGGCCAGGCTGCCCGACGCGCCCCCCGGCACCCGCGGCATCTCGCTGTTCATCGTGCCGAAGCACCTCGTCGCCGCCGACGGCTCCATCGGCGAGCGCAACGACGTCGCGCTCGCCGGCATCAACCACAAGCTGGGCAGTCGCGGCACGGTCAACACCGCACCCGTCTTCGGCGGCGGGACCTACACGCCCGGTGGCGTCGCAGGCGCGGTCGGCTACCTGGTCGGCGAGCCGCACAAGGGCCTCTCCTACATGTTCCACATGATGAACGCCGCCCGCCTCGGCGTCGGGATGTCGGCGACGACGACCGCCTACACGGCCTACCTCAAGTCACTCGACTACGCCCGCGGCCGGCCGCAAGGACGCCCCCTGAGCGGTGCGGACCCCACCGCGCCGCAGGTGCCGATCATCGAGCACGCCGACGTGCGCCGGATGCTGCTGGCGCAGAAGTCCTACGTCGAGGGGTCGCTGGCGCTCAACCTCTACTGCTCGCGTCTGCTCGACCAGCAGGCGACCGCCGAGGACGACGCCGAGCGTCGCACGACGGGACAGCTGCTCGACGTGCTCACGCCGATCGCGAAGTCGTGGCCCTCCCAGTGGGGCCAGGAGAGCAACAGCCTCGCGATCCAGGTGCTCGGCGGCTCCGGCTACACCCGTGACTACGACGTCGAGGCGCACTGGCGCGACCAGCGGCTCAACCCGATCCACGAGGGCACCCACGGGATCCAGGCGCTGGACCTGCTCGGTCGCAAGGTGCTCGGCGGCGGGGGCACATCGCTGCTCGCACTCGCCGGCCGGATCGAGGAGACCGTGGGCCCGGCGACCGGGCTCGGCGGCGAGCCCGCGTCGTACGCCGTCGCGCTCACCGCCATGGTCGACCGGCTGGGGGAGGTGACCTCCGGGCTGGCCGCGCTCGGCGATCCCGAGAGGATCATGGCCAATGCCACGGTCTACCTCGAGGCCGCCGGACACGTCGTCATCGCCTGGATGTGGCTCGAACAGCTCGTCGCGGTGGGGGACACGACCGGCGACTTCTATGACGGCAAGCGGGCCGCGGCGCGCTACTTCTTCCGCTGGGAGCTGCCCAAGGTGGGGCCGATGCTCGACCTGCTGGCCTCGGCCGACGCCACCACGCTGGAGATGCGCGCGGACTGGTTCTAGGCCTCGGCCCGAGCCTGGGTGACGAAGTCGGTCAGCAGCCCCGGCGTCGCTCGGTCGGCCAGGGACACCGCGACGTCGAGGCGTACGTCGCGCACCAGGACCCGCTCGGCGCCCGCGGCCGTCGTCGCGGTGAGGTCGGCCAGACCGATCCGCCGCTGCCACCACGTCTGGCTCACGACCCAGCCGATGATGCCGTCGGTCTCCAGCACCGTGCGGATCCGCGCCAGGGCACCGCTGCCGGCGACGAGGTGCTCCTCGGCCAGCGCGTGCCCGAGGTGGCGGTAGGTCGACTCGCCCACGAGGGCCGCGAGCGCGAGCGCCGCCACCGCGACCGGCACCGGCCACCACCAGGGGAAGGCCCACCACCACACCGCGACGCCCACGCCGATCGGCAGCAGCAGGGACGCGCGCACCTGTCGTAGCCAGGCACGTCGCCGGGCCCGGGGGCCGTGGTCCGTCAACGGCTGCGTCAGCGGACCCGACCCCGCCAGCACCGCCTCCCCGACCGACACCGCGACGCGGCGGGGGCAGGGCGGCAGGACCGGGGTGATGCCGTTCTCGACGCCGGTGGCCAGCGTCGCGAGCTCGGCTCCGCCGACCAGGCGCAGGAGCACCGGCTCGGTGAGCTCGACGCCGCGGACCTTGGCCTCCTCGACGGTGATCGAGCGGGTGGTGAAGAGGCCGTTGGAGAGGTGGAACCCACCGTGCTCGCGCACGAGACGGAAGTTCCACCACTGGATGACGTAGCCGCCGACGGCGACCAGGACCCAGCTCGCCAGACCGCCGACGAACAGCACGGCGATCACCGCGACCAGGGCGAACTGGCGCGTCCAGTTCCAGACCGAGTTGGCGGTGTCCTCGTTCCAGATCGGGACGTTGTCGGCGAACTGCGAGAGCACGCCGATCGTCCCCGCCAGCAGGACGAGCCGGGTGAGGCTGAAGGGCGCGAAGCGCAGCCACGACCAGTCGATGCGGGCGAGCAGCTCGGGCGCCGGACCCGGTCGGTCGACCAAGGGCGAGGCCTCGCCGGCGCCTGCGGTCGGCTCCTCGGGTCGCCCGGGCTCAGGCTCCGGGAGGGCGCGGCGCCGCAGCAGTGTCGTACGCAGCGCGTCGGCGTCGGCACGGGCCAGGGCGTCGAGCTCGATGCGGTCGTCGTCGACGCCGGTGCCGATCTGGACCTTCTGGACGCCGAGGACCCGGTGCAGCAGCGAGGCCTCGAGGTCGACGCTGCGGACGCGGTCCAGCGGGGCGGTCGACGTGCTCTTGTTGAGGACGCCCCGGCGCACCTGGATCTGCGTGTCGGTGAGGCGGTAGTGGGTGGTGAGCCAGGGGATCGCGCCGAGCAGGATCGGGCCCAGGAGCATCACTGGAAAGACGATCGGCCAATACTTCATGCCGCCCTGGCTGACGCCGATCAGCGCCACGAAGGCAGGCACCAGTGCCTGCCGCACCACCTTGATGGGATCCAGCAGGAGCTTGCGCGGGCTGAGCCGGGCCCACCCTTCACCGGGCGAGCCGGGGGAAGGGATCACGTCGCGTCGTCCTCGGTGGCGGAGGTGATGGCGGTGAGGCGGGCCACGACCTCGCGGGCGGTGTCGGCGTCGAGGCAGTCGACGGTGATCGGCCCGGCGGCCGAGGCGGTGGTGACGGTGATCGAGGCGAGCCCGAAAAGACGCATCAGGGCGCCCTGGCGCGAGTCGACGGTCTGGACCCGGCTGATCGGCGCGATCCTGCTCTGGCGTCCGATCCAGCCTTCCCGCGTGTGCACCGCGGTGTCGGTGACCTCCCACCGGTGCACACGGAACCGGATACGCGGCATCAGCGCGACGTGGGCGATCGCCAGGGCAGCGACGAGCAGCACGACGATCCCGACCCAGCCCGGGACCCCCGGGACCATCAGCCAGGCGACTGCCGCGCCGATGACGAGCACGGCGTCACCGATCAGCGCCGACACCGTCCAGAACGGGACCGCTCGCGGCGAGACCTGATGGGCCGGTTCGCGCAGGACCGGCATACCCCCGACGTCACTCATGTGCCGAGTCTTTCAGGCCGTCGTGCAACTTCATGCAGTGCACACACCTGACCCGGCCGAGCCCTTCCGCCCAATGGTCTAGACCGGGTTGGTTGGAGGTGCCAATCCGTATCCAACGGGAAGAAGTGAATCGAATGTTGACCAGCAGGATCAGCCGGATCAGCACCGCGACGCTCGGGGCCGCAGCCCTGGCCCTCTCGATGAGCCCCAGCGCGACCGCTGCCACCGCGACGGAGGACGTGCCGAGCTTCTCGGAGTTCAAGTCCGCGACCTTCCGCGACGTCGGGGGCCAGTACGTCGTCAACGGTGACGAGACGATCGCGACCACGAGGAAGCTGCGCGACTACTACGACAGGATGGTCAACCGGTCCGACGGCACGGGATCGACCTCCCTCGTCGTCAACACGGTGGGCGGATACGACGACCTGTGGTCGGCCAGCCAGGCGCGGAACCTGACCTACTGCGTGAGCAACGGCTTCGGCGCCGACAAGGCCGCCGTGGTCTCCGCGATGCAGTCGGGTGCCGGGCAGTGGGAGACCGCGTCCGGCGGAGTCGACTTCACCTACGTTCCCTCCGCCGACGCCAGTTGCACCGTGTCCAACAGCGCGGTGGTGTTCTCGGTGGAGCCGACCGCCACCACGGAGTACATCGCGCGGGCGTTCTTCCCGAGCAGCCCCGACAGCCAGCGCAACGTCCTGGTCAACGCGACGTCGCTGCAGGGCTCCGGCTCGTGGACGCCGTCCAACATCCTCGCCCATGAGCTCGGGCACACGCTGGGCTTCCGCCACGAGCACACGCGGCCGGAGGCCGGCACCTGCTTCGAGGACAACAACTGGCGCCCGCTGACGCCGTACGACTCGGCGTCGATCATGCACTACCCGCAGTGCAACGGATCCTCGAGCGATCTGTCCATGACCGAGACCGACCGTCAGGGGGCGCGAGCGGTCTACGGCTCCTGACGGGTCGCTGACGCCCGGAGGAGGGAGGGCCCGGTCGGTCGGCCGGGCCCTCCGCCCTGCCCGGGTCGCGTTTCGTCCGGGGGAGCACGCTCGCCGTAGACTCCCCGCCCGTGGCTCTCACCATCGGCATCGTCGGTCTCCCCAACGCGGGCAAGTCGACCCTCTTCAACGCTCTGACCAAGAACGACGTCCTCGCGGCGAACTATCCGTTCGCGACGATCGAGCCCAACGTCGGCGTCGTGGGGGTCCCCGACGAGAGGTTGCCGCAGCTCGCGGAGGTCTTCGAGTCGGCCAAGATCTTGCCGGCGACCGTGGAGTTCGTCGACATCGCCGGCATCGTGCGCGGCGCCTCGCAGGGGGAGGGCCTGGGCAACAAGTTCCTCGCCCACATCCGCGAGTCCGCGGCGATCTGCCAGGTCACCCGCGTCTTCCGCGACGAGGACGTGACCCACGTCGACGGTGAGGTCAACCCCGCCAACGACATCTCGACGATCCAGACCGAGCTGATCTTCGCCGACCTGGAGACGGTCGACCGGGCGATCGCGCGGCTGGAGAAGGAGTCGCGCAAGGCCAAGGACCTCGTCGCCAACCTGGAGGCTGCCCGGGCCGCGAAGGACGCCCTCGAGTCCGGCACCCCGATCATCGCGACCGACATCGACCGCTCCCTGCTCCGCGAGCTGTCGCTGCTGACGGCCAAGCCGTTCATCTACGTCTTCAACTGCGACGCCGACGAGCTGGCCGACGAGGCGCTCAAGGACAAGATGCGCGCGATCATCGCGCCGGCCGAGGCGATCTTCCTCGACGCCAAGTTCGAGTCCGAGCTCGTCGAGCTCGACGACGACGCGGAGGCGCGCGAGATGCTCGCCGAGATGGGCATCACCGAGGCCGGTCTCGACCAGCTCGCCCGCGTCGGCTTCGACACTCTCGGCCTGCAGACCTACCTGACCGCCGGCCCCAAGGAGACGCGGGCCTGGACGATCGCGAAGGGCGCCACCGCCCCCGAGGCCGCCGGTGTCATCCACACCGACTTCCAGAAGGGCTTCATCAAGGCCGAGATCGTGTCCTTCGCCGACCTGATGTCCGCCGGCACCATGCAGAAGGCCAAGGAGGCCGGGCGGGTGCGCATGGAGGGCAAGGACTACGTGATGGCCGACGGCGACGTGGTGGAGTTCCGCTTCAACGTGTGAGGATTGCGTCCCTGGGATCACGTGCACAACACACGTGGGCGGGCATGCAGCTCGCCTCGGCCCGGGCCATTGGCTCGACCCCGAGCACCGCTCCCGACCGTGGTCCGGTCAGGACACGTTCACGTCCTCGGGCACCACGCTCTGCGGTCGGCCCGGGCAACCACGGAGATGACAATGTGGGGGGATGACCACTGTCGCCGAACTGCTCATCGAGTCCCTGGCCGAACACGGTGTCCGTCAGGTGTGGGGTGTCGTGGGAGATGCCCTCAACCCGGTCACCGATGCGATCCGCCGTGAGGACCGCATCGAGTGGGTCGGGGTGCGCCACGAGGAAGCCGCTGCGTTCGCCGCCTCCGCGCAGTCGCAGCTGACCGACGATCTCGCCGTCTGTGCGGGCACGGTGGGACCCGGAGCGATCCACCTCCTCAACGGACTCTACGACGCCAAGAAGTCCCACACCCCGGTGCTGGCGATCTGCGGGCAGGTGCCGCGCGAGGAGATGGGCTCGGACTTCTTCCAGGAGGTCGACAACGATGTGCTCTTCGCCGACGTGTCGGTCTTCTGCCAGACAGTGACCAGCGTCGACCAACTGCCCGGCATCCTCGAGCAGGCCGTCAATGCGGCCCTGTCCGAGCGCGGGGTCGCCGTGCTGACACTCCCCGGGGACGTCGGCGGACTCGACCTGCCGAAGCACACCCCGGTCCCACGGTTCGTGAAGGCCCAGCCGGTGTTGGCGCCCGACCCGGACGCGGTGCGAGCTGCA
>JBBSOR010000044.1:0-29959 GCA_038259535.1 Propionibacteriales bacterium | reverse complement strand
TTCCCGTCCTACCGTTTCGAGTGCCAGACGGTGCTGACCAACACCACCTTCACCGACGCCTACCGCGGTGCCGGTCGTCCGGAGGCGACCTACGCCATCGAGCGGATCATGGACGAGCTGGCCGCCGAGGTCGGCGTGGACCCTCTCGAGATCCGTGAGCGCAACTGGATCACGCACGAGGAGTTCCCCTTCACGACCGTCGCCGGCCTGGAGTACGACACCGGCAACTACGAGGCCGCCACCGCGAAGGCGACCGAGTCCTTCGGCTACGACGCCCTGCGCGCCGAGCAGAAGGAGCGCCGCGACCGGGGCGACCGGATCCAGCTCGGCATCGGCGTCTCCACCTTCACCGAGATGTGCGGCCTGGCGCCCAGCCGGGTGCTCGGCAGCCTCGACTACGGCGCGGGCGGCTGGGAGCACGCGAGCGTGCGGATGCTGGCCACCGGGAAGGTCGAGATCGTCACGGGCGCGAGCGCCCACGGCCAGGGCCACGAGACGGCGTTCAGCCAGATCGTCGCCGACCGGCTCGGCGTGCCGTTCGAGGACGTCGAGGTGCTGCACGGTGACACCCAGATCGCGCACAAGGGCCTCGACACCTACGGCTCACGCTCGCTGGTCGTCGGCGGCGAGGCACTCGTCCGCGCGGTCGACAAGGTCATCGACAAGGCCAAGCACCTCGCCGCGCACCTGCTGGAGGCGAGCGAGGACGACCTGGACTACGCCGACGGCCGGTTCGCCGTCCGCGGCACCGATCAGGGCGTCGCGATCCAGGAGCTCGCCACGGCCGCCTTCGCGGCGCACAACTACCCCGAGGACATGGAGCCGAGCATCGATGCCGAGGCGACCTTCGACCCGGTGAACTTCAACTACCCCCACGGCACCCACCTGTGCGCCATGGAGGTCGACACCGAGACCGGTGCGGTGAAGATGCGCAAGTACACCTGCTGCGACGACATCGGCACCATCATCAACCCCCTCATCGTCGCCGGTCAGGTGCACGGCGGGCTGGTGCAGGGCATCGCGCAGGCGTTGTGGGAGGAGGCGGTCCACGACGAGGCCGGCACGTTGGTCAGCGGCTCGTTCGTCGACTACCTCCTGCCGACCTCGGCCGACACGATCTCCTTCGACGTCGTGCACGTCGACGACCCGAGCATCTGCACCACGAACACGCTCGGCACCAAGGGCGTCGGCGAGGCCGGCACCATCGCCTCGACCCCGGCGGTCGTCAACGCGGTCGTCGACGCCATCCGCCACCTCGGCATCAACGACATCCAGATGCCGTGCACCCCGGAGCGGGTGTGGCGCGCGATCCAGGGCTCGAAGGCCGGTGGTGCGACCGAGACGCCGCCGGATGCCATGGCGCACTTCGCCGAAGGCGAAGCCAACCAGCAGGGCGACCAGGGTGCGCTCAACCAGGACGAAGGAGCAGACCAGTGATCCCGGTCAGGTTCGACTACCTCGCACCGACGTCGGTCGAGGAGGCGCTGACCGCGCTCGGCCAGCACGGTGACGAGGCCAAGATCCTCGCCGGCGGGCAGAGCCTGCTCCCCGTCCTGCGGATGCGGCTCAACGCCCCGGAGGTCGTCATCGACCTCGGTGGGATCAGCTCGCTTCGTGGCATCCGCGACGACGGTGACGCCATCGTCATCGGCGCGATGACCACGCACCACGACGTCCGCGACCACGCGCTCGTCAAGGAGCATGCGCTGCTGCTCTCGAAGGCGGCCGCCGAGGTGGCCGACTCGCAGATTCGCCACCGCGGCACCTTCGGCGGCGCCCTGGCGCACGCCGACCCGGCGGGCGACCTCGGAGCTCCGGCGCTCGCGTTGGGCGCCCGGTTCGTCATCGCCGGCCCCGGCGGGAGCCGCACGGTCGAGGCCGCCGACTTCTTCGTCGACCTCTTCGAGACCGCGATCGGCGAGGACGAGATCCTCACCGAGGTGCGCGTCCCCAAGCACACCGGCTGGGGCGCGCACTACGAGAAGTTCGTGCGCGTCGCGCACCAGTGGCCGATCGTGGCCATTGCCGCGACCGTCAAGGGCTCGATCGACGAGGCACGCGTGGGCCTGACCAACATGGGCTCGACCCCACTGCGGGCGAGCGCGACGGAGGCGGCCCTGGTCGGGGTGAGCGCTACCGAGGAGGGGGTGCGGGAGGCGTCGGGGCTCGCCGCCGAGGGCACCAACCCGCCCTCCGACCTCAACGGTGCCGCCGACTACCGCCAGCACCTCGCTCGGGTGCTCACCGGCCGGGCCGTGCTGAAGGCCGCGGGGGCGCTGTAGTGGAGCTGACCCACCGGTTCACCGTCCCGATCGGCGTCGAGGAGACCTGGGCGCACTTCAACGACATCGCCTCGGTGGCCGAGTGCTTCCCGGGCGCCCAGGTGACCGACGCCGACGAGTCGTCGTTCGCCGGGTCGGTGAAGGTCAAGCTGGGTCCGATCGCGCTGCTCTACAACGGCTCGGGCACCTTCGTGGAGAAGGACGAGGCGGTGCACCGCTTCGTCGTCGACGCCAAGGGCAAGGACAAGCGCGGCAACGGTACGGCGGGGGCGAAGGTCACCGTCACCATGACCGATGCCGCCGGCTCGACCGACGTCTCCGTCGAGACCGACCTCGCCATCACGGGCAAGCCGGCGCAGTTCGGCCGTGGTGTGATGCAGGACGTCTCGGACAAGCTGTTGGGCCAGTTCGTGGCCTGCCTCGAGCAGCGCCTGGCCGCCCCCGAGTCGGCGGCCCCGTCGGGCGGTGGGTCGGACACCGGTTCCTCCGCACAGGCGGTCGCCGGCCTGCCGCCCGAGTCGGGCGCTGCGCCAGTGCCGCCGCCGTCCGCGCCGTCGCCGTCCCCGTCCTCGCCGCCTCCGCCGCCTCCGCCGGTCGAGGCCCTCGACCTCGGCAGCGCGGTGCTGCCGGTGATCTTGAAGTCCTACTGGAAGCAGGCCGTGGCGGTGCTCGTCGCCCTGGCCCTGGTGCGGCGCCTGCTCAGAAGACGTTGAGCGGGCGGAACTGCACCGACAGGCGCGGTCCCGAGTGGGCCACCTTGGGCACCGCGTGCTCCCAGGTGCGTTGGCACGAGCCACCCATCACCACGAGGTCGCCGTGGCCCAGGGTGAGGGCGACGGACGCGCCCCCTCCGCGCGGCCGCAGCAGGAGTCGGCGCGGATCACCGACGCTCACGATGGCCACCTCGTGTCGGCGGTGCGGCCCCGACCGATGGTGTCGCCGTGCCAGGCCACCGAGTCGCGTCCGTCGCGGTAGTAGCAGCAACCGGCGGTGACGAACGGCTCGCCGAGCTCGGGCCGGTAGTGCGCGCTCAGCTCGGCGCGTGCCCCGACGAGCGCCGGATGTGGCAGGAGGTCGTCGGCGAGGTAGGTGTGCACGAGGCGGGGAACGTCCACCACGGCGTCGTACATCTCGCGACGCTCCGAGCGCCACGGGACCCGCTCGACCAGGGTGGCGAACACGTCGTCGGGGTCGCCGAGCCAGTTGCGCTGCACGTCGATCCAGGCGCCGCCGGAGAGCAGACGGCGCTCCGGCGCGAGAGCGGCAGCGGCGGCCGACTCGTCGGCGAACAGGGACGTCTGGAAGTCCACAGCCGCCACCCTACCCGATCCACTCGAACACGCGTTCGAGGTCTACCAGATCGTAGGTATCGTCAAGGCTTTACCACAGGCTTTGTCAATTAGGTGACGCCGGTCCAGCCCAGTCCTATCTTGGCACGTATGGATCAGGCCGACCTCATTGTCCCAAGGCAGCGGACGCTGAAGCACGTGCAGGTCCGCGAGCACGTGCGGAGCCTCATCGAGTCCCAGCCGCCGGGTGCCGCCGCACCCTCGGAGCGGGAGCTGGTGGCTCGTTTCGGCGTGGCCCGGATGACCGTGCGACAGGCGCTCGACGCGCTCGTCGCAGAGGGTCTCCTGGAGCGGATCCCCGGCCGCGGCACGTTCGTGGCCCAGCCGCCCAAGACCGCGGGACGTCTCACCTCCTTCACCGAGGAGATCCGGCGCCGCGGCATGCTCCCCGAGTCGCAGACGCTGCTCGCCCGCGTCGAGCAGGCCGGCCCCGGCGTGGCCCGCGCGCTCGACATCTCCCCGGGTGACCCGGTGCTGCACTGGCGGCGGCTGCGTCGTGCCGACCAGGCGATCGTCTGCGTCGAGGACGCCTACCTCAACGAGGTGCTCCTCCCCGGGTTCCTGCAGCACGGAACACCCACCAGCCTCTATGAAGCGCTCACCGCCCGGGGCCTGCGGCCGACCGAGGTCGAGGACTCCATCAGTGCCGACCGCGCGAGCGCGGAGGAGGCGGGCATCCTCGAGATCGCCGAAGGTGACCCGGTCCTGCGCCACTCACGTCGCGCCGTGTCCGACGGTCGCATCGTCGAGGTCTCGCGCACCTGCTACCGCCACGACCGCTTCACGGTCTATCTGCAGCTCGCCGACTGCTGAGCCCGGATCCCGTCGACCCTCACGCCAGCTCGCTGATCTCCCGCTCCAGGTTGGCCCGCGCCGCCGACTCCCAGAGCTCGCGCGCCCGCGCGGAGTGGAAGAGGTGGGGCTTGGCGGCCAGATCCTGCAGCACGGCCCTGCGCCCGGCGCGGAAGTCGGCGTCGGGGACCTCCGCGAAGTCGGCGCGCACCCCGGCGGCATAGGACTCGTAGCGCTCGGGCTGTGCGGCCAGGATGGCGAGGTCGGCGTCGCTGAGCGCGCAGGCGGCGACGTCGTCGTCGGAGGGCCGGTGGTGCACCGTCATCCGCACGAGTCGCGCCACCTCGTCGGCGTACGGCGCCGGCAGCGCGCGCTCGGCCCACTGGGCCGAGCGTTCCTCGTCGTCGGCCCCGCCCTCGTAGACGGCATCGTGGAACCACGCCGCGAGGGCGAGGGTCCGGGCGTCTACGGCCGGGTCGACGGACAGCTGGTCGAGGCGGTCGAGCACCTCGGTGAGGTGGAGCAGGTCGTGATAGCCGGGCCGGTCCCACGCGGCGAGGAGCTCGTCGCGCAGGTCGGCGTGGTCGGGGAGCGGCCAGCGGTCGACGAGGCTCATGCTCGGGCCGTCTCCCGCTGGAGCGCCCTCGCCTGCTCGTGACCGCTCGCCATCGCCCAGCGGATGGCGCGGGTGGCGGCCGTGCCGAGCACCCGGTTGGTCATCGGGGGCACCGGAGGGAGCCGCAGCTCGCGCCTCGCGTCCGTCGGGAGCAGGCCGATGGCGGCCGTCGCCAGCGACAGGTAACCGGGCCTGGCCGGCAGTGGAAGGTCGGGGTGGAGCAGGAGGAACCGGATCGCCTCCCGGGCCACCGGTGTGCCGCCCAGCTCGGGACCGTAGGCCGCCATCACCCGGCGCAGCTCCTCCTCGCTCCGCGGCGGGTCGAGCACGCCGAGGTGGGCGGCCGCGACGGCGGTCTGGGCGACGTACTCGTCGCGCTCGGGTCCGACGAGCCGACCGCGGCCGTAGCGGTCGTGGGCCGCGAGGAAGCTGTCGATCTCGGCGGCGTGCACCCAGCCGAGCAGGTGGGGGTCGTTGGCGGCGTAGGGCGTCCCGTCGGGCATCGTGCCGGTGACGGACTCGTGGGCGCGTTGCACGGCACGGATCACCTGCAGGGCGTCGCGCTCGGTGCCGAAGGTCGTCATCGCGATGTAGGTCGAGACCTGCGCGAGCCGCCCCCACATGTCGCCCTGATAGCCGGAGTGGTCGGCGACCCCCTGCATCGCGGCGGGGTGCAGTGACTGGAGCATGATCGCGCGGATCCCGCCGACGAACATCGACGCGTCCCCGTGGACGCGGGCGATGGGGGAGTCGGGTTCGAACCAGCGCGGTCCCGGAGTGCCGTGCACGCGCTCGCGTGCCTGCTGCCCGTTGGGCCCGGCCACCTTGCGGAACAGCTCGGCGCCGAGGCGCTCGCGGAGGGTCACATGGTCGAGATTAGGACCCACGCGCAAGAAGGCGGTGGCGCGGATCCGTCGTGGTGTTCGAGTCGTCTTTGACTTCGAGTACTCGAAGTTCCTACCGTCGATGACGTGACCACCCACGCCAGTGCCCGCAGCTGCTCCATCAAGGAGGCGGCTGCCCTGACCGGGCTGCCCGCCAGCACGCTGCGCTACTACGAGCAGATCGGCGTCATCGCGCCGGTCAGCCGCGGTGCGAGCAGCGGCCACCGGGTCTACGGCGAGGACGACCTCGACGAGCTGATGTGGGTGTCGTGCCTGGCCGCGACCGGCATGTCGGTCAACGACATGCGGCTCTACATGGCCAACGGCCGGCGCGGGGCCGAGGCGGCCGCCGACCAGGAGCGGCTGCTCGCCGAGCAGCAGCGACGGTTGGCGACCGAGGCCGAGGCGCTGTCCATGCGCCAGCGCTACGTCGCCCTCAAGATCGCCTACTGGCAGGCCGCGCAGGCCGGCGACGGCACGTGCGCCCAGCAGATCGCGGCGCAGGCACGCGAGCTCGCCGACGAGCTCCGGGCCGTCACGTTCGACTGACCCTGCGCCTCCGGGCGCCAGGGTCCGACCACTGATCCCCTCGAGAACGGAACGCTCCACCATGCGCGTCAACGCCTATGCAGCACCCTCCGCCGGCCAGCCGCTGGCCCCCACCACCATCGAGCGCCGCGAGGTCGGCGCAGGTGACGTGCTCATCGCCGTCGAGTACGCCGGGATCTGCCACTCCGACATCCACACCGTCAACGGCGACTGGGGCCCGCAGCCCTTCCCCCTGGTGCCCGGTCACGAGATCGTGGGCACCGTCACCGAGGTCGGCTCCGGCGTCTCCCGCCACCAGGTGGGCGACCGCGTCGGGGTCGGCTGCATGGTCAACTCGTGCGGCGAGTGCGACAACTGCCGTGCCGGCGACGAGCAGTACTGCCGTGAGGGCATGGTCGGGACCTATGCCGCCACTGACCGGGACGGGACCACGACCCAGGGCGGCTACTCGACCCACGTGGTGGTCGACGCCGACTACGTCCTCTCGGTCCCCGAGAGCCTGGACCCGGCCGCGGCCACCCCGCTGCTGTGCGCCGGCATCACGACGTACTCGCCCCTGAAGCACTGGCAGGCCGGCCCCGGCAAGAAGGTCGCCGTCGTCGGCCTCGGCGGCCTGGGCCACATGGCCGTCCAGATCGCCCACGCCATGGGCGCCGAGGTCACGGTGCTGTCGCAGTCGCTGAAGAAGCAGGAGGACGGGCTCCGCCTCGGGGCCGACCACTACTTCGCCACCAGCGACCCCGACACCTTCGAGGCGCTCGCCGACTCCTTCGACCTGATCATCAACACCGTCAGCGCCCGGATCGACGTCAGCGCCCATCTCGGCCTGCTCGCGGTCAACGGCGCGCTGGTCAACGTCGGCGCTCCGGCCGAGCCGCTCAGCCTCAACGTGTTCTCGCTGCTGAGCAACCGCCGCTCCTTCTCCGGCTCGATGATCGGCGGCATCGCCCAGACCCAGGAGATGCTCGACTTCTGCGCCGAGCACGGCATCGCCTCCGAGGTCGAGGTCATCGCCGCCGACCGGGTCAACGAGGCCTACGAGCGCGTGCTCGCCTCCGACGTGCGCTACCGCTTCGTGATCGACACGAGCACCCTCGGCTGAGCGTTGCTCGACTGACGACAGTGGAGCCCGGGGGCCGCGCCTGGCGGCCCCCGGGCTCCACCCTCGGGCGTCGACTCAGGTCGGCTCGGCGGTCAGGTCGCCGGCATCGATGATGCGGTAGGCATAGCCCTGCTCGGCGAGGAACCGCTGCCGGTTCTGCGCGAAGTCGGCGTCCACGGTGTCGCGCGAGACGATCGTGTAGAAGTGTGCGCTGCGCCCCTCCGACTTGGGCCGCAGCAGCCGGCCGAGGCGCTGCGCCTCCTCCTGGCGTGAGCCGAACGACCCGCTCACCTGGATGGCCACCTCGGCCGAGGGCAGGTCGATGGAGAAGTTGGCGACCTTGCTGACGACCAGCAACCCGATCTCGCCGGTGCGGAAGGCCGCGAAGAGCCGCTGGCGTTCCTTGACCGGTGTCTCGCCCTTGATCACGGGCGCGTCGAGCAGCGCGGCGATCTCGTCGAGCTGGTCGATGTACTGCCCGATGACCAGGGTGGGTTGCCCGGCGTGCTGCCGCACCAGGTCGCGTACGACGTCGATCTTGGCGTGGGTGCACGACGCGAGGCGGTAGCGGGTCTCGGGGTCGCTGGTCGCGTAGGCGAGTCGCTCGCCGTCCGGCAGGGTGACGCGCACCTCGACGCAGTCGGCGGGCGCGATGTAGCCCTGCGCCTCGATGTCCTTCCACGGGGCGTCGTAGCGCTTGGGCCCGATGAGGGAGAAGACCTCACCCTCGCGGCCGTCCTCGCGCACCAGGGTCGCGGTCAGGCCGAGGCGCCGGCGCGCCTGCAGGTTGGCCGTCATCCGGAAGATCGGGGCCGGCAGCAGGTGCACCTCGTCGTAGACGATGAGGCCCCAGTCGCGCGCGTCGAGCAGCTCGAGGTGCGGGTAGACGCCCTTCCGCTTCGTCGTCAGCACCTGGTAGGTGGCGATGGTGACGGGCCGGACCTCCTTCACGGCGCCGGAGTACTCGCCGATCTCGTCGGCGGTGAGCGAGGTGCGCGCGATCAGCTCGTCCTTCCACTGGCGCGCGCTCACGGTGTTGGTGACGAGGATCAGCGTGGTCGCCTGGGCGTGCGCCATCGCGGCCGCACCGACCAGGGTCTTGCCCGCGCCGCACGGCAGCACGACGACGCCGGAGCCGCCGTCCCAGAAGGACTGCGCCGCCTCGCTCTGGTAGGGCCGCAGCGTCCAGCTCGACTGGTCGAGGTCGATCGCGTGGGCCTCTCCGTCGACGTACCCCGCGTAGTCCTCCGCCGGCCAGCCGATCTTGAGCAGCGCCTGCTTGAGGTTGCCCCGCTCGCTGGGGTGCACCGCGACGCTGTCGTCGTCGAGCCGGGCGCCAACCATGCCGGCGATCTTCTTCGCGCGCAGCACCTCCTCCAGCACGGGACGGTCGGTCGAGGAGAGCACCAGCCCGTGGACCGGGTGCTTCTCGAGCCGCAACCGGCCGTAGCGCCCCATCGTCTCGGCGACGTCGACCAGCAGGGCGTGCGGGACGGCGTAGCGCGACCACTTCAGCAGCGCGTCGACGACCTGCTCGGCGTCGTGGCCGGCGGCGCGGGCGTTCCAGAGGCCGAGCGGGGTGAGGCGATAGGTGTGGATGTGCTCGGGCGAGCGCTCGAGCTCCGCGAAGGGGGCGATCGCCTTGCGCGCCTCGGGCGCGGAAGGGTGGTCGACCTCCAGGAGGAGCGTCTTGTCCGACTGGACGATGAGGGGACCGTCATTCACCCGCCAATCCTACGGACCGCCGCACGCCGCGCGCGCCCGGGCGGACGGCTCAGCCGGAGGAGGCAGCCCGGGCGCCGGCGTCCGTCTCGGTGCCCGTCTCGGTGCCCGTCTCGGTGCCCGTCTCGGTGCCCGCCTTCTCGGCGCGGCGTTGCCTCGCCCGGAAGGCGGCCACGTTGGCCCGCGAGGAGCACCGGTCGGAGCAGTAGCGACGCGACTGGTTGGGTGAGGTGTCGACGAAGACGTGGTCGCACCGCGACTCCGAGCAGATGCCGAGGCGGGTCGCGCCGAGGTCGCAGACCAGGTTGGACAGTCCCATCAGGGACTCGCCGATCATCAGCTCGGCGACGGATGCTGCCCGGTTGGCCACATGCATGTGGAGGTGGTCGGGGTCGTGGTCGGAGATCATCGGCGTCACCGGGTGGGTGGCCAGGAGGTCGTTGAGCGAGCTGACCACCAGGCGCACGTCGTCGACGTCGGAGGCCTCGAAGATCGGACGCAGCGCGGCCCGGAAGCCTTGGAGCGACGTCACGTCGGCGGCGACGACCGAACGGTGCAGCCACGAACGGTCCGCGAGGTGCTCGTGGAGGGCAGCCTCGTCCTGCAGCTCGGCGTTGACGAGCGCGGCGGCGCGCTCGGCGTAGCGGATGAAGTCCACGACCCCAGTTTACCGACGGGGCATGGGGCTCCTACGCCCGCCGTACGCCGGTGATGCGGTGGACCGCGAACTCGCGGACGTCATCCGCGCGGTGGTCGAAGGCCGAGAGGCGGCCCCCGTCCAGCCGCCTCGGGTCGACGACACGTTCGCCGGTGGCCCCGTGGCTGTCGACGTAGCCGATCACGACCGTGCTGCCGGCCTCGATCGCCTCGCGCAGGGCGGCCAACGCCCCCGACGGAGTGGTCGAGGCGGCGGTCGGGGGCCGCGAGGACTCGGCCCGGTCGCCGGCCCGGATCGCGGTGGCCACGGCCTGCACCTGGGCCGCCTGACGGGCCTCGACGGCGCCCGCGGGACGACGCCCGCGCCGGCTGCGCGCACGTTGGAGGTCGGGCCGGCTCACCCGCACCGTGCCGTCGGCGGCCTCGACCACCGGCGCCGAGCCGAGCTCGCGCAGCCGTGGCAGCAGGACGTCGATCGGTGAGGTCGAGATGGCGACGGTCGGAGCCAGCAGGCGCAGACCCAGCGTCCGCGCCCGCGGGTCGTGGACCAAAGCGGCGAGAGCCGCCTCGTCGTCGGCGCGGAGGAAGGCCTCGGCGTGGCCGACCCGGACGGAGCCGAAGGTGCGGGCGACGTCGTCGACGAGGAACTCGAGCGGCTGGGGAACGGGGGTCTGGGAGATGGCGGCGAGGAAGTCGCTGACCTCCAGCGCCGACCAGCCGGCGTCGAAGCCGCGGCGCAGCGAGCCCGACGAGAAGCGGTAGACAGTGGCGCCGCCGCGCGACTCCACGTCGGCCAGCAGGTGCAGCCGGCGGGCCACCTCCGTCTCGAGCGGACCGGGCGCCACGGCCGTGAGGTCGGCCTGGAGCAGCACCTGCTCCACGGGCTGCGGCAGGTGCGGGTCGATCGCGGCCGCGGCCGCCACGAGGTCGCCGCCGGCGACGAGGCGACCGCTGTGCGGCAGCCCGCCCGCACCGCTCACGCCCAAGGCGGCGGCCTCGTCGAGCGCCGCGGTGACGAGGTCGGCGAAGACCGTGGGCCGGCGTGGCCGCAGCCAGCCGATCCGTTGCACGAGCGAGGCGACGCCGGTGCCGGTGGCCAGCACCTCGCCGTCGGGGACCTCGGCCAGGACCCGCAGGGCGATCCGTCGGGCCTCCTCGGCCAGGCCGCTGGAGAGCTCGGGCGCCAACGCGTTCCACGACTTGCCGGCCGCGTCGCGCGACCCCACGAGCGAGGGGACGCGACTGCCGGTCAGCCATCCGCCGACGAGGCGGGCCCACCGCTCGGAGATCGAGCGCCCCGACCAGACGTCGAACTCCTCGGTCGGCAACCAGGCCGGGGTGCCATCGGGCTCGACGCCCTCGGCGATCAGGCCGGACGCGAGCGCCACCTCGACGATGAGGGCCGCACCCGCCTCGTCGACGTGCAGCTCACGGGCCACCGCTTTCAGGTCCCGCACGGCCAGGCCTCCGCTGCGCAGGACGCTCGGCGGTGCGATGCCCCAGTGGTCGAGCAGCAGCTCCACCCGTCGTACGACGTCGAAGGCAGCGCCGGCCGCCGACCGGGCCACGAGCCGGGCATCTCGCGCGATGGTGGCCAGGTCGGGCACCTCATCCACCGGTGCGGCCGTCGTGCGTCCCCCACGCAGGGCGAGGCCGACCTCGCCGGGGAGGACGACCGAGCTGCCGTCGCGCGGCACCAGCAGCCGGCGGCTGATCAGCTCCTCGGCGGGGGTCGCGGCCTGCTCGGGCGACACCGTGCGGCGTGCGGATCCCGTGGTGCCCTCACCGCCGTGGGCGTCGACATGGCGCAGCAGCGCCGTCGCCGCCGGGCTGAGCTCGGCAAGCCGGGCGACCAGCTCGGCGAAGGGTGTGGGCTCAGGACTGGAGGGCCTCAGGCCGCTCAGGCCGACCGGCAGGCCGCGCATCGCATCGGCGACTCCGCTCAGGGCGCGGATGCCGCCGGGGGCCTCCCAGGCGAGCGCGAGGTCGAGCAGTCGTCCCAGCGCGCGCGTCGTCCGGTCGCGGTCGGCGTGGACGATGGAGATCAGGTCATCGGAAGTGGTTTGACCTGCAACCAGCAGGGCATCTAGCACGGAAAGTTCCAGACGGTCGAGACCGTCGAGGGCGCGATGGATCGACGAACGCGTGGCAGCCCGCGAGGCCAGCTGCGAGGAATCTTGAGGGGCGGGCGTGGCGAGATCCGGACGGGCGTCGAGCAGCAGCACGAGCTGCTCGTCCGACCAGCCCCGGAGCTGGTCGGCGAGTGTGCGTGCGGGTGTTGCCCGCCCTCGACTGGACATCCCTCTTACGCTACTCGCCGGGTCGGTGCCGCCGCCCCGCATCTCGACACAGGGCGCGGAGGTCCGGGCATGAGCAACGTCGACCTGCACGTCGACCTGCACCACGGGTCGTCCAGCGACGTCGGCCTCGTGCGCAAGGTCAACGAGGACTCCTTCCTCGCGGCCCCGCCGGTCTTCGTGGTGGCCGACGGCATGGGAGGCCACTCCGGCGGCGACGTCGCCAGCCGCATGGTCGTGGACGAGTTCGAGCGCCTGGCCGAGGTCTACGACCCGGCTCGCGGTGCCGAGCTCGTCGCCGCCGCCCTCGCCCGCGCGCAGGCCTGCATCGTCGACTACGGCGACGCCCACCGCGCGCTCTCGCCGGGGTGGCACGCCGGCACGACGGCGGTCGTGGCGGTGCTGGTCGTCGACCACGGCACCACCAAATGGCTGCTGGCCAACCTGGGCGACTCCCGGATCTATCGGATCACCGAGGGGCGGCTCGAGCAGATCAGCGTCGACCACTCGGTCGTGCAGGAGCTCATCGACGCCGGGCAGATCACCGTCGCCGAGGCGGCCGTCCACCCGGAGCGGCACGTGATCACCCGCGCTCTCGGCAGCCCGGAGGGCATCGAGCCCGACTTCTTCCTGCTGCCGCTCGCGTCGGTCGAGCGCCTGCTGCTGTGCAGCGACGGTGTCACCGGGATGATCGACGACGCCGAGATCGAGGAGATCCTCCTGGCGGTCGCCGATCCGCGCGACGCGGCCGATCGGCTGGTCCGGGCTGCGGTGGCGGCCGGAGGGCGCGACAACGCCACGGCCGTCGTCGTCGATGTGGTGGGATTGGTGAAGGACGCCAGTTACGACTCGCAGCGCCAGCTGCAGAGTCTCGAATCCAAGCTTGGGGGACGACAGTGAGCGCAGAGGCCAGGTTCGCGCCGGGGGACTGGTACGCCGTCGTCGGCGACCACGTGACGGTCCTGCTGCCGGGCAGCCAGCGGGCCCGCGTGCCCACGCTCTGGGACCTCGCCGACTCCGGCGCCGACGCCGACGCGGTGCTCGACGCGCTGCTGGCAGGAGGCCTGTCCGCGCTCGACCACTTCGCCCTCGTCGCGCACGGTGCCGACACCACCCGGCTCCTGGTGCGGGGCGCCCCGACCGCGTCGGTGTCCACGGCCGACGGCGACGAGATCGTCAGCGCCACCCCCGGGACGGCCTGGCGCGAGCACGTCGTCACGGGCGCCTGCAGCATCCGCCTGACCCTCAGCGGCGACAGCGCCGTCGAGCACGCCCTGACTCCCGGGCTCGCGCGGGTCTCGGTCGTGGAGTTCTCAGCGCCGACCGTGTCCGCCGTCGCGCCGCGTCCGGCTGCTCCCGCACATCGCTCGGAGGAGCACCCGATGCTGGCCGTCGTGCCGGATCCCGTGCCGGATCCCGTACCCGAGCTCGCGCCCGCGCCCGCGCCGGAGCCGGAGCCGGAGCCGGAGCCGATGAGCTTCGGTGAGCCCGAGGGCGACCCCGCGCCGACCGGCGAGGTCCCCGTCGTCGAGGACGACTGGGACCGTGACGGCCAGACGATGGCCGGGCGAGCGCAGCCCGACTTCGAGCGCCCGCCCATCCCCGGCCAGGAGATCGCCCCCGACGTGGTGTCGCAGCCCGTCGCGTCGCTGGTCTTCTCGACCGGCGACGTCGTGTCCGTCGACCGGACGGTGCTGGTGGGGCGCGCACCTGAGGCACGGCGCTTCGCCTCGCACGACCAACCCCACGTGGTGACGGTGTCCAGCCCGCACCAGGAGATCTCCTCGACCCACCTCGAGATCCGTCCCGGCGCCGGGGCCGACCACGGCTCCGCGATCGCCACCGACCTCGGCTCGACCAACGGCACCGTCCTCGCGCAGCCGGGTCTCGATCCCGAGGACCTCACGCCCGGCATCGCCGTCAGCCTCATCCCCGGTGCCGTCCTCGACCTCGGTGACGGCGTCACCATCCAGGTCACGAACCCCTGATCACCCCACCGCCGTGACCCAGCCACCGCTCTCCGTGACCTACCCGATCGCCCAGCTCGAGCGACGGTTCACCGCATTCGCCGTCGACCGCCTCCTGGGCTGGAGCCTGCTGGCGGCGGTGGGCTTCGTCACTGCGATGTTCGTCTCCGACGCGCCATGGGTCGTGGCCGGCGCCGTGGCAGGGGCGACGGTGCTGCTGTGGCTGGTGTTCGCGATCGTGCTGGGGGTCAGCGGGACGTCCCCCGGCAAGGCGCTGTCGGGTCTCCGGGTCGTGCACCACGGCGACGGCACGCCGATCGGGGTCGGACCGTCCCTCCTGCGTTCCCTGGTGCTGGGTGTCGCGGGAGTGCCCACCTTCGGCATCGGCATCGCCACCCTTGCCTGGACGGCCGTGGAGGACCGCGGTCGCGAGCGCCGCGGCTGGCACGACCACCTGACGAAGACCGTCGTGGTCGACGTACGCCCCGTGGTCGAGGTGCGCCAGGCCGACGCCGACGAGGGCCCGCGCCACATCGTGAACCTCACCGCGATGCGACTGATCCCGGCTCCGCCCGTCGAGGTCCGCACCCCCGAGCGCTCCGAGGTGTCGATGCGCCGCCAGCCGTTGCCCGCCGACGTCGTGGCACCGCCGCAGCAGTCGCCACCGCCGCCCGCACACCCGCCCGCACACCCGCCCGCACCTCCGGTGCAGCGCCCGGCGTCCGCCCCTCCGCGCTGGCGGGTGCACTTCGACAACGGGGAGAGCTTCGTGATCGTCGGCCTCGCGCTCGTGGGCCGACGCCCTGAGGCCCGCACCGGAGAGCAGGTGGCCCACCTCATCCCGCTGGCGTCGGCGGACATGTCGGTCTCCAAGACCCACGCCCAGTTCGGCCCGGCCCCCGACGGCACCATCGTGGTCATGGACCGGGGCTCGACCAACGGGACCGTGCTGGTGCGCCAGGGCGTCTCGCGACAGCTCGCGCCCGGCAAGCCCGCGTCGCTGGTCGACGGTGACAAGGTCGTCTACGGCGACCGCGAGATGACGATCAGCCGCGAGGCCTGAGCCCGGCTCGCACCCCTGTGGGGTGCGCGCGACGGGCCGTGGCGGCCATGATGTGCCGGTGCCGACCTTCCTCGATCTTCTCTACGACGAGGCCCCGCTGGCCGCCTACGACGACCGCCTCGTGGAGGTGGAGCGTGGACTCGGCGAGGCGGAGGCCGCGGTGGCCCGCTCGGAGTACGACGTCGCCCTGCGGCTGCGCGACCTGATGACCCGCATGCGCTCGCGTGAGGCCGAGCTGTCGGCGCTCTACGAGACGGCCTCCGACCTCACTGCCATCCGCGACGTCGACACGATCCTGGCCGCGATCGTGCGGCGGGCCCGCCAGTTGCTGCACTGCGACATGACCTACCTCTCGCTCAACGACGACGGTGACGGCGCGTCCTACATGAAGGTCACCGACGGGGCCCTGACGCGCGAGTTCCAGACCCTGCGCCTGCCGCTCGGCACCGGGTTGCTGGGCCTCGTCGCGCAGACCGGTGGGGCCTACTCCACCGAGGACTACGCCTCCGACGAACGCTTCGCCCACCAGGGCTTCATCGACGAGGCCGTGGCGGGTGAGCAGATCCGGGCGATCCTGGGGGTGCCGCTGGTCCTCGACGGCGTCGTGATCGGCGCGCTGCTGGCAGTGCACCGGACGGTGCGGCGCTTCCCGCAGTCGGAGGTCAGCCTGCTCACCTCCTTCGCGGCCCATGCCGTGGTGGCGCTGGAGAACGCCCGCCTGTTCGTCGAGCTCGACGAGGCCAACCGCTCGCTCACCCGCCACACCGAGGCGGTCGACGCCGCGGCACTCGCCCACGACCGGCTCACCGACCTGCTGCTCGGCGGCGGGGGAGTCGCCGAGGTCGCCGAGGTGCTCTCGAGCGTGCTCGACGGCGAGGTCTCGGTGTGGACGCCCGCGGGCGAGCTCCAGGCAGGGAAGGGCACCGGTCCGGCGTGGACCGACGCGGTCCCGGCCGCGGTGTCCTCGGGTCGGTCGGTGGTCGTCGAGCAGGGCCTGGTCGCCGCGGCCCTCGCCGGCGCCGAGCACGTCGCCACCCTGGTGCTGCGTCGTGATGAGCCGCTCGCTCTCGCGGGTCGGCGTACGCTCGAGCGTGGTGCACTGGTGACCGCGCTGGTCCTGCTCTTCGCCCGATCCGCGAGCGACGCCGAGGAGCGCCTCGGCGGCCAGCTGCTCGTCGACCTGCTCGAGGCCGGCCCCGAGGCACGGGAGCGCCTGCGCGACCGCGTGCGCCGACACAGCGCCAGCCTCGATGGGCCGGTGGTGGTGGCGGCGGCCGCCGTCGACGGGGCCGACCGGCACCGGGCCAGCCGGGCCGCTGTGTCGCTCGCGCGCCGGATGTCGGGCCTGGCCGGCGAGCACCGAGGAGCCGTGGTCCTGGTGGTGCCGAGCGACGACCCGCAGCGCGTGGGCGCGGACCTGCAGGCGGCCCTGACCGGGGTCGGTGGGGTCGCAACCGTGGGGGTGGCCGCCACCAGCGATGCCCTCCGCTCCGACCGGCTGGTGGCGGCGCACGACGAGGCCCGCCGCTGCCTCGACACGCTGGTCCGACTCGGTCGGCGCGGCGACGTGAGCGATCCGGCAGGACTCGGTGTGGCCCGACTGCTGCTCGGTGACAACGACGCCGAGCACGTGACCGCGTTCGTCGAGGCGACGATCGGGCCGGCCCGTGACTGGGACGCCCGGCGCGGGACGGCTCTGGTGGCCACCCTGGAGGCGTGGTTCGCTAGCGGCGGACACCTCAAGGACACCGCGGCAACGCTGCACGTCCACCCCAACACGGTGACCCAGCGGCTCGACCGGATCGGCGAGCTCCTCGGCGCCGACTGGCGTCGGCCCGGACGGGCGCTGGACCTCCAGCTGGCGCTCAGGCTGGCGCGCCTCCAGGCCCCCTGAACCCACCACGGCGGGTGGCTTGCCAGCACATGCCGGAGGGCCAAATGTGGGTGGTTCCGCCATGTGCGCTCCCTCACGCGCGTCCCTACGGTGAAGCACATGGCCATCGAGACGCACCTCACCGAGCCCACCCTGCGCGGGCGCCGAGCCCTCGTGACAGGAGCGGCCAGCGGCATCGGTGCCGCCATTGCGGCCCGACTCGCTGAGAGCGGCGCCGAGGTCCACCTCCTCGACCGCGACGAGGAGGGCGTGGCCAAGGTCGCCGCCCAGGTGCACGGCACCGCCCACGTCGTCGACCTCACCGACCAGGCCGCGATCGAGGCGCTCGACCTCGACGTCGACATCCTGGTCAACAACGCCGGCATCCAGCACGTCGCGCCCGTCGAGGAGTTCGATCCCGAGCGCTTCCGCACGATCCACTCGTTGATGCTCCACGCCCCCTTCCTGCTGGCACGGCGCGTCCTGCCCGGGATGTACGACCGGGCCTGGGGGCGCCTCGTGCACGTCTCGAGCATCCACGGCCTCCGGGCCTCCGCCTACAAGTCGGCCTACGTCAGCGCCAAGCACGGGCTCGAGGGCCTGTCGAAGGTGATCGCGCTCGAGGCCGCCGGCAAGGGGGTCACGAGCAACACCGTGTGCCCCGGCTACGTCCGGACACCCCTGGTCGAGGGTCAGCTCGCCGACCAGGCCCGCACCCACGGCATCGCCGAGGACGAGGTCCTCGAGTCGGTGCTGCTGGCCCGGACTCCCCTCAAGCGTCTGGTCGAGCCCGAGGAGGTCGCCGCCGCGGTCGCCTTCCTCTGCGGTCCGGCCGCCACGTCCATGACCGGCTCCGCGCTGGTCCTCGACGGTGGCTGGACCGCCGCCTGACCCGACCGCTCCACCCCGCTCCTCGGCGTCGGCCTGACCCACGCCTTCTCGATGAAAGGTTCGTCATGTCCACCGACACATCCACCACGACCGGGGCCGGTGCACCGGGCGCACAGCCCGAGCGCACCGGCATCGTCAAGGTCGTCTTCGCGTCGCTGATCGGCACCGCCGTCGAGTGGTACGACTTCTTCCTCTACGGCTCGGCCGCCGCCCTCGTCTTCGGCACCTTGTTCTTCCCCGACAGCGAGCCCGCCACGGCGACCCTGCTGGCCTTCGGCACCTACGCGCTCGGCTTCGTCGCGCGTCCTCTCGGTGGGGTCGTGTTCGGTCACTTCGGCGACAAGGTCGGACGCAAGAAGATGCTCGTCCTCTCGCTGTTCCTGATGGGTCTGGCGACCTTCGCGATCGGCCTGCTGCCGACGCACGCCGCCGTCGGTGTCGCTGCCCCGCTGCTCCTGCTCCTCTGCCGCCTGGTCCAGGGCTTCGCGGTCGGCGGGGAGTGGGGCGGAGCGGTCCTGATGGCCGCCGAGCACGGTGACGACTCGCAGCGCGGCTTCTGGTCCTCGTGGCCGCAGGCCGGCGTCGCGCTGGGCAACCTGTTCGCCACCGGAGTCCTGTGGGTGCTGGCCGCAGTGCAGTCCGATGCTGCCTTCGAGTCGTGGGGCTGGCGCATCCCGTTCCTGCTGAGCGCCGTGCTCGTGGGGGTCGGCCTGTGGGTCCGCCTCTCGATCGAGGAGTCGCCCGTCTTCGCCGAGGCGAAGTCGGAGATGGAGACCAAGCAGACGCCCCACATGCCGATCGTGGAGGTCTTCCGCAAGTACCCCAAGGAGGTCTTCGTGGCCATGGGGATGCGGATGGCGGAGAACATCTCCTACTACCTCTTCACGATCATCTCGATCTCCTTCCTCACCCTCTACGCCGGCACGGCCGACGACAAGCCGCTGATCCTCAAGGCCCTGCTGATCGGCTCCGTCGTGCACTTCGTGACGATCCCGCTCGTGGGCGCTCTCAGTGACCGCATCGGACGTCGCCCGCTCTACCTCGCCGGTGCCGTGGGGGTCGCCGCGTGGTCGTGGGTGTTCTTCGACCTCATCGCGTCGCGCTCGGAGGCCAAGATCATCCTCGCCATCTGCGTGGGCCTCGTGCTGCACGCGCTCATGTATGCCCCGCAGGCGGCGTTCTTCTCCGAGCTCTTCGGCACCTCGGTGCGCTACACCGGAGCCTCGGTCGGCTACCAGCTCGCGTCGATCTTCGCCGGCGCCCTCGCCCCGATCATCGCGATCGACCTGCTCGGCGACGCCAGCGACGGGACCGACAACGTCTCCAAGGTGGCGATCTACATGACGGTCGCGTCCGTGCTCACGATCATCGCGGTCCTCGCCGCCCAGGAGACCAGGGCGACCTCGCTGCGTCACGACCGGGTGCTCGACTGACCCCGGTGCGTCCCGGCACGGGTCGTCGTCCCATGCGGGTCGGCGGCCCGTGCGTCGTGGTGCGGGTGCTCAGCGCGTCAGTGCGACCGGCACCCGGGTGACGCCGCCGAGCGCGCCGAGCCACACGAGCTCGCCGTCGTCGAGACGGCCCGGGGTGGTGGGCCCGCTGACCGTGAGGGTGAAGCGGGCGGACTGCCCCGGCGCCAGGCGTACGGCGAGGGGCCGGACGGTGACGCGGTGCGAGGCGAAGCCGCGGGCGGTCACGGAGAAGTACTCCGCGCGGCTGCCGGTGTTGGTGATCGTGCGCACCGCCGTGCGTTGGCGCGCCGACAGCAGGAGGGAGCTGGTGTTGAGCTCGGCCAGCGTGTTGGCGCGGAGCGCCCTGCGCCACGCGTGCGCGGGCACGTCGAGGGCCAGGTGGGCGGTCGGTGCGCGGCTGGGCAGCGCGCCGGATCCCTGCGCCAGCACCGACGCCCCCCGGACCGGGCTCGCGGAGGTGACGAGCTGCGACCGCACCACTGCGGCGGACCAGTCGTGCTCGCCCAGCAGGAGGGCGGCGAGGCCGCTCGCGTTGGCCGCGGCTGCCGAGCTGCCGCTGAACACGCCCCAGCCGCGGCCCGTCGAGTCGGGCAGGGCGCCGAGCACGGCGTCCGCGTCGGCGACCGCGTCGGGCTTGAGCGCACTGCCTCGCGGATCGCCTGACGCGCTCCACGGGGCCGTACGACGCGTGCCGGGGTCGCCCGTCTCTCGCGACATCCGGAGCCGCCCGCCGGGGTGGCGGGCCACCCACCGGCTGAGCCGCCGTCCGGCCGCGGCGCTGAGGTGGACCGTCGGCACGGAGTGGAAGTCGGCGGTGACGGACCCCGGTCGCAGGTTGACCAGCACCATCGCGCGGCCACCGGCGAGCGCGCCGGACTCCGACTTGTCGATGCGGCCGATCCCGCCACGGCGGCACACCACGACCCGTCCCGCGACGAGCCGGGAGTCGAGGGCACCGCGACGGCACTGGCCGGCGGCACTGCGCGACACCCCGGGCGCGGCCGCGTCGCGGGCGAGCACGGCTCGGCCCTTGACGGCGGCGGGTCGCCCACCACCCGTCCACGACGGGCCACCCGGAACGGCGACCCGGCCGCGCGACATCCGGCCGACGGCTGCGCCGACCGTGGTCACCCACGGCCCCGCGTGCGCCGCGTAGGCCGACCCGGCGGAGTTGCCCGCCGCGCCGATCACCACGATGTCGGCCTCGGCCGCGCCCAGCAGGGCACGCTGGAGGGTGTCGATGCCGTCACCGCCGGCGAGCGCGAGATTGAGGACATCGACGTGGTCCGCGACCGCCGCGTCGACGGCCGCGACCACGTCAGCCGTCGAGCAGCCGTCGTCGTCGGGATCGGGGGCGCCCCAGCACGCCTTGTAGGTGGCGATACGCGCCTGGGGTGCGACCCCGCCGAATCGCCCGGCGTCGCGGCCGTCCACCCGGACGCTCACCCCGGCGTTGCCGGCGGCGACCGAGGAGACCTGGCTGCCGTGGCCGAGGACGTCGCGGGGCGACAGCGACTCCGAGGAGCGGACCCGCTCGGCGCCGAAACCGTCGACGAACCAGCGAGCACCCACGATCTTGCGGGTGCAGTCGTCGGCGGACCAGCCGTCGCCCTCGGCGCACGTGCCGACGAAGTCCTGAGGGGCGCGACCGAGACCCGGGACCTCGGCGAAGGCGGGGGACTCGGGCGCGATGCCCGTGTCGATCACGCCGACCACCACGCCGGCGCCGCCGCGCAGGCGGGGGCTGGCGGCGAGGCCGTGGACCGAGGCCGTCGACGTACGTCCGGCGAGCGGGCGCACCTGATCGGTCTCGATCGCGGCGATGCCGGGCTGGGCGTCGAGGACGGAGAGCTGGTCGTCGGACAGGCGCGCGGCGAAGCCGTTGAGGGCGGTCGTCCAGCGGTAGACGGGCTGGTCGGCTCCGATGGCGGCGAGGAGCGCGTCCTGGCGGCCGAGCAGGTCGTCGGCGTCCTTGGTGCCGGCCGCGGTGCCGGCACCCTGGAGGGTGACGAGCGTCAGCGGCGTCGACACGGGGGCGCCGGGGGACGGGGCGTCGTCACTCCACGCGGCACCGGCCGCCGGAAGCGCCAGGGAGAGCGCGAGCAGGCCGCAGCCGACGGTCCGCGCCACTGGTCGAGACCACACGGTGCCCACCCCTCTCCACTCGTCGTCGGTGCTCGCCCGCGCCAGGCGAGGCCCCCGAGCCTCCCATGGTCCCAGCAGCCACGTCACCCAATCAAAGGCCGGGGCCACAACCCGTTGGTGGAGCGTCGGTCCGGACGCCTATCCTGTCCCGGCCCGTGGACCCACGTGGTGCTGACTGAGCTGAGTGGAGAAGACCCGTGCCCAGTGGCAAGGTGAAGTGGTTCGACGCGGAGAAGGGTTTCGGCTTCCTGTCCCAGGAGGACGGCCCGGACGTATACGTCCACTCCGACGCGCTGCCCGAGGGCATCGAGACGCTCAAGGCCGGCACCAAGGTCGAGTTCGGCATCGCCCAGGGTCGCCGTGGCGACCAGGCCCTCCAGGTGAAGGTCGTCGACGCGCCGGCGTCCGTCACCCGCAACCAGCGCAACGCCCAGCGCAAGCAGCCCGAGGCGATGGTCACCATCGTCGAGGACCTGATCAAGATGCTCGAGGGCGTGGAGGAGACCTACCGTCGCGGGCGGCACCCCGAGCGCGCCGCCGGGAGCGGCACGGCGAAGGTGCTGCGTGCCCTCGCCGACGAGCTCGAGCTCTGAGGTTCAGCGCCGGGCGGGCGCCCTGCGCGGACGGCTGGCCAGCACGAAGGTCGTCCAGGCGCCCAGCACGGCGGCGGCGATGCCCAGGCCCAGCTGCGGCACCAGGGGCATCGCGATGCCGATGAAGCCGCCGATCACCCACGCCAGCTGCAACGTGGTGTCGGACCGCGCGAAGGCGCTCGCCTGGATCCGGCTCGGCACGTCGCGCTGGATGGTCGAGTCGAGCGAGAGCTTGGCCAGCGACTGCGCCAGCCCCGCAGTCAGCCCGAGCAGCACGAGGGTGGGCAGGCCGTAGAACAGTGCGGCCACCACCGCCACCACCGCGTCCGCCAGCAGGGCCAGCACGACGGTGAGCGCCGGGTCGAGCCGCCTGAGCATCGACCCGATGGCGATGCCGAGGGTGTTGCCGAGCCCGGCCGCGCCGATGACCAGGCCGAGCAGCACCTCGGGCTTCCAGTCGCCGATCGGGTTGTCGCGCAGCAGGAACGCCATGAACATCGTGAGGAATCCCGAGAGCCACCGTGGCCCGCAGTTGGCCCGCAGCGCGAACGCCACCGCGGCTGGGATCCGGGTCCTGGGCCGCCGGTCCGCGGAGGTCGTCGCCGTCGAGCCGGTCAGCACGAGCTCGCCCTCACCCTGGCTGGCGTCGACCTTGGTCGGCAGGCGGATGGCCCAGATCGTGGCGAGCACGAAGACCACGAAGCCGTAGCGCAGCGACCACTCCGGCCCGAACGTCGAGGCGAGGATGGCGAGCGGGGCCGAGATACCGGCGCCGACCACGCCGGCGAGGGACACCCGGGCGTTGGCCTTGACCAGCGTCAGGTCGGGTGGCAGGAGACGTGGCACGGCCGCCGCCCGGGTCACGCCGTAGGCCTTGGACGCCACCAGACAGCCGAGGGCCGCTGGGAACAGCCATCTCGACTCGGTGATGACGGCCGTGGCGAGCACCCAGCACAGGAAGCACCGGATCGCCATCGTGGCCCCGACCGCCCAGCGGCGGCCGTGGCTGAAGCGGTCGAGGAACGGTCCGATGAGTGGGGCGACGATCGCGAACGGCAGCATCGTCAGGCCGAGGAACAGCGCCACCTGACCGCGCGCCTCACCGGTGGGGACCTGGAAGAACAGCGTGCCGGCCAGCGAGATCGCGACCGCTGCGTCGCCGGCGGCGTTGAAGGCGTGGAGCTCGATCAGGCGGGACAGCCCCGAGTCTCCGGCGCCCTCCGCGCGGGCGGCCCGACGCGCCTGCGAGACGGCGTACTGCCCTGCCGTGCCGGCGCCACGGCCGGCCGCGCGGGCACCCCGCGCAGCACCCGACAGCGAGCGGCGCACGGCACGCGAGGGCGGGCGCGCGGACGACCTCGGCCGCGGCCCCCCAGGCCGTTCAGGGCGCTCGGAGTTCACGGGCACCATCTTGGACTACCCACCCCGGCAGCGGGCGTACGCCGTCCCGGGTGCGGTCCCCGACGGGACAGGTCCACCCACCGTTTGCCATGATGCACGTGTGATCTCTCTCCCGAGCCGCGCCGGCAAGCAAGACTCGACCCTCGTCAAGGCCGTCGACGTCGCCCGCGGCATCGTCCTCGAGGTCGCCGAGGCGGCCGAGGTGGGCGACCACCTCGGCACCCGCGCCGAGGGGGAGCGGGTGGTCACCCACCAGTTCGCCTGCGAGCGCCCCGGCTACCCCGGGTGGCACTGGTCGGTGACCCTGACGCGGGCCAAGCGTGGCAAGGACGTCACCGTCAACGAGGTGGTGCTGCTGCCCGGTGACGAGGCGATCGTGGCGCCGGCCTGGGTCCCCTACAAGGAGCGGCTGCAGCCCGGCGACCTCTCGCCCGGCGACCTGCTCCCCGTGGAGGACGAGGACGTGCGCCTCGTGCCGACCTACCTCGTGGGCGACGACCCGCTCGACCCGCCGCTCGACGGGGACGCCCGCGCCCAGGTGCGCCGGGTGGCCGAGGATCTCGGGCTGGGTCGGGTGCGCACGCTGAGCCGCGAGGGCGTCGACATGGCTGCGGAGCGCTGGTACGCCGGCTCGGGTGGCCCCGACTCGCCGTTGGCCAAGAACGCGCCCGACAGCTGCACCACGTGCGGCTTCCTCATGCGCCTGGGTGGCTCGCTCGCCGAGAGCTTCGGCGTCTGCGCCAACGGCAACGCCAACGACGACGGCAAGGTCGTCACCCTCGACCACGGCTGCGGTGCCCACTCCGAGGTCAAGCTGGCGCGCAAGCAACAGCCGCTGCCGATGCCCGAGCACGCCTTCGACACCCTCACCGACGACGAGTACGAGCTGATCTGAGCCGGGCCTCAGCCCCGCTCCAGCACCCACACGGCGTAGTCGTCGACGGGTCCGTGCAGCTCATAGCTGCCGAACCGGTGCGCGACGCGCAGTCCGGCCGCCTCCACGTCCGCCACGAACTCGGCGGGCGGGTAGGAGCGGGCCGCCGCCGGCCCGCCGACCAGGTGGAACCCGACCAGGGCCCGTCCACCGGGAGCCAGGACCTCACGCACCCGGCGCAGCACCGCCCGCTCGGTGTCGGGAGCGAGGAAGATCATGACGTTGCCGACGAGGACGGCCAGGTCGACGACCCCCTCGAGGCCGGTGAGGTTGGCATCGAGGATGTCGTCGTGGGTGACGGCGAGGTCGGGGTAGGTCCGCCGCGACTGCTCCACCAGCGCGGCGTCAGGTTCGACCGCGCTCACGTCGTGCCCGCGAGCCTGCAGGGCTGCGGCGACCCGACCCATCCCCGAGCCGATGTCGAGGATGCGAGCGCCCCGTGCGACCAGCGTGTCGGCGAGGCGGGCCTCCCCGTCGACGTCGGATCCGTCCTGGACCAGGCGCGCGAACCGCACCCCGTAGCCGCCGGTGTGCTCGCCGGCGAGCTCCCAGCGGGTCGGCGGGTGCGTCATCGGTGCGCGCGCTGCGCGGTGCGCTCGCGGCGCCGGCGCCGGCAGTACTCGAGCCCGCACAGGCCCAGCCCGAAACCGGCCAGGCAGGTCCACAGCCACCAGGTCCGCCCGTTGTCCTGCAGCGTGCCCCAAAAGGGCAGCAGGCCGAGGAAGCCGACCAGCCAGAGGGCGGTGCCGACCTCGGTGGTGCGGACTCCGTCGACGTCGAGCGGCTCGACCTGGGCCACGATGTAGGTGCGGTTGCCGATCTCGTGCTGCGTCGGCTGCTCGTCGCCCAGGTCCACAACGAGAACGCTACACGCGGGACCCGGGCCCGAAACACGGACGCGGCGCGGTTCTGCCACACTGCCGTTCCGTGACTGACGACACCACCACTGCGCCCGCGCGCGGCAAGGCCCAGGGCCTCGACGGATTCTTCGAGATCACCGAACGTGGATCGACGGTCGGACGAGAGGTGCGCGGCGGCGTCGTCACCTTCTTGACGATGGCCTACATCGTGGTCCTCAACCCGCTGATCCTCGGATTCGTGCCGGACTCGACCGGCGCCTTCCTCGGCGGAGGCACGGGCGACGGCTCCAACCTCCCCGTGATCGCGGCCGGCACCGCGCTGGTCGCGGGCCTGCTGACGATCCTGATGGGGACGGTGGCCAACTTCCCCCTCGCTCTCGCGACGGGGCTGGGCCTCAACGCGTTCGTGGCCAACGCCATCGCCACCCGGTCGACCTGGGCCGACGCGATGGGTCTGATCGTCCTCGAGGGACTGATCATCCTCGTGCTGGTGCTGACGGGGTTCCGCAAGGCCGTCTTCCACGCGGTGCCGCAGCAGCTGAAGATCGCCATCTCGGTCGGCATCGGCCTGTTCATCGCCCTGATCGGCTTCGTGGACGCCGGGTTCGTGACCCGCATCCCCGACGCCTTCCAGACCACCGTCCCGGTGCAGCTCGGCAACGGCGGCACGCTGACCGGCTGGCCGGTCCTCGTCTTCGCGATCGGGGTCATCCTCATCGTCGCCCTGTGGGTACGCCGGGTGCGCGGGGCCATCCTGATCTCGATCGTCGCCACCGCCGTCCTCGCCTTCGTCCTGCAGGCCGTCCTGGACCTCGGGTCGGTCGCCACCGACGGCCCGGGCAACTGGTCCCTCAACGTCCCGGAGCTCAACGGTGTCGTCGACGTTCCCGATTTCGGCACCCTCGGCGAGTTCTCCCTCTTCGGGGCGTTCTCCTCGGTCGGCGTCCTGGCCGCGTTGCTCCTGGCCTTCACCCTGCTGCTCGCCGACTTCTTCGACACCATGGGGACGATGACCGCCATCGGCGCCGAGGCCGGGCTCAACGACGAGGAGGGCATCCCGCCCCACTCGCAGCGGATCCTCATCGTCGACTCGATCGGCGCCGCGGCCGGTGGCGCCGCGGGCGTCTCCTCCAACACGTCCTACATCGAGTCCGCCTCCGGCGTCGGCGAGGGCGCCCGCACCGGACTGGCCTCGGTGGTGACCGGCCTGCTGTTCCTGCTGACCACCTTCTTCGCCCCGATCGTGGAGGCGATCCCGTCGGAGGCGGCCGTCCCGGCCCTGGTGCTCGTCGGGTTCCTGATGATGCAGCAGGTCAAGGGCATCGACTGGGACGACCTCGAGATCGCCATCCCGGCCTTCCTCACCATCGTGCTGATGCCGTTCACCTACTCGATCAGCGTCGGCATCGGCGCCGGCTTCCTGGCGTACGTGCTGATCAAGACCGTCGTCGGCAAGGTGCGTGAGGTGCACCCCCTGATGTGGATCGTGGCCGTCCTCTTCGTCGTCTACTTCGCCATCGCCCCGATCACCTCCTGGCTGACCTGACGGACTTCGCCCATCCGCGTAGGAGTCACCGCTTCAGCGGTGACTCCTACGCGCTTCGGCCGTTGCAACGGCCTACCCGCGCGGGAGCCCCCGCTCCAGCGGTGACTCCTACGTCGGGGAATTGTTAGCACAGGTAATGAGTTATGCTAAGTACCATGCCGACCGCCGATCTCCGCACCGACGCCGGGCTCGCCTCCGAGCTCCGCGCCTCGGTCATGCGCATGCGCCGGCGCCTGGTCTCCGAGCGCCACCCCGACAACGACCTCAGCATCGGCCAGATGGTCGTCCTGGGCCAGCTCGTCCGCCTGGGGGAGCAGAGCGTCGGGGACCTGGCCCGCGCCGAGCGGGTCCAACCTCCGTCCATGACCCGCACGGTCAACTGCCTCGAGTCCGACGGATACGTCGTACGCCGTCCGCACGACACCGACGGCCGGCAGGTCGTCGTCTCGCTCACCGACGCGGGCCGTGCCGCGGTCCTCGCCGACCGGCAGCGCCGCGACGCCTGGCTCGCCCAGCAGCTCGGCGGCCTCACCGAGGCCGAGCGGGCCACCCTGCGCGAGGCCGCACCGCTCCTGGCCCGGCTCGCCCTGGCCGACTGATCCACCTGACCATCTGATCCACCTGACCATCCGACCCGACTTGGCCCACCGAGGAGTCACCACGAGTCCCACGTTCCGCTCTCTGGCCAACCCCAACTACCGGCGCTACGCCGCCGGGGGTGTGGTCTCCAACACCGGCACCTGGATGCAACGCGTCGCCCAGGACTGGCTCGTCCTCGAGCTGGCCGTCGGCTCCGGCGCGACGTCGCTGGGCATCACGACCGGCCTGCAGTTCCTGCCGTTCCTGCTGGTGACTCCCTTCGCCGGCCTGGTTGCCGACCGCATGCCCAAGCAGCGCCTCCTGCAGCTGACCAACCTCGGCATGGCCCTGCCGGCCGCCGTGCTCGGCGTGCTCGCCGTCACCGGCACCGCCGAGGTGTGGCACGTCTACGTCCTGGCGTTCCTGCTCGGCTCCGCCTCCGCCTTCGACGCCCCGGCGCGCCAGTCGTTCGTCTCCGAGATCGTCGACCCGGTCGACCTGACCAACGCGGTCGGCCTCAACTCCGCCAGCTTCAACGCCGCGCGCCTGGTCGGCCCCGGCCTCGCCGGCGTCCTGATCGCCGCCCTCGGCGGGGGCGCGGTCGCCACCGGGTGGGTGATCCTCATCAACGCGGTGACGTACGCCGCGCCCATCTGGTCGCTGCGCAACCTCGACGCCAGCCAGATCGACGCGGCGGTCCCGGCCAACCGCGGTCCCGGCGCGCTCCGCGAGGGTGTCGCCTACGTCCGCGCGCGCCCCGACCTGCTCCTGGTGCTGAGCCTGGTCTTCTTCGCGGGCACCTTCGGCCTCAACTTCCAGATCACCTCCGCCCTGATGGCCACCGAGGTCTTCGGCAAGGGCCCGAAGGAGTTCGGGCTGCTCGGCACGTTCCTGGCCGTCGGGTCGCTGAGCGGTGCGCTCCTGGCCGCGCGCCGCCCCCTCGTCCGCCACCGACTGGTGGTCGGCTCGGCGCTCGCCTTCGGCGCGACCGTGATGCTGGCCGGACTGATGCCGACCTACCTCACCTTCGCGCTGCTCGCCCCGGTCACCGGCCTCACGGCCCTCACCTTCATCACCAGCGCCAACACCTACATGCAGCTCCACACCGATGCCGGTGTCCGCGGTCGCGTGATGGCTCTCTACCTGATGATCTTCATGGGCGGCACCCCGGTCGGCGCCCCGATCATCGGCTGGATCGGTCACGAGTACGGCGCCCGCTGGACGCTGCTCGGCGGAGGCCTGCTCACCATCGCCGGCGTGGCGGTGTCGGCCGCGGTGTACCTGCGCCTCGAGCGCGCCCGGCGGGGGCCGGGCGGCCGGGTCGAGGAATCCGCCGTGGAGGCGGCTCCTGCGGCATTTTGACCCTGCCTTGGCGCCCGAGTAGCCTCATTCCTTGTGTCTGGCACGACCAGACCCACACGCATGCTCGGAAGCCGCTCAATTCTTGGGTCCAGGCCAGCCAGCCGGCGAACAGGCACAGCAGCACACGCAACACACCCGAGTCCGGCACAGCGTCGGACCGAGACGAGAAGACAGAGAGAGGGAACCACCCGGTGCCCACCATTAACCAGCTGGTCCGCAAGGGCCGCCAGGACAAGGTGTCGAAGTCCAAGACGCCTGCCCTGAAGGGATCCCCGCAGCGCCGTGGCGTCTGCACCCGCGTCTACACCACCACCCCGAAGAAGCCGAACTCCGCCCTCCGCAAGGTCGCCCGCGTGCGCCTGAGCAGTGGCGTCGAGGTCACCGCCTACATCCCGGGTGTCGGTCACAACCTGCAGGAGCACTCCATCGTGCTCGTGCGCGGCGGCCGTGTGAAGGACCTTCCCGGTGTCCGCTACAAGATCATCCGCGGCACGCTCGACACCCAGGGTGTCAAGAACCGCAAGCAGGCCCGTAGCCGCTACGGCGCGAAGAAGGAGAAGTAATGCCTCGCAAGGGTCCCGCTCCCAAGCGCCCTCTCGTCTCTGACCCGGTCTACGGCTCGCAGCTGGTCACCCAGCTCGTCAGCAAGGTCCTGCAGGACGGCAAGAAGGCCGTTGCCCAGCGCATCGTCTACACCGCCCTCGAGGGCTGCCGCGAGAAGACCGGCACCGACCCGGTCGTCACGCTCAAGCGCGCGCTCGACAACGTCAAGCCGGCCATCGAGGTCAAGTCCCGCCGCGTCGGCGGTGCGACCTACCAGGTGCCGATCGAGGTCAAGGCCAACCGCAGCACGACGCTGGCGCTGCGCTGGCTCGTCGGCTACGCCGCCGACCGTCGTGAGAAGACGATGGCCGAGCGCCTCCAGAACGAGATCCTCGACGCCAGCAACGGCCTCGGTGCCGCGGTGAAGAAGCGCGAGGACACCCACAAGATGGCCGAGTCCAACAAGGCCTTCGCCCACTA
>JBBSOR010000043.1:0-30330 GCA_038259535.1 Propionibacteriales bacterium | reverse complement strand
AGGTCCTCAGCGACCACGGAGCCCGCCGGGAGCTGGCGCAGGCACTCGCCGAGGGCGTGTCGGTGCACCTGGCCGACCTCCGCCGCCGGCTGGGCGGGGTGGACCGCTGGATCGTGCAGATCGACGAGCCCGCGCTCGCCGCCGTCGTCAACGCCGAGGTCCCCACCGCAAGCGGGTTCGGCCGGCATCGCCGGGTCGACCCGCCCGAGGCCTCCGCCCACCTGGAGTGGGTCGTCTCCGCGATCACCGAAGCCGGCGCCGAGGCATGGGTGCACTCGTGCGCCCCCCAGACTCCCTGGTCCCTGGTGGCCGGCACGGGGGTCGTGGGTCTCTCCGCCGACCTCGACCTGTTGGGACCGGGCGACCTCGACACCTTCGCCGAGGCGCTCGAGGCCGGTCGTCCGACGGTGCTCGGCGTGGTGCCTGCGACCGATCCCGCGACCGCGCCCTCGGACGCACGCCTCACCGAGCGCGTCCAGCGACTGCTGGACATGCTCGGGCTGGACCAGGGGGTGGTGGGGGACCACCTGGTGGTGACCCCGACCTGTGGTCTCGCGGGCGCGAGCGCTGACTGGGCTCGCCGGGCGCTGCGCCTGTCGGCCACCGTGGCGCGCAACCTCTGACCCGCCGCGGCCTGGGACCGCCCCCGTCAGCGGTCGGTCTGGGGCACCTGCGCGCCGAGCACCTCGAGCGAGGTGTCGATGGCCACCTCGTGCCAGCGGCGTGAGCCGGTGAGCATGTAGTGGCCGAGGGCGCCCATGTCCTGCAGCTCGGCGCCGGCGGCGACCGAGCGGGCGCGCTCGACGTAGCGGGTCGTCTCGCGGAACGACGTGATCCGGTCGCGTCGCCCGTGTGCGGCCCGCAGCGTCCGGCCGGCGAGCGTCGACACGGGATCGTCGGCCGACCACCACGGTGCCAACCCGACCACGCCGCGCACCGACGGGTCGTCGGCGGCGTGGACGGCCACCCGCGCCCCCATGGAGTGGCCCAGCAGCACGACGGGGACGTCACCGTGGGAGGCGCGCAGCTCGTCGAGTGCCCAGCGGGCGTCTGCCGCGCGGTCGGCGCCGCCGTTCCAGCCCCGCTCGCGATAGCGCAGGAGCCAGACGCCCACCTCGGCGTCGTGGGCCTGCTGCGCGATGGCGCGCTGCAGCCACAGCGCGCGACGCCACGAGGCGCTGCGGCCGTCGATCGCCTGGTGGGAGCGCGGCTTCCCACCGTGCAGCACCAGGATCATGGCCCGGGCGCTGCCGGGGGCGTCGTACTTCGTCAGAAACGGGTCGCTCACGACTCTCCTTCGGAGTGGTGCCTGCCAACGGATGGGATCAGGAGACGGACGGGGGAGGACCCCGTCGCCGGAGATCCTCCCTCGCTCGTCGTCGTGCCGTGGCTCAGTGGACGGCGACGCCCTCGGGGGCGTCGTCGGTGGCGAGCTCCTCGTGCTTGACATCGAGGAACAGCCACACGATCGCCGAGGCGGCGATCATCATGGCGAAGCCCACCAGGAAGGCATGGGTGGCGCCGTCGGCGAACCCGACGAGGCCGGCCACCTGACCCAGCTGCTCGGGCGTGAGCTGACCCTGGGCGGCCGCGCCCAGCTGCGGGGCGACCTCCGCGGTGCGGGTGGTCGTGTAGTGCAGCGCCACCGTGCTGAGCGTCGCCAGCCCGAGCGCGCCGCCGACCTGCTGCATGGTGTTGAGGACACCCGAGCCGATGCCCGAGTCCTGGGCGCGGAGCCGGTGCACGGCGACGAGGGTCAGCGGAACGAAGTTGAGCCCCATGCCGAAGGCCATCAAGACGATGAACGGCAGGATCTGGGTCCAGTAGTTGACGCCGTCGCCGAGGAAGCCGCCGCCCGCCGTGACGCCGAGGATGTCGGCCGCGCTGTCGGGCACGTCGAGCCGGCTGAAACCGAACAGGGCCGCAGCCGAGAGCAGGGTGCCCACGCCGGAGAGGAAGCGCGGGTCCACGGTGCTGATCAGCTTGGACGCCGCGGTGGCCGAGATGATCATCGCGATCGAGAACGGCAGGAACGCGAATCCGGTGTGCAGCGGGGAGTAGCCCACGACGAGCTGGATGAAGAGCGAGAGGAAGAAGAACATCGCGAACATGGCTGCCGGGACGATCATCATGACGGCGAAGGCGGCCGCGCGGTTCTTGCTGGCGAAGATGCGGAACGGAAGCAGTGGGTGCTCCACCCGGGACTCGATCAGGATGAACAGGCCGAGCAGGGCTACGCCGAGCACGAGGCTGGTGATGGTGCTGGTGGCACCCCAGCCGTAGGCCTCCTGGCCGGCCCGGCTCAGGCCGAACACGATGGCGAGCAGGCCGAAGGTGCCGGTGATGGCACCGGGGACGTCGAGCTCGCCGGCGTGGAGCTCGGACTCGTCGAAGAAGCGCGGGGCGAAGAACGCGGCCACCAGGCCGATCGGGACCACGATGAGGAAGGTGTAGCGCCAGCCGGCGATGCCCAGCGGGTGGTCGAGGCCGGTGAGCCAGCCACCGAGGACCAGGCCGACAGCGGCGCCCACGCCCGCCATGGCGGCGTAGACGGCGAAGGCGCGGTTGCGCTCCTTGCCGGCCGGGAACGTGGTGGCGATCAGCGCGAGAGCGGCGGGCGAGGCCATCGCGGCACCGAGGCCCTGGAAGGCACGCGCGCCGAGCAGCATCACCTCGTTCTGTGCGCCGCCGCCGATCAGGGACGCGACGGCGAAGACGAGCACGCCGATCATGAAGACGCGACGGCGACCGTAGAGGTCGGCGAGCCGGCCACCCAGCAGCAGGAAGCCACCGAAGGTGAGGGCATAGCCCGTCACGATCCACTGCAGGTTGGCCTGGCCAATGTCGAGGTCGGCGCCGATGTAGGGGAGGGCGATGTTGGCGATGGTGCTGTCGAGCACCACCATCAGCTGGGCGAGCGAGATGAGCACGAGGGCCCAGCGCAGGCGCTTGTGCTGAGCGGGAGTCACCTCGTCGGCAACGGGAGCCAGGTCGGTCATGGGAGTCCTTCGTCAGAGCGGGTCGGGTACGAGTGCAGCAGAGGGGTCCGACAGTGGCGTCGGACCGTGGTCAGGCGGTGGGGCCGTGGAGAGCGGCGGGGAGGATGACTTCGTCGAGGACGCGCCCGACGAGCTCGAGGGTGACGTGCTCGCCGAGCAGGAACGCCCGGTGCAGCACGATCCCGGCCAGCGACGGGGCGAGGACCGCGAGGTCGACGTCCGGGTGGACCTCGCCGCGGGTGCGGGCCCGCTCGTAGATGGCGCGGGAGACGGCGATCTTGGGACCGATGAAGTCGCGCCGGTAGACCTCGGCGAACTCCGGGTCACGTCCCATGGCCGTGACCACGGCGGAGAGGACGGACTGCGCGAGCGGGTCGTTGAGCCCGCCGCTGGCACCGCAGTAGGCCTCGAGGAGGTCGCCGCGGAGCGTGCCGGTGTCGGGCACGACCGCCTCGCCCTTGTGAGCCATGATCGCGGCCACGACGAGCTCGGGCTTGCCGTTCCACCTGCGGTAGAGGGTGGCCTTGGACGCCTTGGCGCGGGCGGCGACGGCGTCCATGGTGAGCAGGTCGTAGCCGACCTCGTCGAGCACCTGCAGGGTCGCCTCGAAGATCTCCAGCTCGCGCTCGCCCTCCACGCGGGGGCGGGTGCCTGTCTCGGTCGGGGTCACAGGGTCTCCGGGTCGTGGTGTGTGTGAAGGTCGTCACGATGAAACGGAACAGTTTCGTTTCCTCAACCGGAGGATAGGCAGATCTATTCCGATGGAACAAATCAGTTTCATCGGGTCCGGACAGGCCGACCGGAGGCGCCGGCGAGGGTCGCTGCCCGGTGTCGGGGGGGACCGGCAGACTGTGCCCATGAGCACGCCACAAGAGCCCGACGTGGAGTCCGACGGCGGCGGTGTCGCCACCGCTCCGCCGCAGGCGCGGGAGCGCCACCGCGCCCTCAGCGAGCAGGTCGACGACGCCCGCTGGCGCTACTACGTGCTCGACGACCCGACCCTGTCGGACGCCGACTTCGACGTCCGGCTGCGCGAGATCGAGGCGCTCGAGGACGACTTCCCCGAGCTGCGCACGCCCGATTCGCCCACCCAGAAGGTCGGCGGCGCGGTCTCCACCGACTTCACCGCGGTGGACCACCTGCAGCGGATGGAGTCGCTCGACAACGCGTTCTCCGCCGACGAGCTCGAGGCGTGGTACTCCCGCATCCTGCGTGAGGGGATCGAGTCCCCGGCGCTGCTCTGCGAGCTCAAGGTCGACGGGCTCGCGATCAACCTGCTCTACGAGGCGGGCCGCCTGGTCCGTGCCCTCACCCGCGGCGACGGCCGCACCGGCGAGGACGTCACACCCAACGTCAAGACGATCGCCTCGGTGCCCCACCGGCTCACCGGCACCGACGAGCACCCGGTTCCCGCCCTCGTCGAGGTCCGCGGCGAGGTCTACCTGCCCACCGAGGCCTTCGAGCGGCTCAACGCCTCGATGGTCGCGGCCGGCAAGCCGAGGTTCGCCAACCCACGCAACGCCGCCGCCGGGTCGCTGCGGCAGAAGGACCCCCGCGTCACCGCCACGCGCGACCTGGGGATGGTCTGCCACGGCATCGGCGCGCGCGACGGCTTCGAGCCCACGGCCCAGAGCGCCGCCTACGCCGCCCTCGACGCGTGGGGGTTGCCGACCTCCGATCAGGTCAGGGTCGTGCCGACGTTGGCGGACGTCGAGGAGTTCGTCGCCCATGTCGGCGAGCACCGGCACACGATCGTCGGCTACGAGATCGACGGCCTCGTGGTGAAGGTCGACGACGTCGCGCTCCAGCGGCGGCTCGGCTCGACGAGCCGGGCGCCGCGGTGGGCGATCGCCTTCAAATACCCGCCCGAGGAGGTCAACACCCGCCTCATCTCGATCGAGGTCAACGTCGGCCGCACCGGCCGTGTGACGCCGTACGGCGTCATGGAGCCCACCAAGGTCGCCGGGTCCACGGTGGAGAACGCCACCCTGCACAACGCCCACGAGGTGACCCGCAAGGACGTCCGACCCGGCGACACCGTCATCCTGCGCAAGGCCGGCGACGTGATCCCCGAGATCCTCGGGCCCGTGCTCGCGCTGCGGCCGAAGGGGCTGAAGCCGTGGCGGATGCCGACGAAGTGCCCCGCCTGCCGGACCCCACTGGCCCAGCAGAAGGAGGGCGACAAGGACCTCCGCTGCCCCAACCACGAGAAGTGCCCGGCGCAGGTGCGCGAGCGCGTCTTCCACGTCGCGGGCCGCGGTGCCTTCGACATCGAGGGACTGGGCTACGAGGCGGCTGTCGCGCTGCTCGATGCGAAGGTGATCGACAACGAGGGCGCCCTGTTCGGCCTCGACGAGGCGGCGCTGCTGCGGGCTCCGCTGTTCACCCGGGCGCCCAAGAAGGGAGAGGAGGGACCGCAGCTCAGCGCCAACGGCATGCGCCTGCTCGCCCACCTCCACCAGCGCAAGGCCGAGGTGCCGCTGTGGCGGGTGCTGGTCGCGCTGTCGATCCGGCACGTCGGCCCGACCGCGGCACGGGCCCTGGCCACCCAGTTCGGCTCGATGGCCACGATCCGTGAAGCGTCCGAGGAGGCCCTGGCCAACACCGACGGCGTCGGCCCGACGATCGCCGCGTCGGTGCGCGAGTGGTTCCACGGCACCAGCGAGGGTGATGCCGACAGCGACGAGGTGGGCGACAACTCCGCCTGGCACCGGGAGATCGTCTCCACGTGGGACGCCGCAGGCGTCACGATGGCCGACGAGCGCGACGAGTCGATCCCCCGGACCCTCGAGGGGCTGACCATCGTCGCCACGGGCTCGCTCCAGCACTTCACGCGTGACTCGGTGAAGGAGGCGATCATCAGCCGCGGCGGCAAGGCGTCCGGCTCGGTGTCGAAGAAGACCGACTTCGTCGTGGTGGGCGAGAACGCCGGGTCCAAGGCCGACAAGGCCGAGCAGCTCGGCGTCCGGGTCCTCGACGAGGACCAGTTCACCGTGCTGCTGGAGAAGGGGCCAGACGGGCTGCCGAGCCGGGAGGACGCCCCACAGTCCTAGCGTCCGAGGTTTAGGAGGCGCAGGATGCGGTAGGAGCAGATGAACACCACACTCTTGGGAGTCAGCATGCGCCTCACTCGTCACCTCGTCGCCGTCCTCGTCGCGGCAGCAGGACTCACCGCACCCCTCGCGCTCGCGCCGGTGGCCCACTCCGCCGCCCCCACCTGCGGCGGCCTGAAGGCGACCATCGTCGGCAACAACAAGGCCAACAAGATCACCGGCACCGCCAAGCGTGACGTGATCGTCGCGCGCGGCGGCAACGACACCATCCGCGGCCTGGGTGGCAACGACGTGATCTGCGGCGGCGACGGCGCCGACACCATCCTCGGCGGCGACGGCAACGACCGCATCTGGGGTGAGGCCGACCTGGTCCGGATCGACAGGTTCGGGCGGATCGTGAAGAAGGGCGACACGATCTCCGGTGGCGCCGGCGACGACACGATCGACCTGGGCTACGACCCCCGCCCGGCCACCGAGGGCACCCGGGTGCTGCTCGACGGTGTCTCCTACGCCAACGCTCCCGCAGCGGTCGTCGTCGACTTCCGCGCTGCCGCGACGGTCCCGATCGCCGCCGAGGGCAGCGACACGGTCACCGGCTTCAACGGTGGCATCCGGATCATCGGATCACCGCTCGGCGACACCATCAAGGGCACCAACTCAGCCGACGACATCCTCGCCCGCGGGGGCGACGACACGATCTTCGGCCGCGGCGGTGACGACACGATCGTCGCGGACGCCTCCGGCACCGTGGGCAACGACCGGATCTTCGGCGACGCCGGCGACGACACCATCACCGGCAGCGTCGGCACGGACACCCTCGTCGGTGGCACCGGCGCGGACACCCTCACGTCGACCTCCGAGCTCCACCAGGTGATCCGCGGCGGCGGGGGCGTCGACACCATCACCTTCCCGATCCCGATCGAGTCCGGCTTCGTGGCCAAGGGCCATGGCGGGCAGGACAAGCTGCGTCTGATGCCCAACCCCAACCCCGCGCTCAAGCCGACCGTGCGCCTGGACCAGCTCAAGAAGACGCGGATCCGCGACCTGCAGCCCTACACGCTCGAGGGCAAGATCACCGGCTTCAGCGACGTGGTCCTGCCGGCTCGCGCGCTCACGATCTTCAAGGGCAGCAACGAGTCGGAGGTGATCACCGCCAACCCCGACTACCGCGTGCTGATCTACGGGCGCGGCGGCGCCGACGTGATGACCGGCTCCGACGAGCCCGACCGCCTCGACGGCGGAAAGGGCTTCGACATCGCCCGCGGCCGCGGCGGCAACGACACCTGCAAGGCGGCGGAGAAGCGCTCGAGCTGCTGACCCGGGCGCCGCCGCCGCGGGTCGCTCCCTAGGATTGACCCCATGCCCGAGATCACCCGCGAGGAAGTGGCCCACCTGGCCACTCTCGCCCGCATCGACCTCTCCGACGCCGAGCTCGACCACCTGGCGCCGCAGCTCAGCGTCATCCTCGAGTCCGTCGCCTCCATCACCGGTGTCGCGGGGGACGACGTGCCGCCCACGTCGCATGCGATCCCGCTGACCAACGTGTTCCGCGAGGACGTCGTCGTCCCCGGCCTCACGGCCGAGGAGGCGCTGTCCGGCGCCCCCGCCGTGGAGGGCCAGCGATTCTCGGTCCCGCGGATCCTGGGCGAGGAGGCCTGATGACCACGCACCCAGACCTGAGGGCCACGGCTGCGTCCATGGCCGAGGACCTCGCCGAGGGCCGGGTCACCTCGGCCCAGCTCACCGCGGCGCACCTCGAGCGCATCGACGCCGTCGACACCGCTGCGGACGGGCGCGGCGTCCACGCCTTCCTCCACGTCGATCGCGAGGGCGCGCTGGCGCAGGCCGCCGACTCCGACGCCCGCCGCTCGCGCGGCGAGGCACGTGGCCCGCTGGACGGCGTACCGATCGCGGTCAAGGACGTGCTCGCGACCCGCGGGCTGCCGACGACGTGCGGCTCGAAGATCCTCGAGGGCTGGATCCCGCCCTACGACGCCACCGTGGTCGAGCGACTGCGGGTGGCCGGTCTGCCGATCCTGGGCAAGACCAACATGGACGAGTTCGCGATGGGGTCCTCCACCGAGCACTCCGCCTACGGCCCGACCCGCAACCCGTGGGACCTCGACCGGATCCCCGGCGGATCCGGCGGTGGCTCGGCTGCCGCCGTCGCCTCCTTCCAGGCCCCGCTCGCGATCGGCACCGACACCGGCGGGTCGATCCGCCAGCCGGGTGCCGTCACCGGCACCGTGGGTGTGAAGCCGACCTACGGCGGCGTGTCCCGCTATGGCCTCGTCGCCCTCGCCAACAGCCTCGACCAGGCGGGTCCGGTCACCCGCACCGTGCGGGACTCCGCGATGCTGCACGACGTCATCGGCGGCCACGACCTGCGTGACTCCACCTCGATCAAGCAGGAGTGGCCCTCCTTCGCGGAGGCAGCGGCGCACGGCGCCACCGGCGACATGAGCGGCGTCAAGGTCGGGGTGATCACCGAGCTCGCCGGCGAAGGCTGGCAGGCGGGTGTGATGAACCGCTTCAGCGAGTCCGTCGAGCTGCTGGTCAAGGCCGGTGCCGAGCTCGTCGAGGTGTCCTGCCCGTCCTTCGTGCACGCGCTCGCCGCCTACTACCTGATCCTGCCCGCGGAGGCGTCGAGCAACCTCGCGAAGTTCGACGCGATGCGCTTCGGCCTCCGCGTGACCCCCGAGGGGAGCCCGTCGGCGGAGGACGTCATGCGCGCCACACGCGACGCCGGCTTCGGTGACGAGGTCAAGCGCCGGATCATCCTCGGCACCTACGCGCTCTCGAGCGGCTACTACGACGCCTACTACGGCCAGGCCCAGAAGATCCGCACGCTCATCAGCCGCGACTTCGACGCCGCCTTCGCCCGCGTGAACGTGCTCGTGTCCCCGACGGCGCCGACGACGGCGTTCAAGCTGGGGGAGAAGCTCGACGACCCGATGGCGATGTACCTCAACGACCTCGCCACGATCCCGGCCAACCTCGCGGGCGTGCCCGGCATCTCCGTGCCCAACGGCCTCGCCGACGAGGACGGCCTGCCGAGCGGCTTCCAGGTCCTCGCGCCGGCGCTGGCAGACGACCGCGTCTACCGCGTCGGGGCCGCTCTCGAGAAGCTGCTCGCCGACCAGTGGGGTGGGTCCCTGCTCGACCGGGCCCCGGCCCTCGCCACGACCGAAGACACGGAGGTCGCACGATGAGCGACAACCTGATGGCGTACGACGACGTGCTCGCCGCCTTCGACCCGGCCATCGGCCTCGAGGTCCACGTGGAGCTCAACACCGCGTCCAAGATGTTCTGCGCGTGCCCCGCCACCTTCGGGGGTGAGCCCAACGCCGGTGTGTGCCCGACCTGTCTGGGGCTGCCCGGTGCGATGCCGGTGGTCAACGCCAAGGCCGTCGAGTCGGCGATCCGGATCGGCCTGGCGCTCAACTGCGACATCGCGGAGTGGTGCCGCTTCGCGCGGAAGAACTACTTCTACCCGGACATGCCGAAGAACTTCCAGACCTCGCAGTACGACGAGCCGATCTGCTTCGACGGCTGGACGGACGTCGACCTCCAGAACGACGCCGGGGAGACCGAGACGTTCCGCGTCGAGATCGAGCGCGCCCACATGGAGGAGGACACCGGCAAGTCGCTGCACGTCGGCGGTGCCACGGGTCGTATCCACGGGGCCGACTACTCGCTCGTCGACTACAACCGCGCCGGCATCCCCCTGATCGAGATCGTCACCCGCCCGATCATGGGCGCGGGGGAGCGAGCGCCCGACGTCGCCAAGGCCTACGTCGCCCAGCTCCGTGAGCTGATCGTCGCGCTCGGCGTCTCCGAGGCCCGGATGGACCAGGGCAACCTGCGCGCCGACGTCAACCTCTCGCTGGCACCGAAGGACACCGGCACGCTCGGCACCCGCACCGAGACCAAGAACGTCAACTCGTTCCGCTCCGTCGAACGTGCGGTGCGCTACGAGATGCAGCGCCACGGCGCGATCCTGAGCGGTGGCGGCTCGATCCTGCAGGAGACGCGCCACTGGCACGAGGACACCGGCGTGACGACGAGCGGTCGCGAGAAGTCCGACGCCGAGGACTACCGCTACTTCCCCGAGCCGGACCTCGTGCCGGTCGCGCCGAGCCGCGAGTGGGTCGACGAGCTGCGCGGCACGCTGCCGGAGAACCCGACCGTGCGACGTGCCCGGCTGCAGGCCCAGTGGGGCTTCACCGACATGGAGATGCGCGACACCGTGGGTGCGGGTGCGCTCGGGCTGGTCGAGGAGACCATCGCCGAGGGGGCTGCGCCGCAGGCGGCCCGCAAGTGGTGGCTGGGCGAGCTCGCCCGCCGCAGCAACGAGGACGGCGTCGACATCGTCGACCTGCCCATCACGCCCGCCCAGGTCGCCCGCATCCAGGCGCTGGTCGACGACAAGACGGTCAACGACAAGCTGGCGCGGCAGGTGTTCGAAGGCGTCCTGGCCGGCGAGGGCAGCCCGGACGAGGTGGTCGAGAAGCGCGGCCTGGCGGTGGTCTCCGACGACGGTGCACTGGGTGCTGCCGTCGACTCCGCGATCGCGGCCAACCCCGACGTGGCGGACAAGATCCGCGACGGCAAGCACGCGGCCGCGGGTGCCCTCATCGGCGCGGTGATGAAGGAGATGCGCGGACAGGCCGATGCCGGTCGGGTGCGCGAGCTCATCCTGGAGAAGCTGGCCTGACCCCACCCCTGCGGGCGGGACTTGCGCGGTCTAGACAACTTGTTATGGTGCTCGTGCGTCACATGAGTCACATCACCAATTAACGCTCGCACCAACGGGGAACGTCCTGACGCGTCTCATTCGTCGCGCCTTCCTCGCGAGCGGGAAGGAAGTCATGCACCATCTCATTCGACCCATCCGATCGGCAGCAGTCGTCCTGTCGAGCGCCGCACTCGGTGCCGGCATGCTCGCCGCACCACCCGCATCGGCAGATCCCTCACCCGCACTCCGGGCGGCCACGTCCGGCGTGAGGACCGACAGCACCCCCGCGGCGATCGCCGCCGACTGGATCACCGGAGAGCTCACCAACGGCCTCATGGTGGGTGAGCTCGGCCCGGACTTCGGTCTCACCATCGACACCGGCCTGGGGCTCGCGATCACTCCCGGCCATGTCGCGGACGTCACGACCATCAACAACGCGCTCGAGCCACGCATCGCCGAGTACATCGGTGACGGCACCAAGGAGTCCTACGCCGGCCCGCTGGCCAAGGCTGCTGCCTTCGCCCGCGCGGCCGACAAGATCCCGACGAACTACAGCGGGATCAACCTCATCACGCGCCTCGAGGAGCGCACGGCCGATGTCCCGGCCGACCCGGCCGCCGAGCCGCAGGCTGCGGCGTTCGCCGGTCGGATCTTCGACAAGTCCGAGTTCGGCAACTACGCCAACGTCGTCGGCCAGTCCTACGCCGTGCGCGCCCTGGCGCTCGCCCGGTCCACCGAGGCGGGTGCGGCGCGCGACTTCCTGCTCAAGCAGCAGTGCGCTTCGGGCGCCTTCCGGCTCAACTTCGAGAAGGCCAACGTGCCCAACCAGTCGTGCACCGATGGTGCGGCCGGGAGCGAGGCCGACCCGGACGCGACCGCGTTCGCCGTGATCAACCTGATCGAGTCGCGCGACACCAGCCAGCCGGTGAAGGACGCGCTCGCCAAGGCCGGAACGTGGCTCGCCGACCGCCAGCGCAACAGCGGGGCGATCCGCAGCTCTGGAGACGGTGCGCAGATCAACACCAACACCACCGCACTCGGCGGCTATGCCATGGGGCTGCTGAAGAACAGCGACGCGGCCCTCAAGGCGGCGCTCTGGGTCCGCAAGAACCAGCCGGTCGACAAGTACAAGTGCCGTACGGCGCTGACCAAGGACACCGGGGCCGTCGCCTTCCGCAAGGACCGGTCCAAGGCAGCCAAGGCCGGCGGCATCCCCGCCGACGGCCGTGACGAGTGGCGTCGTGCCACCGCCCAGGCGATCCTCGGCCTGCAGTTCGCTCCGGCGAGCAAGGACAGGTTCCGGATCGTGTCCGTCCGCAGCCAGGCTCGCGCCGGTGAGCGTGTCCAGTTCCGCGTCTACGGACTGGCTCCGGGCGAGAGCGCGTGCATGCAGGTCAAGGGTGACTTCCGTCGCGTGAAGGGCAAGACGTCCGGCGACAAGATCGTGCGCAAGCTCCTGCTGCCGACGGGCAACCAGCGTCGCGTCGGCCTGGTGAAGACGTCCGACGACGAAGCACGCACCTGGATCCGGGTCCGCAACTGACCCACCCGCACCACCCCGTGCACCACGCGGTGCTCCAGCCCTCGACCCGACGTCTCGCGACGTCGGGTCGAGGTGCGTCCGGGGCCGGGGGAGGGATAGGCTGCGCAAGCCGCACCCGAACGGGTCGGCACCATCTACGCCCGAGCTGGGGAAAGCCGGTCCAAAACCGGCGCTGACCCGCAACCGTGGGCACGGGAGCAATCCCGTGCGAGCCGGAACACCCGCCTCGACGCGTCTTATCACCATCGCTGTCGAGGAATGCAGCGAGGGCAGCGGCGCATGCCGTCTCCCTCGTTGTCGCAGCGGGGGAAGGAACCATGAAGCTCATCTCAGGGCTGGCAGCCGTCGTGCTCGCCGCCACCACCTTGGCCCAGCCGGCCAGCGCCGCCACCCACGTGCCTGCTCCGGCGCCCGCCCGGTCGGCCACCGGCTGGTTGGCCACCCAGCTCACCAACGGTGTCATCCACAACCCCAACTACGGCGGATTCGACGACTACGGCCTCACCCTCGACATCGGCCTCAGCATGGACGAGGTGGGCGGCGACCAGGCGCTGGTGCGCCAGCTCCGCCAGGCGATGACCACGAGGGTCGCGAGCTATGCCACCGGTGTGGACTACGGCGCACCCGACGACCTCTACTCCGGCTCCTTCGCCAAGGCCCTGGTCTTCGCCCAGGTCTCCGGCGCCGACGCGCGGGACTACGGCGGCTTCGACCTCGTCCAGGAGGTGGAGGACCGCGTCACCACCTCCGGACCCAGCGCCGGACGCCTCGCCGACCGACTGGGTGGAGCCGACTACGCCAACACCTTCGGCCAGGCCCTGGGCGCCCGCGGGCTCTCGGTCGCCGGCTCGGCCGGTGCCGGCTCCGTCACGGACTTCCTCCTCCAGCAGCAGTGCTCGGCCGGCTACTTCCGGGTGTTCTTCACCGCCGACCCGGCTGCTGCGGAGCAGCGCTGCACGGACGGTGTCGACGGCACCGACACGGACGCCACGGCGTTCGTCGTGGACCAGCTCGCCGCCATCGCGCCGCGTCCGGCGAAGGTCGACGCCGCGATCGCCCGGGCCGTTGACTGGCTCGTCGCCACGCAGAAGGCTGACGGGTCGTTCGTCGGGAGTGCGTTCACGCCCGACTCCAACACCAACAGCACGGGTCTGGCCGCCAGCGCGCTGGCCGCCGGTGGTCGGTGCGAGCAGGCCGGGAAGGCAGCCGAGTGGGTCTCCGGGCTGCAGGTCGCGCCGCAGCCCTCGACCTCACCTCTCGACGGAGAGGAGGGCGCGCTGGCCTACGACGCGACGGCATTCTCGAGCGCTGCGACGGACGGCATCACCGACGGCGCGCGGGACCAGTGGTGGCGAGCGACCGTCCAGGCCGTCGCGGGACTCACCCACCTGCGTGGGTCCGTCACAGACCTCACCGTCACCTCCGCCGGTGCCGAGCCCGGCACCGTCTCGACCCTGACCGCGACCGGTGCCGAGGTCGGCGAGCGGTTCTGCCTCAGTGGGCCCGGCATCGCGGGTACTCGCACCGTGGTGGTCGGCACCGACGCGACGCTCACGGCCCGCGTCACGCTGCCGACCGGGTCCGGCCCGGCGACGTACACAGTCACCGGCCGCGACGGCTCGACCACGCACACGGTCGCAGTCCTGTCCTCGACCTCCACACCGACCACGCCTCCTGCCGCCGAGGAGGCCGTCGTCGGTGAGCTGACGACGTCCAAGGTCGAGCGTGTCAGGCGCAACGCGTTCACGCTCGCCGTGAGCTGCGACAGCGCGCAGGCGTGCGCAGGCAAGCTGAAGGTCCGCACGGTGCGCAAGGTCGAGCTGCGCAACGGCAGCGTGCGCAAGCTGCTGATGGCCAAGGCGCCCTACAGCGTCGAGGCGGGTGGAACCGCGACCATCAGGTTGAGGCTGCAGCGCCCGGCGCGATCGGTGCTCGGCTCCACGCGTGTCCGGGTCAGGGCGACCCAGAGCGCCCGCGGGGCTGACCCGGCCCGGACGACCTTCTGGTTGCACCGGAAGTGACGTCGATGGCAGTCCGAGTTCGGCAGGCCGCGAGCTCCCTGGCGATGGTGGCCTCCGGCCTGGTCGCCGGGGGGCTTGCCCTCGGGTTCGCTCCGGCGACGTGGGTGCCCGCGGCGGGCGCGGCCACGTGCTCGTCTTCTGGCGGGGTGAGCGTGGTGGTCGACTACCGCGAGCTCGGCGGCAGCACCGTCACTGCCTGCGCGAGCGACGGTGGTGGCAAGAGCGCCGCCGCGATCTTCGCCTCGGTGGGCGTCACGATCTCCTACGCGACGCGGCAGCCCGGGTTCGTGTGCCGGGTCGACGGTGTCCCGACCAGCGACCCGTGCGTCAACACCTCCCCGGCCAACGCCTACTGGGGCCTGTGGTGGGCCGATGGCTCGAAGGCGACGTGGACCTACTCGTCGTACGGCGTCGGGGGGCTGACGGTGCCGGCCGGCGGATCCGTCGGCTGGTCGTGGCAGCAGGACCGCCCGTCCGGGGGGAGCGGTCCCCCGGGCGTCGCGCCGCCCGTGGCGGCGTCCAGCCCGACGCCGACAGCGTCGCCCTCCCCTTCGTCGGCCTCGTCCCCGACGCCTTCCCCGACGCCCTCTCCGAGCCCGACCGTCGGGTCCGGGGGCGGGTCCGGCGGGTCCGGCGGTGGGGGCACCGGGTCCGGATCGGGCGGCGGGTCCGGTGGAGGGTCCGGCAACTCCGGGTCCTCGGCGACCCCGCAGTCGACTCCCTCTGCGTCGCCGACCGGCTCCTCCGAGTCGACAGCTGCACCTGAGTCTCCTGGAGATGCGCGCGACAGGGCCGGCTCCGAGGACCCCACCGAGGACCCCACCGAGGACCCCACCCGTGGCTCTGAGGCTCCCGAAGACTCGGAGACTCCTGCCGGGCCGGAGGGGGCCGACCCGCCCTCTGAGTCTGCCGGCGTCTCAGGCGCGAGCGGTGACTCGAGCGCCGGTTCTTCACCCACCGTCGACGAGCCCGCCCGGATCCCGGCGGTGGTCACCTGGGGCGTCTTCGGCCTGCTCGCGATCGCGATCGCCGGCAGCGTCGTGGTGGCGCGTCGTAGACGGGGGGTCTGACGCGTCGTGACCGGACCGGCCCGCCTCCTCAGGGGCCTGCCGCGTGACCTGCACCCGATCGCCTGGTGGTCCTGGGCGATCGGGCTGGCCACCGCGGCGTCCCTGACGACCAACCCGCTGCTGCTGCTCCTGGTCATGGGGGCGGCGACGGTGGTGGTCATGGCGCGCCGGTCCGGTCATCCCTTCGGCCGGTCGTTTCGGCTCTACGTGTGGTTGGCGGCACTGACGGTCGTGCTCCGCGTGGTGTTCCGGATCATCTTCGGCGGTCAGGAGATCGGGCGCGTGCTGCTCGACCTCCCGGAGGTCCCGCTGCCCGACTGGGCCGCCGGCGTCCGGCTGCTGGGCCCGGTGACCAGCGAGGCGCTCCTGGCCGGGCTCTACGACGGGCTCCGGCTGGCCGCGATCATCATCTGCGTCGGCGCGGCCAACTCGCTCGCCAACCCCAAACGCCTGCTCGCCTCCGTGCCGCCGGCGCTCTACGAGATCGGCACCGCCCTGGTCGTCTCGGTCACGATCTTCCCGCAGCTCGCCGACAGCGCCCGTCGGGTGCGCGCCGCCCAGGCTCTGCGTGGGGGCATGACGACCGGCGTGGGTCGTCTGCGCCGATTCCTCGTCCCGGTCCTCGAGGACGCGCTCGAGCGGTCCCTGGCGCTCGCCGCCGGGATGGACACCCGCGGCTACGGGCGTTCGGGTGGCGCGTCGCGACGTGAGCGGTGGGTCACCGGCTCGCTGCTCCTGCTGGCGCTCACCGGCATCTGCGTGGGGACCTACGCCTGGCTCGACCCCACCGCCCCCCGGATCCTGGCGCTGCCGATGCTGGGCGCCGGGGTCCTCGTCGCGGTGCTCGGCCTGGCCAGTGCCGGCCGGCGCGTGGAGCGCACCCGCTACCGTCCCGACCCGTGGCGAGCCCCCGAGCTCTTCACTGTCGGTGTCGGGATCGGCGTCGCGGCGCTCGGCTGGTACGTCGCCCACACCCAGGTCGCCGTCGCCTATCCGGGTGTCGACGTCGCGCCCTACCTCTCGCCCCTCGCCCTCGTGGTCGGACTGCTCGGCACCCTGCCCGCCGTGGCCACACCGGTCCCGTCGACCGTGTTCGCGACCGTGGCCGCATCGGCACGGGAGGTGTCCGCGTGATCGAGCTGCGCGACATCGGTTTCCGCTACGACCGGCGCGAGGTGCTGCGCCACGTCGACCTCACCCTCGAGGAGGGCGAGCTGGTGCTCGTCTCGGGTCGCACGGGGGTGGGAAAGTCCACCCTGCTCGGCGTCGTCACCGGGCTCGTGCCCCGCTTCACCGGCGGCGTGCTCACCGGCGACGTCCTGCTCGACGGGGTCAGCATCGTCGAGCAGCCTCCCCGCGAACGCGCCCACCTCGTCGGCTACGTCGGCCAGGACCCGCTCGCCGGATTCGTCGCCGACACCGTGGAGGAGGAGCTCGCCTACGGCATGGAGCAGCTCGGGACCGCCCCGGAGACGATGCGCCGTCGCGTGGAGGAGACGCTCGACCTGCTCGGCATCGCCGATCTCCGCGGACGCGACCTGCGCACCCTCTCCGGCGGGCAGCAGCAACGGGTCGCGATCGGCGCCGTGCTCACCACCCACCCGCGCGTCCTCGTGCTCGACGAGCCGACGTCGGCCCTCGACCCCACCGCCGCCGAGGACGTCCTCGCGACCATCACCCGGCTGGTCCACGACCTGGGGCTGACCGTCCTGCTCGCGGAGCACCGCCTCGAGAGGGTGGTGCCCTTCGCCGACCGGATCTGCCTGCTGACCGGGGACGGCCGGATCAGGGTCGACGAGCCGCGCACCGTGCTCGCCGACTCTCCCGTGGCACCGCCGCTGGTCGAGCTGGGCCGCCTCGTCGGCTGGGACCCGTTGCCGCTCACCGTCCGCGATGCCCGGCGCCACGCGCGCTCCCTCCCCGAGCTGGCTCCTCCCGAGCCCGTGGTCGTGGCCGGGGCCGCGCCGCTCCTCAGTGCACGCGACATCACCGTCGTCCACGGCACCCACGTCGCGGTGCGCGAGGTCGACCTCACGCTCGCCGCCGGCCGTGTCACCGTGCTCATGGGTCGCAACGGCTCCGGCAAGTCCAGTCTCATCTGGGCGCTCCAGGGGTCGGGCAGGCGCCGCTCCGGCACGCTCGACGTGGGCGGCGACGACCCGGCCGACCTGGCGCCCGCCCAGCGGCGTGCGCACGTCGGGCTGGTGCCGCAGACCGCCGCCGACCTGCTCTACCTCGAGACCGTCGCCGACGAGTGCGCCGCGGCCGACGCCGGGGCCGACGCCGCGACCGGCACCTGCCGCGGACTTCTCGACCGGCTCGCCCCGGGCATCGAGGAGGGCATCCACCCGCGCGACCTCTCCGAGGGCCAGCGGCTCGCGCTCGCGCTGTCGATCGTGCTCAGCGCCCGCCCGACGGTGGTGCTGCTCGACGAGCCCACCCGCGGCCTCGACTACGCCGGCAAGTCCGAGCTCGCCCGGATCGTGGCCGACCTCGCCTCGGACGGGCACAGCCTCCTGCTCGCGACGCACGACGTCGAGTTCGCCGCCCACGTCGCCGACGAGGTCGTCGTGCTGGCCGAGGGGGAGGTCGTCTCCAGCGGCTCGCCGCAGCGTGTGCTCGCCGAGTCGCCGTCGTTCGCCCCGCAGGTCACCAAGGTCCTCGGCGCGCCCTGGCTGGTCGTCGAGGAAGTGGCCGCAGCGCTCGCCGAGGAGGACCGCGCATGAGCACGGTCGAGGGCGCCCCGCCCCGGCACGAGGTCCGGTCAGGTGTCGCGCTGCCCATCGGCCCGCGCACCGCGGCGGTGCTCGTCCTCGCCTCCGTCGCCGGCCTGATGATGCTGTGCTGGCCGCTCCTGCTCGACGCCCAGCCCGGCCAGCGGGTCGAGCCGCCGTTCATCTTCCTGGCCCTGCTCCCGCTCGTGATGGTGGTCGTGCTCGCCGAGATGGGCGAGGGTGGCATGGACTCGCGCGTGCTCGCCGTCCTCGGCGTGCTGTCCGCGGTCAACGCGGTGATGCGTGGCCTGGGTGCCGGGACCGCCGGCATCGAGATGGTCTTCTTCCTGCTCGTGCTGGGCGGTCGGGTCTTCGGGGCGGGCTTCGGCTTCGTCCTGGGCTGTACGTCGCTCTTCGCCTCGGCGCTGCTGACCGCCGGTGTGGGTCCGTGGCTGCCGTTCCAGATGATCTGCGCGGCGTGGGTGGGGATGGGCGCCGGCCTCCTGCCCCGTCGAGTCGGCGGACGTGCGGAGATCGCGATGCTCGTCGCCTACGCGGTGGCGGCGTCCTACCTCTTCGGCATGCTGATGAACCTGAGCTTCTGGCCCTTCACCCTCGGCATCGTGGTGCCCGGGCACGAGGGCTCGCTGGCCTATGTCGCCGGCGCCCCCGTGCTGGAGAACGCCCACCGCTTCGGCGTCTACACGCTCCTCACCTCCACCGGCGGCTGGGACACCGGCCGCGCGATCACCACCGGGGTCGCCATCGTCGTGCTCGGGCCGGCGATCCTCACGACCCTGCGCCGCGCCGCGCGGCGCGCCGTGGTCAGGGGCGCACGAGAATGATCCGGTCGTCCGCGGGCGTCGGGTTGCCGCGGCCGTCCCGGTTGGACGTCGTCAGCCAGAGCAGCCCGTCGGGGGCCGTGGCCACCGTGCGCAGGCGGCCGTAGTCCTCGGTGAACCACGCCGTGGGACGTGACGCCCTCCCGGCCCGGGACACCGTGATCCGCCACAGCCGCTGGCCGCGGAGCCCCGCCATCCAGAGGTGGCCGTCGGCGTAGGCCAGTCCGCTCGGCGAGGCCTGCTCGACCGGCCAGACGAGCTGCGGATCGATGAAGTCGTCGCCGCCTCCGGCGCCCTCGACCACGGGCCAGCCGTAGTTGCCGCCCTTCTCGATGAGGTTGAGCTCGTCCCAGGTGGAGTCTCCGAACTCGGAGGCCCAGAGCCGACCCGCGTCGTCCCAGGCGAGGCCCTGGACGTTGCGGTGGCCGAGCGACCAGACGGGGGACGCGGGGTCGGGGTTGCCGGGAGCGGGCGCACCGTCGGGGGCGATCCGCAGGATCTTGCCGGCCAGGCTGTCGGGGTCCTGGGCCAGCGCGGGGTCGCCCGTCTCGCCCGTGGTGACGTAGAGGTAGCCATCGGGGCCGAACGCGATGCGCCCGCCGTCGTGGATGAATCCCCGCGGGATGCCGTCGAGGACGACGGTCGGCTCGCCCAGCGTCGTGGCGCCGAGCACGGCGCTGAGCACCCGGTTGTCGGTGCCCGTGGTGAGGTAGAAGAACAGCGTCCGGTCGCTGTCGAAGGTCGGTGACACGGCCACACCGAGCAGTCCGGCCTCGCCCTCGGCGATGGCCGGGATCGCGCCCAGTCGCCTCGTCGCACCGTCCGCGGTGATGCCCAGGACCTGGCCACTGGTCCGCTCGGTGACGACCGCACTCCCGTCGGGCAGGAAGTCGACGCCCCACGGCACCTCGAGCTGGTCGACGAGCGTGCGGACGACGCTCGGGTCGGCGTCCGGCTCGCTGCTCGGGCTCCCGGCGCCGCCCGGGTCCGCGCTCGCCGTCGGCTGGCTGGGCAGGTCGGTGGGCTGCGTCGTGCGGGGCAGGGGAGCGGGGGTGTTGTCGGCGCACCCGGTCGCGGCGCCCAGCGTGAGCGCCAACGCGGTCAGGGCGAGCCGTGATCTCATGTCTGCCCCTTCACGTCGCCAGTGTGCCGGGTGGCGCCGCATGCTCGCGCCCGGTCGATCCCGACCGGGTGGCCCCGATCGAGGCGGCGACGACGCAGGCGATGGCCAGCCACTGCACCGCAGACAGGTGCTCGTCGAGCACGATGATCGCGGCGAGGGCGGCTGCGGCCGGCTCGAGGCTCATCAGGATGCCGAACACCGCAGGCCGCAGGCTCCGGAGCGCGACGAGCTCGCAGCTGTAGGGGATGACCGAGCTCAGCAGCCCGACGAGAGCCCCCACGAGGAGGATGCGGCCGTCCCAGAGGCCGGGGCCCGCGGACAGGAGGGCGGGGATCGTCATGCCCGTCGCGGCGACGGCGCTGGCCACCGCCAGGCCGTCGAAGCCGGCCCACCGCCGCCCGGTGCTGGCGCTGAGCAGGATGTACGCCGCCCACGCCGCCCCGGCGAGCAGGGCGTACGCCACGCCAAGGAGGTCGAGGTCGGTGCGCTGGAAGCCGAGCAGGGCGACCCCCGCGCCGGCCAGTGCCACCCAGACGGCGTCGCGGGCGCGTCGGGACCCGAGCACGGCCAGGGTGAGGGGTCCGACGAACTCGATGGTGACTGCGATGCCGAGCGGGATGCGGGAGAAGGACTGGTAGATCGCCCAGTTCATGGTGGCCAGGCTGAGCCCGAAGCCGAGCACGACCAGCCAGTCGTGCCGCGTCCGCCCGCTCAGGCGGGGGCGCGCGACGGCCGCCAGCACCAGGGCGCTGGTGACGAGCCGCAGCCAGACCATCGCGGTCGGCGAGATCTCGTCGAAGAGGCCCTTGGCGATGGCGGCGCCGACCTGGACCGAGAGGATCCCGACGACCACCAGGCCCACCGGTCCGAGCAGCGTGCGGCTCGGTCGTGGGGTCACCCGCGCAGCCTATTCAGGGCGGGGCGGGTGCTCGACGCCCGTCTCATCGAGGCTCGCCAGCGCGCGCTGTGCGTGACGGGTCTCGGCGGCGAAGTAGTCCAGGCCCCAGTCCGCGACCAGCGACGGGAAGCGGAACGCCTCACCTGGACGGTCGGCGCCGCGCAACGAGTCGCGGACCTCGCTGAGGTCGTCCAGGGCCCGGTCGAGCTCGGCGACGTAGTCGTGGAGCATCTGCCGGGTCTGCTCCGGCTCCGTGGCGTGGCCGATGAGCAGGCGCAGCAGGACGGTGTGCTTGAGCACCGGGAAACCAGCAGGGGTGCCGTCCATCCACGCGCGCAGCGCCGCCTGCCCGGCGTCGGTGATGGCGTACGACGTGACCGCACGGCCACCCTCGGTGCGGGCGTCGGCTGAGAGCAGGCCGCGGTCGGTGAGCCGGCGCAGCTCGCTGTAGATCTGGCTCATCGCCGGGGAGGCCCAGTAGAACCGGAGCGTCATGTCGGCGCGCCGCTTGATCTCGTAGCCCGTCAGCTCGTCGCCGAAGGTGAGGAGGCCGAGGATCGCGTAGCCGGTCACGGGGATGTCTTGACTCATCGTCCTCGAAGAGTAGTGTTCCTAATCGGAATAGTCACACACGTGGCACCTCGCCGAGCTCTCCTGGAGGCCCGATGTCCCGCACGCTCCTCATGGTCGGAACCCGCAAGGGCATGTGGCTGGGCACCTCCGACGAGGCGCGCACGTCCTGGCGGTGGACCGGGCCGCACTTCCCCATGGAGGAGGTCTACTCCGCCATGATCGACACCCGCGGCGCCGCTCCCCGGTTGCTGGCCGGCGCGTCGTCGAGCTGGCTGGGGCCGCAGGTGTGGCGCTCGGACGACCTCGGCACGACGTGGGACGAGACGCCCAACGGCGCCGCCCGCTTCCCCGAGGACACCGGAGCGACCCTGGCCCGCGTGTGGCAGCTGCAGCCCGGTCTCGCTCCCGACGGAGGCCCCGACGTGGTGTGGGCCGGCACCGAGCCGGGAGCGGTGTTCCGCTCGTCCGACCGCGGCGAGACCTTCTCCCTCGTGCGCGGTCTGTGGGACCACCCGCACCGCGAGGAGTGGAACGCGGGGTTCGGCGGCCAGGCGTTCCACACGATCCTCCCGCACCCGCAGGACCCTGCGCGCGTGCTCGCCGCCCTCTCGACCGGCGGCGTCTACGCCAGCTCGGACGGTGGCGAGTCGTGGGCGCCCTCCAACACCGGGGTGAAGGCGGAGTTCTTCCCCGGCGAGCGCAACTACCCCGAGTTCGGCCAGTGCGTGCACAAGGTCGCCCGCGATGCGGTCGACCCCGAGCGGCTCTACCTCCAGAACCACGGCGGCGTCTACCGCTCCGACGACGGCGGCTCGACCTGGCAGGACATCGCGCCGGGCCTGCCGACCGAGTTCGGCTTCGCGATGGTGGCCCACCCGCACCGCGGCGACACGGCGTACAACTTCCCGATCACCGGCGCCGAGGCGCGCTGGCCCGTGGACGGCAAGGCGCGGGTCTACCGCACCTCCGACGCCGGCGCGTCGTGGGAGCCGCTGGGTGAGGGCATCCTGCCGGACGGCTACTTCACCGCGGTGATGCGCGACGCGATGTGCGTCGACGACCACGACGAGGTCGGCCTCTACTTCGGTGGCCGCAACGGCGGTGTCTGGGCCTCGCCCGACGAGGGCCGGTCGTGGCGCGAGATCCACAAGGACCTGCCGGACGTGCTCGTGGTGCGCGCGGCGAGGCTGGACTGATCCGTGGCCGACTTCTCGCTCTCCCGCACGACCCGCGTCCACGCGGATCCGGCACGCATCCATGCCCTCGTCGACGACTTCCGCGAGTGGCCCCGGTGGTCGCCGTGGGAGGGCCTCGACCCCGCGCTGCGCCGCGACTTCTCGGGGCCCGACCACGGAGTGGGCTCGACCTATCACTGGGCCGGCAACCGGAAGGCGGGTGAGGGCGAGATGCGGATCACCGAGTCCACCGCGAGGGCCGTCGTCGTGGACCTCCGGTTCCTCAAGCCCTTCAAGGCCACCAACGTCACCACCTTCAGCCTCGCGCCCGCCGGCGGACCGGACGACGACGCCACCGACGTCACCTGGAGCATGGCCGGGTCCCGCAGCCTGCTGATGGGCGTGGTGGGGAGGCTGTTCTTCGACACGGCGATCGGCGCCGACTTCGAGAAGGGCCTGGCCTCGCTCAAGCGCGAGGCGGAGCGGGGACACGCGGGCTGAGTCCCAGTGAGACACGGCGACCGGCCGTGGAGGCGGACGACTAGCCTGACGGCATGAGCCACGCAGCCGACGCACCCGACATGAAGCCCCGCAGCCGGGCGGTCACCGACGGCCTCGAGGCGACCGCTGCGCGGGGGATGCTCCGAGCTGTCGGCATGGGGGACGACGACTGGCACAAGCCACAGATCGGTGTCGCGTCCAGCTGGAACGAGATCACGCCCTGCAACCTCAGCCTCGACCGCCTCGCGAAGGCCGTGAAGAACGGCGTGCACGCGGCGGGGGGCTTCCCGCTCGAGTTCGGCACCATCTCGGTCTCCGACGGCATCTCGATGGGCCACGAGGGGATGCACTTCTCGCTCGTCAGCCGCGAGGTCATCGCCGACTCGGTCGAGACCGTGATGATGGCCGAGCGCCTCGACGGGTCGGTGCTGCTCGCGGGGTGCGACAAGTCGCTGCCCGGCATGCTCATGGCCGCCGCGCGCCTCGACCTCGCGAGCGTCTTCCTCTACGCCGGCACGATCATGCCCGGGCAGGTCGACGGCAAGGACGTCACCATCATCGACGCCTTCGAGGCCGTCGGTGCCTGCCTGGCCGGCAAGATCACCCGCGAGAAGGTCGACGAGATCGAGCGCGCCATCTGTCCCGGCGAAGGTGCCTGCGGTGGGGCCTACACCGCCAACACGATGGCCAGCGTCGCCGAGGCGATCGGCATGAGCCTGCCCGGCAGCTCCTCGCCGCCGGCCGTCGACCGACGCCGCGACGGCTTCGCCCACAAGTCCGGTGAGGCCGTCGTCGAGATGCTCCGCCAGGGCATCACCGCGCGCCAGATCATGACCAAGCCCGCCTTCGAGAACGCCATCGCGATGGCGATGGCGCTCGGCGGCTCGACCAACGCGGTCCTCCACCTGCTGGCGATAGCCCGCGAGGCCGAGGTCGACCTGACCCTCGACGACTTCACCCGGATCGGCAAGAACGTCCCGCACCTGGCCGACATGAAGCCGTTCGGTCGCTTCGTGTGGACCGACTTCGACCGTGTCGGCGGCATCCCCGTCCTGCTGCGGGCCCTGCTCGACGCCGGCCACCTCCACGGAGACGTGCTCACCTGCACGGGCAAGACGATGGCGGAGAACCTCGCCGACCTCGACCCGAAGCCGCTCGACGGTGAGATCCTGCGCCAGCTCGACCGGCCGATCCACGCCACCGGCGGCCTCACGATCCTCAAGGGTTCGCTCGCCCCGGACGGCGCCGTCGTCAAGAGCGCCGGCTTCGACGACTCGACCTTCACCGGCACCGCCCGCGTCTTCGACGGCGAGCGCAAGGCCCTTGACGCGCTCGGCGAGGGCGCGATCCAGGCCGGCGACGTCGTGGTGATCCGCTACGAGGGCCCCAAGGGCGGGCCCGGCATGCGCGAGATGCTCGCCATCACCGGCGCGATCAAGGGCGCCGGCCTCGGCAAGGACGTCCTGCTCATCACCGACGGTCGCTTCTCCGGAGGGACGACGGGGCTCTGCGTCGGCCACATCGCGCCCGAGGCCAGTGACGGCGGCCCGATCGCCTTCGTGCGCGACGGCGACCGGATCACCCTCGACGTGTCCGGCATGACGCTCGACCTCCACGTCGACGAGGCGGAGCTCACCGCCCGGGCAGAGGGCTGGGAGCCACTGCCGCCGAAGTACACCCGCGGCGTGCTCGGCAAGTACCGCAAGGTCGTGCAGTCGGCGGCGCACGGAGCCGTCTGCTACTGAGTGGGTCTCCTCCTGGCTGGGGGGCCGGGTGCGGCCGATAGGTTGAGGCGGTGACCACCGCAGCCCCCCAGACGTCAGCACAGCTCGACGCCGCCGACCCCCTCGCCCACCTCCGGGCGCGGTTCGCCGGCGCGGGCTCCGACCTCGTCTACTTCGACGGCAACTCGCTCGGCCGGCCCGTCACGGCGGCTGCCGAACGGCTCTCGGAGTTCGTCCACCGCCAGTGGGGCGAGCGCCTCATCCGCGGCTGGGACGAGCGCTGGATGGAGCTGCCGACCGATCTCGGCGACGACCTGGCCCGGATCTGCCTGGGTGCCGCACCCGGCCAGACGGCCATCGGCGACTCCACGACCGTGTGGATCTACAAGCTGATGCGCGCGGCCGTCGACCACGCCGTGCGCACCGACCCCGACCGCACCGAGATCGTCATCGACACCGACAACTTCCCGACCGACCGCTACGTCGCCGAGGGGATCGCCGCCGAGCGCGGCCTGACCCTGCGCTGGATCGAGGTCGACACCTCCACGGGCGTCACCGCCGACCAGCTCCGTGAGGCGGTCTCCGAGCGCACCGCCCTCGTCGTGCTCTGCCACGTCGCCTACCGCTCGGCGTGGCTCGCGGACGCACCCGAGCTGACTCGGATCGCCCACGAGGCCGGCGCGCTCGTGCTGTGGGACCTGTGCCACTCCGCGGGCTCGGTGCCGATCGCGCTGGACGAGTGGGACGCCGACCTCGCCGTCGGCTGCACCTACAAATACCTCAACGGTGGTCCCGGGTCGCCTGCCTACGGCTATGTCAACGCCCGGCTCCAGGACGACCTCACCCAGCCGATCCAGGGCTGGATGGGCCACGCCGACCCGTTCCTGATGGGACCGGGCTACGCCCCCGCCCCGGGCATCCGCCGCTTCATCTCGGGCACCCCGCCGATCCTCGGGATGGTGGCGATGCAGAGCATGCTCGAGCTCGTCGACGAGGCCGGCATCGAAGCGATCCGGGCCAAGTCGGTCGCGCTCACGTCGTACGCCGTCGAGATCGCCGACGCGACGCTGCCCGAGGTCACCCTCGCCTCGCCGCGCGACCCCGCGCAGCGTGGCGGCCACGTCACCCTCCACCACGACCGGATGCGCGAGGTCACCGCACGTCTGTGGGAGCGCGACGTGATCCCCGACTACCGCGACCCGGGCGGTCTGCGGATCGGGCTCTCGCCGCTGTCGACGTCCTTCGACGAGGTCGAGCGCGGCATGGCGGCGGTCGCCGAGGCCCTCCGGTGACGGGCCCGGTGGGGATGCGGCTGTCGGCGACGCGGACCAGGTCGACCAACGACCACGGCCAGGTCCTCGGCCGCCCGGTCGACTGGACGCCAGCCGATCCGCCCACCAAGGACACGGTGCTCGAGGGAGGGGGCGTACGGCTGGAGCCGATCGGACCGCAGCACGTCGATGACCTCCGTGCCGCGGTGTGTCGCGAGGACGACGACCCGCTCTGGACCTATCTCTTCTGGGAGCGTCCCCAGGACCGCGAGGCGATGGCCGCGATCGTGGACCACGGCAGGCAGGACCCGGGCCAGGTCATGTTTGCGATCGTGCCGCTCGAGACCGGCCGGGCGGCGGGCTTCTGCTCCCTGATGCGCATCGACCCCGTCATGGGCAGCCTCGAGGTCGGCGGGATCGCCTTCGGCCGCCAGCTGCAGCGCAGCCGCGCGGCCACCGAGGCGATGGCCCTGCTCATGCGCCACGCCTTCGACGACCTCGGCCACCGCCGCTACGAGTGGAAGTGCGACAGCCTCAACGCTGCGTCGCGCCGGGCCGCGATCCGGCTCGGGTTCATCTGGGAGGGCCGCTTCCGCAACGCCGTCGTCTACAAGGGGCGCAACCGCGACACCGACTGGTTCTCGATCACCGACCTCGAGTGGCCGCGGGTCCGCGAGGCCCTCGACGACTGGCTCGACGACCGCAACTTCGACGCGCTGGGCCGACAGCGGGTCCGCCTGGCTGCTCGCCCGCCCGAGAAGGAGCAGTGACATGGACCAGCGCGTCAGCTTCATCACCCTCGTCGTGACCGACCTGGACCTCACGAGGCGGTTCTACGTCGACGGCCTCGGCTGGGAGCCCGAGCTCGACGTTCCCGGTGAGGTGCTGATGTTCCGGGTGGCCGAGAAGGTCGTGCTCAGCCTGTGGGTGGAGTCCGGTTTCGTGGCCGAGGTGGGTCACGCCCCCGCACGCGGCGGTCCACCCCCGATCACGCTGTCGCACAACCTGGCCACCACCCGCGGTGTCGACACCGTGCTCGAGCAGGCCCGGGTCGCGGGCGCGACCGACGTCGGCGACGCCGTCGAGCGTGAGTGGGGCGGCTACACCGGCTACTTCGCCGACCCCGACGGCTTTCGCTGGGAAGTGGCCTACAACCCCGGTGAGATCGGGCAGTCTGTGCTCCCGTGAGCGAGACCACGAGCACCACCGGCGCCGTCGTCCCCGGCTGGGACGACTACTTCCTCGGCATCGCCGCTGCCGTCTCCGCACGCGCCAAGTGCACCCGCCGCCGGGTCGGCGCGGTGTTGACCATCGAGCACCGCATCATCGCCACCGGCTACAACGGCGCCGCTCCGGGCGAGAACGACTGCCTGGTGGGTGCCTGCCCGCGTGGCCGGCTGGGCTACGACGAGGTGCCGGGGCTCGGCGACTACGACCGGCCCGGCACCGCCGGGTTCTGCATCGCGATCCATGCCGAGGTCAACGCACTGCTGTTCGCGACCCGCGACACCAAGGGCTCGACGGCCTACATCACCGACCCGCCCTGTCCGGGGTGCCGCAAGGCCCTGGCCGCCGCCGGGGTCGTCCGGGCAGTGTGGCCTGCAGGGGAGCACGATCGCGCGGGCCTCACGACCTGGTGATCAGTGCGGCTTGATCCAGATCAGCTCGTCGGACTCCCACTTCTCCAGCGCCACCGGCACCAGGAGGTCGAGGGCGTCGGTGACCGAGCCGACCTGCAGGTCATCGGCACGCGCGGCTCCGTAGGCCTGGCCCGCCGCATTGTTGTGCACGTCGACGCGTGAGTCCTTGCGGTGGGGGGTGCCGGCCTCCTGGGCGTCCGCGATGGTGCGGGCGGCGGCCACCCCGAACCGGGCAGTGAGCACGGCCTGCCACATGAAGTGCCGCAGCGCGTTGGTGCGCCCGGGCACACCACGCCCGTGGGTCGAGGCGATGCGCAGCGCCGCCTCGGAGATCCGCAGCACCTCGACGGCCCCGGACGGCCCCAGGCCCGCCTTGATCGAGGCGGTGGAGAGCCGCGGCACCACCGTCGCGGAGTGCGCGACCTGGTCGAGGAGGGCGCCGAGTCCCATTCCCAATGGCATGGACACAGGGTGCCAGACTCGGGCCATGGCCTCGACCGCGCTCCGCTTCCCGCGCCCGATCCGACCCGGCGACCGGATCGGCGTCACCTCGCCGTCGGCCGGTGTCTCGGGGGAGGCGGCCACCCGCATCGACTTCTGCGTCGAGTGGCTCCGGACCCGTGGCTACGACGTCGAGGTGGGGGAGTGCATGGACGGCACGGGACTCACCTCCGCCCCCGCCGAGCAGCGCGCCGCCGAGCTGACCCGGATGCTCGCCGACCCTGCGATCGGCTGCGTGGTCCCGCCGTGGGGCGGCGAGACGGCCATCGACCTGGTCGACCTCCTCGACTGGGATGCCCTCGCCGCCGCCGAGCCCACGTGGCTGGTCGGCTTCTCCGACCTGTCGACGGTGCTGCTGCCGCTCACCACGCGCCTGGGCTGGGCGACCGTGCACGGCGACAACCTGGCGGACACGCCGTACGCCGTGCCCGACGGGCTGCTGCACTGGCTGGACCTCGTCGGCGGCGAGGGCCCCTTCGTGCAGCGCGACTCCGGCCTGGTGGCCGACTGGGTGCGCTTCGGGACCGACCCGCGCGCCACCGGGTGGACGCACGTGGGCGAGGGCCGCTGGGAGGTGCTCGGGGGTGCCGGCGTCGATGTCACGGGTCGCCTGATCGGCGGCTGCATCGAGACGATCGCCCACCTTGCCGGCACGCCGTACGGTGATGTGCGCGGCTGGGGCGAGACGCTGGACGAGCCCACCATCGTCTACCTCGAGGCCTGCGAGGACCACGCGGTAGACATCTGCCGCTCCCTCCACGGGATGCGGCTCGCCGGGTGGTTCGATCGTGCGGCGGCGGTGCTCGTGGGGCGCACCTCCGCCCCCGACCATCCGGAGCTGACCCAGCGCGGCGCCGTCGTCGACGCCCTCGGGCGCCTCGGCCTGCCGATCGTGCTGGACCTCGAGATCGGCCACGTACCGCCCCACCTGCCGCTGGTCAACGGGGCGCTCGCGCGTGTCGTGGTCGACGGCGACCGCCGCGAGATCACCCAGCACCTGCACTGACCAGGGACCGCACGAGGGGGTGGCCGCTGTCGGTGGCCCGTGGCAGGGTCGGTGGCATGGCTGCAGACCCCAAGCACAGGCTCACCGCCACCGAGGTCCGGGAGGCTCCCGGCCTTGACGACTGGCGCCTCCTCCTCACGGGCATCCGGGCGCGGTTCCGGACCGGCGACTTCGCCGCCGGGCTGGCGCTCGTCGACCGGATCGGCGCCGCGGCCGAGGCGGCCGGGCACCACCCCGACATCTCGCTGACCTATCCCGAGGTGATCGTGACGCTCTCGAGCCACGACGTCAGCGGGATCACCAGCCGTGACCTCGACCTCGCCCGCACGATCAGCGGGTTCGCCGCGGAGGCCGGGGCCGATGCCGACGTCGCGGGTCTCACCCAGCTCGAGCCGGGGCTCGACACCTCGACGCCCGGCCCGCTGGGCCCGTTCTACGCGGCGCTGCTCGGTGGGGACGTCAAGGGCGGCGAGCCCGTCGACCCGAGCGGTCAGGTGCCGGGCCTGTGGGTCCAGGGGCCGGGGGAGGAGGGCGAGGTCCGGCTGCTGCCCGAGCCCGACCACGAGCAGCGCTGGCATTTCGACGTCTGGGTGCCCCACGACGAGGGCGAGAGACGGCTTCAGGCGGTGCTCGACGCCGGCGGCACCCTGGTCAGCGACGCGGAGGCGCCGTCGTTCTGGGTGGTCGCCGACGCCGACGGCAACCGGTCCTGCATCTGCACGAGGGCCGGGCGCTGACCTCCCTCCGCCGGCCACATGTTGGGACTCGCGTTCCAGATGCTGGGACGACTGTCACACTGGCTTGACGCAGGACCGGCCCGGCGGCGACGGTTGTCACATGCGCACCGAGATTCTTGTACGCACGCGACGCGTGAGCTGCGGTCACTGACCGAACGCACGCGCGTCACCCCTCGTCGCCCACCGGGCCGAGGGGTTTTT
>JBBSOR010000042.1:0-30457 GCA_038259535.1 Propionibacteriales bacterium | reverse complement strand
CGTACGCCGGCGCCGAGGCCTTCAGCACGTGGTCGGACTCGTCGACGACGACCGCGCTGGAGCGCAGGATGCTGAGCACTGCGCCGACTCCGGCCTGGACCGCCGGCTCCTCGACCGCGGGGAGCGTGTGGCGCTGGCGGTCGCTGATGTGCCAGGCGAGCACCGCGCCGCCGGCCATGATGGCCCCCACGATGGCGGCCAGACCAGCCTGCGTCGTCGGATCCACGCTCACATCGTACGCGCGGGGACCCCCCGTCCGCCCCCGATGGGCGCTCGGCGCCGAGTGTTCATGCCGCGTTCATCGAGCGCCGACGTCTGTTCGTGTGGGCTCCCTACAGTGGCTGCATGCGTGAGGCTTTCCATGACCAGCTCGACGGCATCTTCGCCGACCTCTCCGAGATCTGCGGACAGGTCGAGATCGCTGTGCGCGAGGCCACCAAGGCGTTGATGACCGGCGACATCCACACCGCCGACCAGGTCATCAGCGGTGACAAGGCGATCGATGCCGCCCGCGAGCGGGTCGACGACACCGCCTTCGCGCTGCTGTCGCTCCAGCAGCCGGTCGCCGGCGACCTGCGGATGATCGTGTCGGCGTTGCGCATGGTCAGCGAGCTCGAGCGGATGGGGGACCTCTCGGTCCACGTCGCGAAGATCGCCCGCCTGCGCGTGCCGTCCGTGGCGGTGCCCGAAGAGCTGCGCCCGGTCATGGAGCGGATGGCCGAGACGGCCGAGGACATGGTGCGGCGCGTGCGCAGCATCATCGTGGACCGCGACGTCGACGCTGCCATCGAGCTCGGCCGTGACGACGAGATCATGGACCAGCTGCGCCGCCGCAGCTTCACCGAGCTGCTCTCCACGGACTGGACGCACGGCGTGGAGGCCGCGGTCGACATCGCGCTGTTGGGCCGCTACTACGAGCGGATCGCCGACCACGCGGTGTCGGTCGCCAACCGGGTGGTCTTCGTGGTCACCGGCGAGCAGCCCAACCGCGACTGAGGCCCTCCGCCCGGACACTGCCTCGGGCGGGTGGCGTACGTCGACCGGGGCCCTGCTCAGCGACCCTGGTTGGCGACCGCGGCTGCCGCGGCTGCGGCGGCCTCGGGGTCGAGGTAACGCCCGCCGGTGACGGTGGGGCGCAGGTCCTCGTCGAGCTCGTAGACGAGAGGCATCCCGGTCGGGATGTTGAGGGCCGCGATGTCCCCGTCGGAGATCTCGTCGAGGTGCTTGACCAGGGCCCGCAGGCTGTTGCCGTGGGCGGCGACCAGGACGGTCTTGCCGCTCTGGAGGTCGGGCACGATCTCGGACTCCCAGTAGGGGAGGAAGCGGGCGATGACGTCCTTGAGGCACTCGGTGCGCGGGAGGTCCTCGCCGAGGTCGGCGTAGCGCGGGTCGTCGGCCTGCGAGAACTCGTCGGCGTCGTCGAGCGGCGGCGGCGGGACGTCGAACGAGCGGCGCCAGAGCATGAACTGCTCCTCGCCGTACTCCTCGAGCGTCTGCTTCTTGTCCTTGCCCTGGAGCGCCCCGTAGTGGCGCTCGTTGAGTCGCCACGAGCGCTTCACCGGGATCCAGTGGCGGTCGGCGGAGTCGAGGGCGAGGGCCGCGGTGTTGATCGCGCGGCGCTGCAGCGAGGTGTGCACGACGTCCGGGAGCACGCCCGACTCGCGCAGCAGCTCGCCGCCGCGCACCGCCTCGACCCGGCCCTTGTCGGTGAGGGCGACGTCGACCCAGCCGGTGAAGAGGTTCTTGGCGTTCCACTCGCTCTCGCCGTGGCGGAGCAGGACCAGGGTGTGTGTCACGAGACGTCCATGCCTTCCCAGTAGCCGGTGTCGTCGGCGACGACCGGGACGTTGAGCGAGATGCGTTCGCCGTTGTCGAACTCGACCGTGAGCGGGACGACGCTGCCGGGGCCGAAGTCGCCCGTGAGCACGATGCCCGCCGCCGGGTCGGCCAGGTTGACCAGGCCCCCGGCAGGGATCGGGACGGGGTCGAACTCTGCAGCGGTGATGGCGGCGCCCTCGCTGCCGGAGACGCCGGTGAAGGTCTGCGCCTCGTCGGGGATGTTGTTGGAGAGCGAGGCGACGAACGTGCCCGAGCCGTCGGCGGCCGAGACCACGACGGCGGAGAGGACGTCGACGTCGCCATCGACGTTCTTGGCGCCGCTGGTGACGGCGTAGTCACGTTCCGTGGCGTAGTCGAAGCCGCAGGAGGACAGCGGAACGGCGAGCGCGAGAACCGCAGCGGCGGTCGCGAGGGGTCGGAGCTGCATGGCCCACAGCCTAGCGTCGGTTCAGGTCAGCCCGACGGTCCGCCCGGTGATCAGGATCGCGACCGCGACGACGCCGGTGAAAGTGCCCGCGAGGAGCAGCATCCGCGGGGTGCCCGTGCGCAGCGCCAGCACCAGCGGGAGGGACCGCTCGCCCTCCGCGTGGTCGTCGACGAGACCGGGCAGGGCGAGGAGCACGTGGACCCCCAGGCCGAGCGCCGCGGCCAGCGCCGCCAGGGCCACCGTGGGGGGCGTCTGGGTGCCGACCCCGTTCCAGCCGCCGTAGGCGAGAAACGCCGGATAGAGGGCGAAGCTGGCCATCCACGGCACGAAGGACAGCACCCGTGCGTGGAGCACCCGGTCGCCGATCGCCGCCACGGCGAGCAGCGCGAGGTAGGCCAGACCGGCCCGACGGCCGTGGGAGACGGCGAGGGGTACGACGAGCAGCACCGCGCACGTCAGCGTGAACCACACCGTCCCCGGGTCAAGGGTCCCTGCGCCGAGCGGCTTCTCGGCGCGGTGGCGCCGGTCGCGCCGGCGGTCCGCGAGGTCGTCTGCCCAGCCCAGGATCGACTGGCCCACCAGGACCGTCCCGGCCACCATGGCCACCTCGCGCAGGGGCCGCCCAGAGACCGCGGCCGCGGCGCCGAGCACGGCGGCGGTGGCGACGGCCTGGCGCGGGTGCGCCGCACGGACGAGGAGCAGCGCCGGGGTCGTCGACATGGCCGAAGTATGTCCCAGGGGGTGGCTGCGCGAGGTGCCGCCACCACAGGGACCCGCGATCTGTCAAGCCCGCATGTGCCCTCTGACCTGCACAAACGCGTCAGAAGGAGATTCGAACCCGTGTTAGAATGGTCACCTAGGAAGGGGAACTAAACATATGACTTTCACCGTCGGCGAAACGGTCGTCTATCCCAATCACGGGGCCGCAGTCATCGAGGACATCGAGACGCGGACGATCAAGGGGGAGGACCGCGAGTATCTCGTCCTCCGGATCGTCGCCCAGCAGGACCTGGTCGTTCGTGTGCCGGCCTGCAACCTCGATCTCGTGGGTGTCCGTGACGTCGTTGACAAGGAAGGCCTCGACCGCGTCTTCGACGTGCTGCGGGCTGCCCACGTCGAGGAGCCGACCAACTGGTCGCGTCGCTACAAGGCCAACCTCGAGAAGCTGCACTCCGGTGACGTGATGAAGGTGGCCGAAGTGGTCCGCGACCTGTGGCGCCGCGAGCGTGACCGTGGCCTCTCGGCCGGCGAGAAGCGGATGCTGGCCAAGGCGCGCCAGATCCTGGTCTCGGAGCTGGCCCTGGCCGAGAAGACCAACGAGGACAAGGCCGAGGCGATCCTCGACGAGGTCCTCGCCTCCTGATCCACCGCACCACCCGACGACCCCCGGCGCACGTCCCGTGCCGGGGGTCGTCGGCGTCTATGGATAGCGTGGCCCGTGATGAGCAGCGACTACGACGACGACGACGCTGTGCCTGCCCTCGGGGCGATCATGGACGAGGGGCGCGGCTCCCTCCCCTACGCACTCGTCCACGGCGAGTCGCTCGTCGCGTGTGCGGCCTGGGCTCTGGGCGAGTCGGGCGCTGGCATCGTCGACGCAACCGTCGTCTGGGCGGACTATGTCGAGGCCGGTCGCGACCTGGTGCTCCACGACGCGCTCTGCCCGATGACGCCCCCCTCGGTCATCGCCGCGTGCCTGGAGCGCGCCCGCGCGACCGGGCACCCGGTCGTGGGCGTGCGGCCGGTGACGGACACCGTCAAGGTCCTCAGCGGCGAGCTGGTCGGTGACACGCTCGACCGCGCCTCACTCGTCGCGGTGACGTCGCCGCTCGTCATCCCGGCCGGTGTCGTCGCCGGCCTGGAGTCAGCGCCCTCGACCGACCTGGCGCATGCCGTGTCTGCTCTCGCCGCTGCGGGTCACCGGGTCGAGACGCTCACGGCACCCGCCGAGGGCAGGCGGGTGTCGTCGGTGGAGGACGTCCGGCTGCTCGACGCCCTCACGTCCGCGCGGGACTGAGGGCGAGGGCGAGCGACACGTCCTCGGGAAAGGTGACCTTGAGGTTGAGTGCACTGCTCGGCACCGCAGCGATCGCGAGGTCGCAGTAGGCGGCGACGCAGCTCGCGGTGTCGGTGCCCTCGAAGCCGTCGGCCTCCGCGGCGCGGTAGGCGACCAACAGGTCGCCGGCCCGGAATGCCTGCGGTGTCTGCACTGCCCCTGCCTCGTGGGCGACGGGCGTCAGGTCCGCGTGGAGGAGCTGGGTCACCGGCACGACCGGAATCGCCCCACCGACCTCGCGGGCCGATCCGATCACGGACTCCCAGAGCTCCACGCCGGCGAGCGGCCGCGCTGCGTCGTGCACGGCGACGACGTCCACCTGACCCGTCTCGATGTCGGTGGCGATCACCTTCAGGGCCGCCCACTCCGAGGCGTGGCGCGTCGACCCGCCGTCCACGACGATGACCTCGTGGTCCCCGAGGTGGGGTGCGACCGCCGCCTCGACGGCGGATCGGTCCTCGGGCCGCACGACGAGCACCAGTCGACGTACGTCGGGCAGGGCCAGTGCGTCACGCACCGACCAGGCCAGCACGGGGGCGTCACCCAGCGGCAGGAGCACCTTGTTGACCTGGCCACCGACGCGGCTGCCCGAGCCGGCGGCGAGGATGATGACGGCTGTCGACATCAGCGGACGACCAGTGCGGTGGCGATCGCGGCGACGCCCTCGCCGCGGCCGGTCAGTCCGAGACCGTCCGTCGTGGTGGCCGAGACGCTGACGGGGGCGCCCAGAGCGGCCGAGAGCACACCGGCCGCCTCGTCGCGGCGGGCGCCGAGACGGGGGACGTTGCCGATGACCTGGACGGCGACGTTGCCGATCTCCCACCCCGCGGCACGGACCCGACGTGCGGTCTCGGCGAGCAGCGTCACGCCGGACGCGCCCGCCCACTCGGGCTCGGCGGTGCCGAAGTGGGTGCCGAGGTCGCCCAGCCCGGCGGCCGAGAAGAGTGCGTCGCAGGCGGCGTGCGCGGCCACGTCGGCGTCGGAGTGGCCCTCCAGACCGGCGGGCTCGTCGGGCCACGCGAGGCCGGCCAGGTGCATCGGCACCCCGGCGACGAGGCGGTGCACGTCGGTGCCGATGCCGATGCGCGGCACCGGCGCGGGGTCGGGCGAGGAGGACGTCACGACGGCATCATGCCCGAGGGCGCGCCACAATGGCCTCGTGACCACACGTCGTACGCCCTGGGTGCTGGCCGGAATCCTTGCGGGACTGGCCGGTCTGGCGACCAGTTACGCCACGGCGATGGTGCTCAGCATCCGCGAGTCACCGGTGGTCGCAGTGGCCGAGTCGGTCATCAAGCTCACCCCGGGCGCCGCCGCGGAGCGGGCCATCTCGCTCCTGGGCCACTACGACAAGCCGGCCCTGGTGGGCGGCATCCTCGTGATCCTCCTCGCGCTGTTCGCAGCAGCCGGGCTGCTGGCGCGCGGGGGTTGGTGGCGCCCGGTGCTCGTCTGGCTCGCCCTGGCCGGGTTGGGGCTCGCAGCGGTCATGTCGCTGCGGGGGGCGGGAGCCACCGACGCCCTGCCGGTCGTCGTCGGGCTGGTCACGTGGATCACCGTCCACTCCGCCCTGGTCGATGCGCTCTTCCGCGAGCAGCGCCGACCCGAGCTCGAGTCGCGGGAGCGTCGGGTCTTCCTCATGGTCGCCGGCGCGGTTTCCGTGGCGTCGCTCGGCATCGCCGTGGCGGGCCGCTTCATCGGGGCTGGTCGCCGTCACGTCGAGGTGAGCCGCCAGCTGCTGCGCATTCCCGGCGTCACCCGGCGGGAGGCTCCGGCGGCCACGTCGATCGGGCTTCCCGGGATCGCGCCCTGGCAGACCCCCAACGAGGACTTCTACCGCATCGACACCACCATCGCGCTCCCGACGATCGAGCCCGAGGAGTGGTCGCTGCGCATCCACGGCCTCGTCGACCGCGAGCTGACCCTGAGCTACGCCGACCTGGTCGCGCGACAGATGACGGAGTCGTGGATCACCCTCAACTGCGTGAGCAACGAGGTCGGGGGCAGCCTGATCGGCAACGCCCGGTGGAGCGGTGTCCGGATCGCCGACCTGCTCGCCGACCTCGGCGTGAGCTCCGGGGCCGACGCCGTGCTGCAGACCTCGCACGACGGCTGGTTCTGCGCCACCCCGCTGGCGGCCCTGACCGACGACCGCGACGCGATGCTGGCGGTGGCGATGAACGGTCGTCCGCTGCCCATCGAGCACGGCTTCCCGGTGCGCACGATCGTGCCCGGCCTCTATGGCTATGTCTCGGCCACGAAGTGGGTCGTGGACTATGAGGTCACCACCTTCGAGAAGGCCGTCGGCTACTGGACGACCAAGGGTTGGTCGGCGGAGGGGCCGGTCAAGATCGCCTCGCGCATCGACGTGCCGCGCTCCGGCGACGACGTCCGCGCCGGGGCGGTCTCCTTCGGTGGCGTGGCGTGGCGCCAGCACACCGGCATCGAGGCGGTGGAGGTGCAGCTCGACGGTGGCGCGTGGGAGCGCGCCGAGCTCGGCGAGTCACCCTCGGTCGACACCTGGGTGCAGTGGGCGGTCTCGCTCGACGTCCCCCAGGGCGACCACGAGGTGCGGGTCCGCGCGATCGGCACGGACGGCGAGACCCAGACGAGCGTCGTCGCGCGACCCGACCCCGACGGCTCGACCGGGCTGCACAAGATCGAGATCAGCGCGACCTGATCCCGAGGTCCTGCTGGGGTCAGCGGTTGCGGATGACGTACGCCGTCGCGCCGGACGCGGCGATCCAGATCCGCTCGAACTGCGCGCGGTCGTAGACGCGGCGCACCTCGGCGTCGGTGGCGCCGGCGGGATCGTTGACGACCACGTCGCCGTCGGCCTCGAAGCCGGCGATGACCAGCAGGTGGCCGTTGCTGGTCGAGATCGGCGCGCCGGTGAGCTGGTTGCGACCGAACGCGACGGAGACGACCAACGGCACCCCGGCCGCGATGTAGTCCTCGGCCTCGCGCAGGTCGCGCATCCGGGTGACGTAGGAGTCGCCCGCGACCAGCGTCGCGGCGTAGGCGGTGTTGAAGGCCCAGTTGCCGGTCCCGTCGTAGCCGTGGTCGAAGACCATCTTGGCGGTGTGGTCGACCACCGCGTCGACGTGGCCGGGCGTGATCCCATTCGGTGTCGGGGAGATCCCGTAGTAGCCCAGGACCATCGCAGTGGACGTCGCCGAGCACCACGCCTCACCGCCACCGCCCCACTTCGGGTAGTGCCCGCTGTGCACCATCTGGGACAGGGTCGGCACCGGCAGCACCGTGCCCGCCCCGGGGCCGGGCTTCGACGTGGGGCGCGGGGTCGAGGCGTCGGCCGAGGCCACGGCCCCGACACGCTCGAGGCTGACGCCGAGGCGCGAGCCCTTCGGGCGCAGCAGCGTCACCCGGACCTGCCAGGAGGACACCGAGGTGGTGGCATACCAGGTGTCGACGCTGACCCGGCCGAGGTCGTCGGACTGCCCGGAGTACGTCGTACGCGGAATCGGACGATTGGTGCGCGACCAGTCGGCGACGGTGTCCCAGGTGCCGGTGCTGCCGTCGGCCGCCCGCGCGCGGACCTCGACGCGGACCAGGCTCTTGCCCGGCGTCGTGGCCTCCCACGTCGGGATCAGCGCCGTGGCGGCGAAGCCGGGGGTGGTCCACGGCGAGGTCCAGGTGCCGCCCTCGTAGGCCCGTCCGGCGACGGTGCGGGGCCTCGGGGAGCGGAGCAGGACCTGGCCACGCCCGAGCTTGAGGCCACGCCTCCGGCCGGCCTTGAGGTCGGAGTAGCTGCTCCACGAGGAGAGCTCGACCTGCGGGGCGGCGCGCTTGCGGGTCTCGGGGTGCGGCGAGGAGGCGCTCGCGGGGGCCACCAGGGCACCGCCCAGCAGCAGGGGGAGGGCGAGCGCGAGAGAGGAGGCGAGGGCGGCGGGGCGTCGGAGCACCGCATGACGATAACCCGCCCAGCCCCATGCGTCACAGGAGTCACGGGATCGACCCGGGACGGGAGAGGGAGCTCGGATGTTCACCGAGATGGGGTGAACGAGGGTGAGGTGTTTTCCTGCCGTCGGCACGAATCGGGGCGGGGGCATCGCCGCCCCTAGACTTGGCGGGTGACCTTGAGGCTCCATGACACCGCGACGCGCGAGACCCGCGACTTCGTCCCCCTGGTGGCGGGCAAGGCGGGGATCTACGTGTGTGGGCTCACGGTGCAGTCGGAGCCGCACGTCGGGCATGTGCGCTCCGCGGTGAACTTCGACGTGCTGCGTCGGTGGCTCTCGGTCAGCGGCTACGACGTCGACTTCATCCGCAACGTCACCGACATCGACGACAAGATCCTGGCCAAGTCTGCGGAGCAGGGCGTCCACTGGTACGCCCTCGCCGCTGCGATGAAGCGTGAGCTCGACGCTGCCCTGTCCGCCATCAACGTCCTGCCGCCGACCTACGAGCCGGCCGCGACCGGGCACGTGCCCGAGATCGTCGAGCTCATCGAGCAGCTCATCACCCGCGGACATGCCTACGCCGCCGAGGACGGAAGCGGTGACGTCTACTTCGACGTGCGCAGCTGGACGTCCTACGGTGAGCTCACCCGCCAGCGGATCGAGGACATGGAGCCCGCGGGCGACGCCGACCCGCGCGGCAAGCGCGATCCCCGCGACTTCGCCCTCTGGAAGGGCTGGAAGAAGCAGACCGAGCCGGAGACCGCCTCCTGGCCCTCCCCGTGGGGGCGGGGACGCCCCGGATGGCACATCGAGTGCTCGGCGATGGCCGGAAAGTACCTCGGTCCCGCCTTCGACATCCACGGCGGCGGAGTCGACCTCCGCTTCCCGCACCACGAGAACGAGCAGGCCCAGTCGCGGGCGGCCGGTCGCCCGTTCGCGGCGTACTGGCTGCACAACGCGTGGATCACCACGGCGGGGGAGAAGATGAGCAAGTCGCTCGGCAACTCCCTGCTGATCCCCGAGGTGCTCAAGCGGGTGCGCGGCATCGAGCTGCGCTACTACATGGTGGCCGCCCACTACCGCAGCCACGTGGAGTTCTCCTTCGAGGCGCTCGACGAGGCATCGAAGGGCTTCCGCCGGGTCGAGGACTTCCTCGACCGGGCCGCACCGGTGGTCGGCACGTGGTTCGCCGCGCTGCCCGACGCCTTCGTGGCGGCCATGGACGACGACCTGGGCACCCCCGCCGCCGTCGCCGTCATCCACGACTCCGTCCGCGAGGGCAACCGGCTGCTGGGCGCCGGTGCCTGCGACGCGCTGAGCCAGAAGTTCGGTGAGGTGGTCGCGATGCTCGACGTGCTCGGTCTCAACCCGGCGGACCAGGCGTGGGCGGCGGGAGCCTCCGACGACCGGTTGAGCGCCGTCGTGGACGCCCTCGTCCAGGGGCTGCTCACCGAGCGGGCAGCAGCGCGCGAGGCCAAGGACTGGACCCGCGCCGACACCATCCGCGACCGGATCGCGGCAGCAGGCATCGAGGTCGAGGACACCCCGACCGGACCGAAGTGGAGTGTGTGACCGTCATGGCTGGTAATTCCAAGCGCAAGGGCGCCATCAAGAAGACCGGCAAGGGCAACCCCACTGCCGGCTCGGGCGGACGCGTGCGCCGAGGTCTCGAGGGACGGGGCCCGACGCCCAAGGCCAAGGACCGGCCCTACCACCAGGCCCACAAGGACGCCGCCAAGTCGGATCGGGCCAAGGCCAAGCTGGGGACCCGGCGACGGACGTCCTCCGACGCCGAGTGGGCCGCAGGGCGCAACTCGGTCGTCGAGCTGCTGCGCGGAGGTGTTCCCGTGACCGCGATCTACGTCGCCGAGGGCGCCGAGCGCGACAACCGGCTCCGCGAGGCCTTCAAGCTCGCCGCCGAGCAGGGTGTGCGGCTCCTCGAGGTCACCCGCAACGAGATGGACCGGATGACCAGCGGTGCCGTGCACCAGGGCCTGGCGGCCCGCCTGCCGGCCTACGACTACGCGCACGCCGACGACCTGCTCGACCGGGCTCAGGAGGCCAAGGAGCCGGCCCTGATCGTGGCGCTGGACTCCGTCACCGACCCACGCAACCTCGGCGCGATCGTGCGGTCGGCTGCGGGCTTCGGTGCGCACGGCGTCGTCATCCCCGAGCGTCGCGCCGCGGGCATGACCGCCTCCGCCTGGAAGACCAGCGCCGGAGCGGCCGCGCGGCTGCCCATCGCGCAGACCGTCAACCTCACCCGCCAGCTCAAGGCCTATCAGGAGGCCGGCTGCATGGTCGTCGGCCTCGCGGCCGACGGTGACCTCTCCCTCCCCGAGCTGATCGCCCCGGGTGGCCTGGCCGAGGGCCCGCTCGTCGTGGTGGTGGGATCGGAGGGCAAGGGACTGGGCCGACTGATCGCCGAGACCTGCGACCAGATCGTCTCGATCCCGATGGCCGGTCAGCTCGAGTCGCTCAATGCCGGCGTGGCGGCATCGGTGGCCCTCTACTCGATCTCGCAGGCCCGACTGACGTGAGCAGCAGATGAGCCTTCCGCGCCGGCTGCTGATCGGTGTCACGCTCGCCGCCCTGAGCGTGACGCTCGGCGCGGCCGTGGCGGTCTCGCTCTTCCTCACCAGCAGCCGGACCGTGGTGCTGGTGGGCCACGACACTGTCGTACGCCCCACTCTCGCGCGCGACGCAGTCATCCAGACCGGGCCGATCCTGCCCGACTTCCGGATCCGCGACGTCGGCCCGGTCGGGGTCACGCTGGCCCTCGGCAAGACCGAGGTCGGGTCGGTCGAGGAGCTGGTCGATCGCTACGCCTTCATCGCCGGCGACCCGACGGCACAGGTCGACAAGGTCCAGGACGTCGTGGTCGACATGGCCGTCACGGCGGCCATCCGCGGCCTGGGAGTGGGCCTGCTCCCGGTCGCGGTCTTCCTGCTGCTCGGACGCCACCGCCGCGGCGAGCTCTTCCGCGGTCTCGGCTCCCGGCAGGGGCTGCTCGCCCTGGTCCTGCTCCTGGTGCTGCCGTTGCTGATCTGGCAGCCGTGGGAGTCGCCCGCGGAGACCCAGGAGGAGCAGGGCACCTGGGAGACCCTCGAGGACTACGTCGGCGACGAGGCGGTGCTGCCCCGCGAGGTCCGGGACATCGAGATCCGCACCAGCGCGGTCACCACCCAGAGCAGGCGCCTCGTGCTCAGCGCCCTCGGCACCTACAGCACGAGCAAGGACTTCTACTCCGACGCCGCCGCGGCGGCCGCCGACCTCGACCTCCGCGAGCCGGAGGAGGGCGAGACGGTCGCGCTGCTCGTCAGTGACCGCCACGACAACATCGGCATGGACCGGGTCGCGCGCGCCGTCGGAGACGCGGCCGGCGCCACCGTCGTGCTCGACGCCGGCGACGACACGTCCACGGGACAGCCGTGGGAGGCGTTCAGCCTCGACTCGCTGGCCGGAGCCTTCGAGGACTGGGACCGCTTCGGCGTCGCCGGCAACCACGACCACGGCACCTTCGTCAGCGCCTACCTGGCCGACCTGGGCTGGACCATGCTCGACAGCGAGGTCGTCGACGCCCCCTGGGGAGGCACCCTGCTCGGTGTGGACGATCCGCGCAGCAGCGGCCTCGGCAGCTGGCGCGACGAGACCGGCCTGAGCTTCACCGAGGTCGGCGAGCGTCTGGCCGACACCGCGTGTGCCGCCGCGGCGGACGGGGAGCGGGTGAGCACCGTGCTGGTCCACGACGCCAACCTCGGCCGGGAAGCTCTCAGCCGCGGTTGCGTCGACCTCGTCGTGGGCGGGCACACGCACGTCCAGGCGGGGCCGGACGCGGTGGAGACCGAGGATGGCGTCACCGGCTACCGGTGGACCAACGGCACGACCGGCGGCGCGGCCTACGCCATCGCGCTGGGCAGCAAGCCGCGTCGCAACGCCGACGTCAGCCTCATCACCTACGCCGACGGGCGGCCGATCGGGTTGCAGTGGGTGCGGCTGCGCACCGACGGGAGCTGGCGGGTCGGCGTGTGGGAGCCGATCACTCCTGCCCCGTGATCGCCTCGTCCGGCTTGGTGCTGAGGAAGCGGTCGATGTAGTCGCGGGCCGTGTCGTGGATGCCGATCTCGTGTCCGGCCTGCTCGGAGAGGTACCACCGGTGCTCGAGGATCTCGTGGAAGATCTCGGCCGGCTCCAGCTTGCGCGTCGCGTCGGGGGGGATCATCGCCATGATCGGTTCGAAGATCCGGTGCATCCACGTGCTCGCCACCAGGTGCCGGTCCTCGCGCCCCAGGTCGTAGTGAGCGGTGAAGGACGCGAGGTCGTTGAGCAGGCGCCGGGCCTGGTTGTCCTCGACCGTCATGCCGGTGAGGGCCTGGATCTCGCGGGTGTGGTGGCCGAGGTCGACGACCTTGGGCTGGATCCGGATCGAGTCGCCGTCGAGGTCGGTGACGATGTCGAGCTCGTCGACGTCGAAGCCGAGGTCGTTGAGCCGTTCCACGCGCCGTTCGATGCGCCACATCTCGTCGGCGCGGAACTCCTCCAGGCTGGTCAGCTCTCCCCACAGCGCGTCGTAGCGGGTGCGGAGGTGCTCGATGATCTCGAAGCCGTCGATCGGCTGCTGGACGGCCCCGCTGGCGCTGAGGTCCATCAGCTCGGCGAAGACGTTCTCGCAACCGACGGTGAGGTCGTAGTCGCGCATCCGGTCGCTCACCTCGTCGTGGAGCTCCCCGGTCTCGGCGTCGACCAGGTAGGCCGCGAACTCGCCGGCGTTGCGGCGGAAGAGCACGTTGGAAAGTGACACGTCGCCCCAGTAGAAGCCGGCCAGGTGCAGCCGCACCAACAGCACGACGATCGCGTCGATGAGCGTCGGCACGTGCTCGGCCGTCATGCCGCGGCTGAAGAGGCTGCGGTAGGGGAGCGAGAACTGGAGGTGCCGGGTGATCAGCGCCGCGGGGAGCTCCTGGCCGTGCGGGTCGACGCGGCCGGTGACGACGCTCTGCGGGACGACGGCCGGCATGCCGATCCGCTGCAGGTCGCGCAGCATCCGGTATTCGCGGAAGGCGATGTCGTCCTGGGTCTCCTTGACGGCGTAGACCCGGTCGCCGAGCCGCACGATGCGCACGACGTGGCGCGACAGGCCGCGCGGCAGGGGGACGACGACGTCATCGGACCACTCCTCGAGCGGGGTGTCCCAGGGCAGCCCCAGGATGGCCGGGTCGGGCCGGCTGGCAACAATCCGCATGGCCATGGGGGGACGCTACTCGCTGCCGAGCTCCCAGACGTCGACGCGAGGTCCGTGCGCCGCCGGCACCTCCGCGCCGGCGTCCGTCGCGGCGAGGTCGCGGCCGCCGGGCTCCGACCCGAAGAGGTGACGTCCCGGGCCGACAGGCAGGTCGAAGCCTGCGGCGGCGCTGCGCCGGGCCACCACGAGCGCCGAGGAGTCGGGGTGCTCGCGCACGTAGGCGATGGTGTCGACGTCGACGTGGGCCCAGCGCAGGCCGCCACGTCGGAGAGCCGGGTGGGAGCGTCGCAGCCGGGCCAGGTCGGCGTACGTCGCGAGCGTGGCGCGGTCCCACTCGTCGCGGCGATCCCACGGCATGGTGCGCCGGGAGTCCTCGCCGTTGACGCCCTCCAGGCCGATCTCGTCGCCGGCGAAGATCATCGGGATGCCCGGCAGGGTGAACTGCAGGCCGACGGCCACGCGATGGACGGCGGCGTCGCCACCGACGACGGTGCGGATCCGGGCGGAGTCGTGGGAGCCGAGGATGTTCCAGCTCGACGACGTCGCGCGCCAGCCGAGGGTGCCCTGCCAGGCGCGGAACGTGTCGACGACGGCGGGTCCGTCGCGGCGGGGGACCGGCACCGGCCGGCCGAACGCCCGGGCCGGAGACGTGGGATCGCGCAGCCACGACCAGACGGGCCAGGAGAAGCCGGAGTAGTTCATCGTGCCGTGCCAGCCGTCGCCGTCGACGTCGCCGGTCGCGTCGTGGTTGTGCTCGCCGATGACCCACGGGTCCTCACGCAGGTCGGCCGCGGTGGCCCGCACGGCCCGGGCGATCTCGTGGGCCACGTCGAGGTCGGCCAGCCGGCCGGTCATGTTGGCGACGTCGATGCGCCAGCCGTCGACGTCGTACGGGGGTCGCAGCCAGCGCCCGACCACCGAGCTGGGTCCCTCGACCATCGCGTGCCGCGCGTCGAGGTTGGCGTGGTTGATCTTGGGCAGGGTGCCGTGACCCATCCAGCAGGCGTAGGAACCGTCGTCCGCGAAGGAGTAGAAGGAGCGGTGCGGGTCGTCGGGGCCGTCGACGGCGGAGAGGAACCACTCGTGGGTGTCCCCGGTGTGGTTGGTCGTCAGGTCGCCGAGGATCCGCCAGCCCCGCTCGTGGACCGCGGTGCTCAGCCGGGCGTACGCCTCGTCGCCGCCGAGCAGCGGGTCGACGTGGTTGAAGGTGGTCGCGTTGTAGCGGTGGTTGCTCTCACCGGGGAAGACGGGCGTGGTGTAGACGACGTCCGCGCCGACGTCGGCGATGTGGTCGAGGTGCTCGGTGATGCCGTCGAGGTCACCGCCGAAGAGCTGCATCGGCGTGCGCGGGTCGTTGCCCTCGAACGCCACCTCGTCGTCCCACTCGGCGGGCAGTGCCCACTCCGGCGCCTCCCGGGCATCGGCTGCAGCGGAGCGGGCGAACCGGTCGGGGAAGACCTGGTAGACGACGCCGTCGCGGCCCCAGTCGGGGGCGGCGGGATGGGCCGCGAGGCGGAAGTCTGCCGAGTCCGGGACGTCGTGGCCGACCAGTCCGGCACCGGTGAGCCACTCCTGGTCCTCGCCGCGCACCAGCAGGAAGCGGTAGTGCGTCAGGGGGTTGTGCACCGGCAGACGCGCCTCCCACCACACCACCTCACCCGTGCGCGACGACGTCGTCGGGTGGAAGACCGGCTCGGCGTCGTACGTCGTGCGCAGCCAGATCGCGTCCACGGGGTCGCCGGCGCTGGTGCGCACCCGGACGGTCACGGTGTCGCCCAGTGCGGGCGCCTCGTCCAAGACGTGCAGCGGGGAGCCGTCGTGGTGCGGGAGGTGGAGGAGGCTCACGGGGGTCATCCTCTCAGCCCGCGAGCGCTGACTAGGATTGCCGCCGCGTCCCCGGACGCACGCCGGTGTAGCTCAGTTGGTAGAGCGCTTCTCTTGTAAAGAAGATGTCGCGGGTTCGACTCCTGTCACCGGCTCCGCGTCCCTCAGCGGACCTGCACGACCTCGAACTCGCACGCCGGTGAGGCGATGGCGTCCTGGGCGGCGACCAGCCGCAGCTCTCGCTCGCCCGAGTCGAGCGTCTCCCGGAGCACGGCGAAGACCGACGAGGCCGTGCGGGCGAGCGCGTCGGCGGCCGAGCCGGTCTCGTGGAGGTGGGCGGTGAAGAGGGCCGCGGTGATGTCGCCGGAGCCGTTGGCCTTCATCGCCAGGCGCGGCGTGGTGACGAGCCAGGCGCCGTCGCCGGTCACGGCCAGCATCTCGATGACGTCCTCCGGTGCGCCTGCGCGGATCACCGACGTCACCAGCACGGTGGCCGGTCCGAGGGCGCGCACCTCATCGACCGCGGCCAGGATGTCGGTGAGGGACGACTCGCCGCTCAGCGCGTCGCGATCGGTGATGAAGCCGAGCTCGAACTGGTTGGGCGTCAACACGTCGGCCACGGGGATGACGGTGGAGCGATACTTGGGCGGGATCGCCGGATCGACGAAGCACCCCGAGGTCGCGTTGCCCATGACCGGGTCGCAGGTGTAGGTCGCCGCCGGGTTGGCTGCCTTGACCTGCGCGACCGCATCGGCGATCACGTCGGCGATCGCCGGCGAGCCCTGGTAGCCGGACAGGATCGCGTCGCAGGTCTCGAAGGCACCGCGCTCACCGACCCCGGTGATGACCGCAGCGACGTCCTCGGCCGCGATCAGCGGTCCGCGCCAGGCGCCGTAGCCGGTGTGGTTGGAGAAGTTGACCGTGAGCACCGGCCACACCTCGTGGCCGAGGCGCTGGAGCGGGAAGACGGCTGCTGAGTTGCCGACGTGGCCGTAGGCGACGTGGGACTGGATCGAGAGGACGCGCACCACCCCAACCTAGGCCACCTGCAGCGACCGCTTCGAGAGCCCCATCCAGTAGCCGTCGATGACCTGGGTGCCCGGGGCGTCGGCGGCCGTCGCCGCGCCGAGAGTGACGAACAGCGGCGTGTAGTGCTCGACGGTCGGGTGCGCGTAGGGCATGCCGGGCGCCTTGGCCGTGTAGTCGGCCAGGGCGTCGACGTCACCGCGCGCCAGCGCCTCGGCGGCCCAGAGGTCGAAGTCCGTGGACCAGCCGGGAGGGGCGGCGTCGATGCTCCAGTCGGTGAGGAACGGCAGGCCGTGGGTCAAGAAGCCCGAGCCGATGATCAGCACGCCCTCCTCGCGAAGCGGTCGCAGGCGCTCGCCGATGCGCATCAGGCGATGCGGGTCGTCGGTGGGCAGCGACATCTGCAGCACCGGGATGTCGGCCTGCGGGAACATGATCGTGAGCGGGACCCAGGCGCCGTGGTCGAGTCCGCGCGTGGCGTGCTGGTGGACCGGCTCGCCGTCGGGCATCATCGCTGCCACCCGCTGGGCGAGGGCCGTGGCGTCGGGCGTCTCGTAGGTCATCCGGTAGTACTTCGGCGCGAAGCCGCCGAAGTCGTAGACGAGCGGCGCGCGGCTCGCGGTCAGGCTCAACGGCGCGGACTCCCAATGGGCGCTCACGATGAGGATCGCGGTCGGGCGCGGCAGGTCGCGCGCCACCGCAGCCAGCTGCCCCGACCAGGTGGGGTCGTCGAGCAGCGGCGGCGCGCCGTGGCCGAGGTAGAGCGCAGGCATGGGCATGGGCAGGTTCATGGCAGGCCTATAGTACAGAATTCAATCATATTCCGGTAGGGCCCAGTCGATGGGGCCGCCGCCCTGCTCCTGGAGCAGCCGGTTGACCCGGCTGAAGGGCTTCGAGCCGAAGAACCCCCTGCGGGCGCTCAGCGGGGACGGGTGGACCGACTCGACCCAGGGGACGGCGCCGAGCAGCGGCTTGAGCGACTGCGCGTGCCGACCCCACAGGATCGCCGCGCAGGGACCACCCCGCTCGACCAGCGCGACGATCGCCCGCTCGGTGACCGCCTCCCAGCCCTTGCCGCGGTGGCTGTTGGAGTCGCCGGGCCGGACGGTGAGCGACCTGTTGAGGAGCATCACCCCCTGGTCGGCCCACGCCGACAGGTCGCCGTGCCGGGGCGGGACGATCCCGAGGTCGTCCCTCAGCTCGACGTAGATGTTGACCAGGCTCGGCGGCAGCGGCCACACGTGCCGATCGACGGCGAAGCTCAGCCCGATCGGGTGGGACGGGTTGGGGTAGGGGTCCTGGCCCACCACGAGGACGCGGACGTCGGCCAGCGGGCGCCGGAACGCGCGGAGGACCAGGTCGCCGGTCGGCTGGTAGCCACGGCCCGCTGCGACCTCCTCGCGCAGGAACCGACCCATCGCGGCGATCCGGTCGTCCACCGGGGCCAGCGCCTCGGCCCAGTCGGGCGCGACGAGACCCTTCTCGACCAGGCCGGCCAGAGCGCCCGCGCTGGTGCTCACGCGGGGCGCACCGGCCGCTGGAGCCGGTCGAGGAAGGCCTTGAGCAATGCCTCGCGCATCGCCGGCGAGGCCACGTCGAGCATCGCGTTGACCTCGGCCATCCGGGTCGGCAGCTCGAGGTCGCCGTCGTCCGAGGTGCCCACCAGGCCGGAGGCCGCGAGCAGCCCGTCGAAGTCGTCGTGGGTGAGTGCGGCCGGGTTGAGCGCCTCGATGAAGGCGACGACGCCGGCATCCACGGTGACCGGGCCTGCCTCGACGGCAGCCGCGACGGAGTCGGACAGGGCGGTCGCGAACTCGTCCACGTGCGCCAGGGTCCCTGCGCTCACCGAGAGGTGGATGCTCGGGCCGTCCTGGCCGAAGGAGAGCTGCGGCTGGACGTACCACCCGCGGGCCACGAGCTCGTCGGTCAGGGTGAAGGGGTCCAGCGAGTCGTCCGTGGCCAGGGCCACCAGCGTCGAGTCGGGTGCCACGACAAGTCGCAGCGCGGGCTGTGACCCGATGCAGGCGACGATGGCGTCGAGCGCCGCGAAGGCCCGGTCCGCGAGCTCGACATAGCCGTCGTCGCCGATGTGCTCCACCACGGCCCACGTGCCGGCGATCGGTCCGCCCGACCTGGTCGACTGCGTCGTCGCGTTGAGCATGGTGTAGCCCGGCCACGCGGCGGACGCGAAGAACTGGGGGCTGCGGAGCGCGGCGTCGCGGTGCAGCAGCAGCGAGGTGCCCTTGGGTGCGTAGGCGTACTTGTGGGTGTCGACCGAGATCGACGTGACCCCCCCGACGGCGAAGGTCCACGGCTCGACTGCGCGGCCCAGCCGGGCGGCGTAGGGCAGCACCCAGCCGCCGATGCACGCATCGACGTGGCAGCGCACGCCGCGTGCCGCCGCCGCGGCGGCGATCTCGGTGACCGGGTCGACCACCCCGTGGGCGTACGACGGCGCGCTGGCGACCACCAGGACGGTGTCGTCGTCGATCGCAGCGGCCATCGCTGCGGCGTCGGCACGGAAATCGGGGCCCACCGGCACCAGGACCGCTTCGACGCCGAAGTAGTGGGCTGCCTTGTGGAAGGCGGCATGCGCCGTGGCGGGCAGGACCATGCGCGGCCGGGCGACCTCTCTTCGGCTGTCCCGAGCGCCCTGGACGGCCAGCAGGATCGACTCGGTGCCGCCGGAGGTCACCGTCCCGACCGCGGTGTCGGGGGCGTCGAGCAGGCTGCAGGCGAAGCCCACCAGCTCGTTCTCCATGCGGAGCAGGGACGGGAAGGCGGTCGGGTCGAGTGCGTTGGAGCCGGCGTAGGCGGCCACGGCCTCGCGGGCGATGCGGTCGATCTCCGGATCGCCGGAGTCGTAGACGTAGGCCAAGGTCCGGCCACCGTGCACCGGGAGGTCGGCGCCCTGCAGGGCCTTGAGCCGGTCGAGGGTGGTGCTCATGTCGGGGATCCTTCCGCTGCCGCCACCTCGGCGGCGTCGAGGGTGTACTGCCGCAGCCACCACAGGCTGAGGAGGGTCAGTGCGGCGGGCAGGACCGAGAAGCCGAGGGTGATGGCGGTCAGGGCCGAGTCCGGCTGGGTGATCTCGCGTCCCTCGCTCGAGAGGTAGCCACCGAGCGCGAGCACGACCGCGAAGACCGCGGGCCCCATCGCCAGTCCGAGGGTCTCGCCTGCGGTCCACACGCCGGTGTAGACGCCGGCCCGGTTCTGCCCGGTGCGGGCGGAGTCGACGGCTGCCGCGTCGGGCAGCATCGCCATCGGGAAGACCTGGCACCCCGCATAGCCGACGCCGACCAGCGCGGTCGCTGCGAAGACCACCGCCGGTGGGGCGACCCTGGCGGTGGCGGCCAGCAGCGCTCCCGCCGCCAGCACCAGCGAGGCGATCGCATAGCCGCGGCGCTTTCCGATCCGGGTCCCGATCGAGGTCCAGACCGGCGTGAGCAGCAGCGCCGGCCCGACGAAGCAGACGAAGAGGATGGTGGCCGCACCCGTGCTGTCGAGCACCTCCCCGGCCAGGTAGTCGACGCCCGCGAGCATGCAGCCCGTGGCCAGTGCCTGCAGCAGGAAGGTCGTCAGCAGGACCCGGAAGTCGCGTGCCTGCCCGACGATGCGGAGCTGCTCGCGCAGGGACCCGGCCCCCGCGGCGACGGCGCCGATCGGCGCATGGCGGGTGCCCCACCACGCGCTCACCACGCCGACGACGATCAGCACAGCCATCACGACGCCCATCACCCGGTAGCCGTCTCGTCCGCCCACGGCATCGCGGATCACCGGCGCGCTGGCGCCGGCGAGCATGATCGTGAAGGCCAAGATCGCGACCCGCCACGTCATCAGCCGGGTGCGCTCGTCGTAGGACCCCGTGATCTCGGCGGGCATGGCGACGTAGGGCACCTGGAAGAACGCGTACGCCGACGCCGCCAGCACGAAGAACACCAGGACCCAGCCGGCCTCGAGCACCGTGCTCCCCAGGTCGGGCGCCGCGAAGATCAGCGCGAAGGCGCCGGCCAGCAGCAACCCGGCCCGGATCAACCACGGGCGGCGCGGGCCTGCGGGATCGATGGTGCGGTCGCTGATCCGTCCGGCGATCGGGTTGAGCACGACGTCCCACGCCTTCGGCACGAAGACGATCACGCCGGCCCAGATCGCGGCGATGCCGAGCTCGTCGGTGAGGTAGGGGAGCAGCATCAGGCCGGGCACGGTGCCGAACGCGCCGGTCGCGACGGAGCCGCTGCCGTAGCCGATCCGCACTCCGCGCGGCAGCCGCGCGGCACCGGTCGTGGTCGTCATCGCTGGCCCAGGGCCCGCGAGCCCGCCGAGCCGTAGCGGCGCGAGGGGTTGGACCCGAGGGTGCCCGGGGACGCGGTCTTCTTGGCGGCGGTCTTCTTGGCGGCGGTCTTCTTCGCGGGCGCCTTCCTCGGCGCAGGCTTCGGGGCGGCAGCCTTCCTCGCGGCGGTCTTCTTGGCGGCGGTCTTCTTGGCGGCGGTCTTCTTCGTGGGCGCCTTCTTCGCCGGCGTTGCGACCGGGGCCGCCGACCACTCGCCGACCCACTCGTCGATGGCCTGCCAGGTGGTCTCGCGCGCAGCGCGACCGGTGATCATCCCGAGGTGCCCGCCGGGCACCACCTCGAAGCGGACCTGACGTGAGCCGCTGAGCAGGGGAACGACCGCCCGGACCGACGGGAGTGGGGCGATGCCGTCGGTGTTGCCGGCGAAGACCAGGACCGGGACCGTGATCGCGGCGAGGTCGATGGTGCGGTCGCCGAGCTCCATGCGGCCCTCGGCGAGGGAGTTGCCCCGGACGAAGCGGTGGTAGAGTTGACCGAAGGTCCGGCCCGGGTAGGCGGTCATGCTGGACATGAACCGGGAGACCGCCTCCATCTGGGCGAGGTAGTCGGTGTCGTCGAGGTGGGCGAGCACAGCCAGGGGCTTGGTCACGACCTTCTGGGCGGACGCCGCGGTGAACGCCCAGTTGACCAGCGGGGTCGGGATGCCGCCGAGCGCACGGTAGGCGCGGGTGATGGCCCCCGTGCCCTGGCTGAGGTTGAGCAGTGGTCGCACCGGCGCGACGAGCGGCACCTTGGTCACGTCGACGGGCGATCCGACGACCGTCAGGGAGGCGATCGGCAGGTCCTGACGGTCGGCGGCGACGAGCAGCGCGAAGATGCCGCCCAGGCTCCACCCGACCAGGTGCACGCCACGTCCCCCCGAGTGCTCGCTGACGGTGCGGATCGCGTCCGGCAGGACCTCGTCGACCCAGTGCTCCATGCCGAGCGCGCGGTTCTTGAACGACACCTGGCCGTACTCGAGGAGGTAGGTCGGACGCCCCTGCTTGACCAGGTGCTCGACGAGGGAGCAGCCGCGGCGCAGGTCGAAGCAGAGGGAGGGCGCGGCCAGGGGCGTGACCAGCAGGACCGGGTCGCCCGTCTCGGGGATCTCGCGCGCCGGACGGTAGTGGTAGACCTCGCGGAGCTCCCCGTCGTCGATCAGGGTGCGGGGCATCGGCCGGAGGTCGGCCAGCCCGCCGTAGAGCAGGGTGTGCGCGACGTTTCCGGCCGCTGCGATCACCTGGTCGGGCTTGGGGATCAGGTCCATGCGAGAAATCTACGGCCCGGGTGCATCCAGTGGTGGGTCCCAGGCAGAGAAGGGGGTGACGGGCGCATCGGCGCCCCCCAAGGAAGGACTTCCTCATGTTGCGACGCGTACCCGCTCTGCTGGCCACCTCGGCCCTCGCGCTGACCGCCCTCTCGGCCACCGTCCCCGCCAACGCACAGGCTGCTCGGGGCAACGACAGCCTCGCGAGCGTCCTGACCTCGGACGGCAACACCTTCGACAAGAACGCCGGCGACTTCGACATCCTCACCGAGGCGGCCCTGGCCGTCATTGCCGCCAAGCCCGAGTCCCCGGTGGCGCTGCTGGCCGACGGCAGCACCAGGCTCACCGTGTTCGCCCCCACCGACCAGGCCTTCCGCCTGCTCGCGAAGGACCTCACCGGCAAGACGATCCGGAGCGAGAAGAAGCTGTTCGCCGCACTGGTGGACCTCGCCGGCGTCGACACCATCGAGACCATCCTGCTCTACCACGTGGTCCCGGGCGCGACCCTGACCAGCAGCAAGGTCCTCAAGGCCAACGGGGCCAAGCTCGACACCGCGGCCGGGGACACGGTCAAGGTCAAGGTCAAGATGCGCGAGCACCGCGCCCCCGTGGTGAAGCTCCGCGACCGGGACCGCAACGACCGCAACGCCCGCGCGATCCTCGACGCCCTCGACATCAACAAGGGCAACAAGCAGATCGCCCACGCGGTGGACCGGGTGCTGCGCCCGATCAACCTCTGAGGGTCAGTTCGACACGGACCAGCGGACCGGGTGGGGAGCGGAGATGAGTGTGGCCGCGCCCCCCACCCGGCCCGCGCCCCGGTACGGTGTCGGCGTGGGCGGCAGGTTGGCGGTGGTCGAGGGCGACGACGAGTCCGTCCGCGCGCTGGCGACCCGGCTGGTCAGGGGCGAGGAGACCGCGCTCGAAGAGATCTACGACCGTTGGTCGGCCCTCGTGCACACCTTCGCGCTGCGTGCTCTGCGCGACATCCACGACGCCGAGGACGTGACCCAGGCCGTGTTCGTCGCCGCGTGGCGCAGCCGCCACACACTGACGCCGAGTCCATCGGCACTGCCGGCGTGGCTGATCGGGATCGCGCGTCACAAGGTGGGTGACGCCCGAGCCGCGCGGGCCCGTGATGCCGGCCGGGTGCAGGCCGCCGCCGCGCTCCCGGACGTACCCGGGGCCACGGCGGACCAATCCGCTGACGAGGGTGTCGCCGAACGACTAGTGGTGCGACAGGCGGTGGACGAGCTGCCTGACCCGCGCCGGACGATCCTGTTCCTCGCCTTCTGGGAGGGACGCAGCCACAGCGAGATCGCCGAGACGGTAGGCCTGCCGCTCGGCACCGTCAAGAGCCACGTCAGACGAGGCCTGATCCAGCTCCACCACACACTCGAGGGGGTGCGCCATGACTCACGCTGATCTCGACGACCTTGCCGCGCTCGCTCTCGACCCCGCCGACGCACCGGCAGACGTGCGCCGCCACGTCGGGGCCTGTGCCGACTGCGCAGACCTGGTCGCCTCCCTCGCCGACGTACGCACCCTCGCGGGCGAGGGCCCGCTGACCCCCGCCCCCGCCCGGGTGCGCGCTCAGGTGATGGCAGAGGTCCGCGCGCCCGCCGAGCCGGAGGACGACGTCGTGCGGGCGATGCGGGCTCCCGTGAGCGCAGCCCGCGCGCGCACCCGTGCCCGCATCCCGGCGTGGGCCGCGGGTCTCGCCGCCGGCATCGCGCTGGTCGCGGGCCTGGGCCTGGGCCGGTTCACCGCGGCAGATCAGGTGACGCCGGAGGCGCAGCCGGCCGACACGGGCACGGTCGTGGCCGCCGCAGACCTCACCGCCCTGGACAGCGACGCCCAACGTGGCGTCGCCAGCGCCGTGCGGGACGACGACATGATCACGCTGCGGGTGAAGGCCCGCGAGCTCGGTGACGAGGCCGGGTTCCACGAGGTCTGGCTGATCAACGTCGACGGCACCCGCATGGTGGCGCTCGGCGTGCTGGCCGAGTGGGACACCGGGGAGTTCCAGGTCCCGCGCGGGCTGATCGACGAGGGTTACCGGATCGTCGACATCTCGGTGGAGCCCGACGACGGCGACCCCACCCACTCGGGTGTGAGCCTGGCGCGCGGCGAGCTCGTCTGAGGCCCGAACTGCTCGACAACCCGACGCCGGGGCACTAGGACTGACGCATGAGGCACCCGGCATGAGGTGGAGGTACGCGATCCTGGGGGGTGCCGCGGCGGCCGGAGCCGTGACGGCGGTGCACGACCTGGTCCAGAAGAAGCACGCGATCCTGCGCAACTTCCCGATCGTGGGCCACGGACGTTTCCTGGTGGAGAAGGTCGGCCCGGAGCTGCGGCAGTACATCGTCACCAGCAACGACGAGGAGCGCCCCTTCAGCCGCGACCAGCGGCGCTGGGTCTACGCCAGCGCCAAGCTGGAGAACAACTACTTCGGCTTCGGCACCGACAACGACGTCGAGAACGTCGCGGGCTACCCCATCATCAAGCACCGCACCTTCACCGGTCCGGGGGCCGCGGTCCTGCCCCACGCGCAGGAGGAGGTCGCTCTGCCCTGCGCCAAGGTGATGGGTGCCGCGCGCGGACGCAGGCACTCCTTCCGCCCGGGCTCGGTCGTCAACATCTCGGGGATGAGCTTCGGCTCGCTCTCGGGCAAGGCCGTCGAGTCGCTCAACAAGGGCGCCGCGCTCGCCGGCTGCCTGCAGAACACCGGTGAGGGTGCGCTCTCCGCGCACCACCGCCACGGCGGCGACATCGTCTTCCAGATCGGCACCTCCTACTTCGGCTGCCGCGACGAGCGCGGTCGCTTCGACCTCGGCCGGCTCGTCGACCTCGTCCACTCCGCCCCGGTGCGGGCGATCGAGGTCAAGCTCAGCCAGGGCGCCAAGCCCGGCCTGGGCGGGATGCTCCCCGGAGCGAAGGTCAGCCGCGAGATCGCCGAGATCCGCGGCATTGCGCAGGGCCAGGACTGCGCCTCACCCAGCCGGCACGCGGAGTTCGACGACGTCGACTCGATGCTCGACTTCGTCGAACGCGTCGCCGACGCCACCGGGCTGCCGGTCGGCATCAAGTCGGCGGTCGGCAACCTCACCATGTGGGACGAGCTGGTCGAGGAGATGTCGCGGGGCAACCGGGGCGTCGACTTCGTCAACATCGACGGCGGCGAGGGCGGCACCGGGGCCGCGCCGATGATCTTCGCCGACTCGGTGGCCTATCCCTTCCGGATCGGCTTCGCCGAGGTCTACCGCCGCTTCGCCGGGGCCGGGCTCTGCGACGACGTGGTGTTCATCGGGGCCGGCAAGCTCGGCATCCCGGAGAACGCGGTCGTGGCCTTCGCCCTCGGCGTCGACATGGTCAACGTCGGTCGCGAGGCGATGATGTCGATCGGCTGCATCCAGGCCCAGAAGTGCCACACCGACCACTGCCCGGTGGGCGTGGCCACCCAGAACCCGCGCTACACCCGCGGCCTCGACGTCGGGCTCAAGAGCGTCCGAGCCGCCCACTACGTCCGCTCCCTGCGCCGCGACCTGCTCAAGGTCTCCGAGGCCATCGGGGTGGTGCACCCGGGGCTGATCTCGCCGCGGGACGTAGACCTCCTCGACGGCACGCGCTCGGCCGTCGGTCTGGCGCAGACCTACCGCTACGACGCCGACTGGCCCCGTCTGGGCGCGCACCTGGTAGCCGAGATCGAGGCGCTGATGGTGGCTCAGGGGGCTCCGCACCAGACCGCGGCCGAGGCGACGCCCTGAGGCCTCGACCCGGTCAGCTCGACCGGGAGCGGCGCACGGTCTTGTCGTGGTGGTCGGGCAGTCCTTCGAGCTCGCTGAGGAACGAGTCGGCCCAGCGGGCGACGTCGTGGTGCACGACCGTGCGGCGCATCGCCCGCATCCGTCGCGCGGTCTCCTTGCCGTCGGCCGCGAACGCCTCGAGGAGCGTGGCCTTCATCCCGTCGATGTCGTAGGGGTTGACCAGCCACGCCTGCCGGAGCTCGGCGGCCGCGCCGGCGAACTCCGAGAGCACGAGCGCTCCGGCATCGTCGTAGCGGCAGGCGACGTACTCCTTGGCGACGAGGTTCATGCCGTCACGGAAGGGGGTGACGACCATGACGTCGGCGGCGCGGTAGAGCGCTGCCATCTCCTCGCGCGGGTAGGACGAGTGCATGTAGGAGATCGCGGGGCGGCCGATGCGTCCGTGGTCGCCGTTGATCCCGCCCACGAGCCGTTCGATGTCGTCGCGGAGGATGCGGTACTGCTCGACCCGCTCCCTCGAGGGCGTGGCGACCTGGACGAAGACGGCGTCCTCGACGTCGAGGTGCCCGTCGCGGACCAGCTCGCCGAAGGCGCGCAGGCGGGAGTGGATGCCCTTGGTGTAGTCGAGGCGGTCGACGCCCAGGAAGATCCGGCGCGGGTTGCCCAGCGCTTCCCGGATCTCCACGGCACGCTGCGTCACGGCCTCGGACCGGGCGAGCTCCTCGAAGCCGGCGGTGTCGATGGAGATCGGGAAGGCGGTGGCCTTCACCGGCCGCCCGTCGGGCAGGTAGATGGTGTCGCGGTGGGTCTTGTGCCCGACCCTGCTGCGCACGAGGCGTACGAAGTTGGCAGCAGCACCCGGCAGCTGGAACCCGATCAGGTCGGCGCCCAGCAGCCCCTCCAGGATCTGGCGGCGCCACGGCAGCTGCGAGAAGAGCTCCGCGGGCGGGAAGGGGATGTGGAGGTAGAAGCCGATGCGCAGGTCGGGCCGTTGTGCGCGCAGCATCTGGGGCACCAGCTGCAGCTGGTAGTCCTGCACCCACACGGTCGCGCCCTCGGCGGCGACGTGCGCCGCCTTGTCGGCGAAGCGCTGGTTGACCCGGACGTAGGACTCCCACCACTCACGGTGGAACTCCGGCTTGGCCACGAGGTCGTGGTAGAGCGGCCACAGCGTGCCGTTGGAGAAGCCTTCGTAGAACTCCACGACCTCCTGGCTGCTCAACGAGACCGGGATGAGGGAGAGGCCGTCCTCGACGAACGGCTCGAACTCGTCGTCGTCGGCCGAGCCCGGCCAGCCGATCCAGGCACCGTCGCCGGCGCGCATGACCGGCTCGAGGGCGCTCACCAGTCCGCCGGGGGAGCGGCGCCACGACACGGTGCCGTCCGGCAGGTGGACACGGTCCACAGGGAGCCGGTTGGCCACGATCACGAGGTCTGCCTGCGGGGGTCGGGTCACGCCTCCACCCTAACGACGGCCAGCGACCGCGAGGTCACCCCGCGGTGTCATGTCGAGGTTCTCGTCGGGTTTGTCCAGACGACTCGCCGAGAGCGAATGACATCGTTGTCGTTCGTCGCCTAGACTGCCGTCAGTCCACTCGCCCACGGGTGGACGTGGGGTCGAGGAGGAGATGGCACATGGACGCCGCGAAGCAGATCGCAGCCGAGCAGGAGACTGCGGCCGGTCTGAGCCAGCGCGATCGCGAGATCCTCGAGTTCGAGCGCCACTGGTGGAAGTACGCCGGCGCCAAGGAGCAGGCCGTCCGCGAGAAGTTCGACATGTCCTCCACCCGCTACTACCAGGTCCTCAACGCGCTGATCGACCGCTCCGAGGCGCTCGAGGAGGACCCGCTCCTGGTCCGCCGCCTGCGCCGCCTGCGCTCCTCGCGCCAGCGCCAGCGCTCCGCGCGCCGCCTGGGCTTCGAGCTCTGACCCAGCCAGACCCGACCCCCGTCGAGCACCCACACCACTCACGATTGGTCACCTTCCCCATGGACTCCTTCCCCAGTCCCGGCCGCCGCTCCTCCCGTCGCCGCCCACGTGGCGAGCGTGGGGTGGCGTTCCCGTCCCCGCTCGTCATGCTCTCGGTGCTCGCGGTCGCGATGGCCTCGATCACCTTCGTCGCGACTCGCGACCAGGCACCCACCGAGCGCCGGGTCGACACCGCCACCATCGCGAGCGCCGAGCAGACCCCGAGCCCGACGCCCACGCCCACCAAGACGCCCAAGCCCAAGCCCAAGCCGCAGGTCGTCCGCGGCGAGGTCTACGTCGAGGTCTTCAACAACTCCGGGATCAAGGGCCTGGCCGCCACCACTGCCGCCACGGCCACGCAGGTCGGCTGGGCGGTCGTCGGCGAGGACAACTGGTACGGCGTCGTGCCCACCACCACCGTCTACTTCCCGCCGCGGCTCCAGGCCGCCGGCAAGCAGCTCGCGCTGGACCTGGGCATCAAGCGCACCGCCCCCGCCGTGGGCGTGATGAAGCGCGACCGGCTGACGATCATCCTCACCACGGACGCCCCGCAGTGACCCGCTGACCGGGGTCGCGGATCTGGACAGGGTCCCCGGCGTCCCCGGCGCGTGATTGGCTGCTCCCATGGAGTTCACCTCCGACGCCGCGCGCGCCCACTACGACGCCGTACGTGACGTCCTCGCCGGTGCCGTGGTCGGGCTCGACTTCGACGGCACCCTGTCACCGGTCGTCGACGACCCGGAGGCGGCTCGTCTGCACCCCGGTGCGCCCGGCGCCCTGCTCGAGCTCGCCGAGGTGGTGCGCGCCGTCGCGGTGATCACCGGCCGTCCGGCCCGTCAGGCCATCGCGATGGGCGACCTCGACGCGCTCGGCAACGCGATGCTCGACCGGGGGGCCGAGCTCTTCGTCTTCGGGCAGTACGGCAACGAGCGCTGGTCGGCCACCGAGCAGCGGATCCGCTCCCCACGCCCGCCCGCGGGGCTGGCCACGTTCGAGCGCGAGCTGCCGTCGGTGCTGCGCCGGGCGGGTGCCGGCGATGCCTTCATCGAGCAGAAGGGACTGGCCGTCGCCGTGCACACGCGCAGGATGGACGATCCGGCAGGTGCCTTCGAGCGCCTCGTCGCGCCGATCTCATCCCTGGCCGAGCGCCACCACCTCACCGTCGAGCCGGGACGCAACGTCATCGAGGTCCGATCCGGGGAGATGCACAAGGGGCACGCCGTGCGCGCGTTCGTGGCCGAGCAGCAGGCGACAGGGGTGATCTTCGGCGGCGACGACCTCGGCGACGTCGAGGCCTTCGAGGCGGTTCGCTCGATGCGCGCCGACGGGCTGCCCGGCCTGGTCGTGTGCTCCGCGTCGCCCGAGCAGCATGCCGACCTCGTCGACCTGTCCGACGTCGTCGTGGACGGCCCGCCCGGCATGGTCGACCTCCTGCGCGGACTCCTCCTCCGTCGTTGACTGACGCCGTCCACATCGTGGACTCGGTGTACACATCGTGAGACGGCCCGCCTAGGCTGGAGCTCGCTCATCACGAGGGACTGAGGGAACGGCCCGCAGAAGTCCCGGCAACCACCCATGAGCCTCCTGTCCGGATCCGTCCGGCAGTCATGGGAGCAGGTGCCAAATCCGACCCACGCGAGAGTCGCGGGGACAGATGAGAAGGAGGACTTCATGAGCACCCTGTTGGACGAGAACACCACTCACACGCTGCGCGAGGGCGCCTTCGGCAACGCCCGCACCCTGGCCTGCCGCGAGTGCGGCCACGAGGTCGCGCTCGGCCCGTCCTACGCCTGTCCGGAGTGCTTCGGGCCGCTCGAGGTGGCCTATGACTTCCCGAGCGTCACCCGTGAGGAGATCGCCGCCGGGCCGGCCAACATCTGGCGCTACAAGGCTCTGCTGCCGGTCCCGTCCGACATCGAGCAGAGCCCCAACATGGAGCCGGGATTCACCCGCCTGCTCAAGGCACACAACCTCGGCCGCGAGCTCGGCATCGATCACCTGTGGGTGAAGGACGACTCGACGAACCCCACCAACTCCTTCAAGGACCGGGTCGTGGCGTGTGCGCTCAGCGCCGCCCGCGAGTTCGACGCCAAGGTCTTCGCCTGTCCCTCGACGGGCAACCTCGCCAACGCCGTCGCGGCGGCGGGTGCGCGGGCCGGGATGAGGACCGTTGTCTTCATCCCGAGCAACCTCGAGACGCCCAAGCAGGTCAACTCGGCGGTCTACACCGATCGCCTCGTGGCCGTCGACGGCAACTACGACGACGTCAACAAGCTCGCCTCCGAGATCGCCGGCGAGGAGGAGGGGTGGGCGTTCGTCAACGTCAACGTGCGTCCCTTCTATGCCGAGGGCTCCAAGACGCTGGGCTACGAGATCGCCGAGCAGCTCGGCTGGCGCCTTCCCGACCAGATCGTCATCCCCGTCGCGTCCGGCTCCCAGCTGACCAAGGTCGACAAGGCGTTCGGGGAGCTGATCGCCCTCGGCCTCGTCGAGGACAAGCCCTACCGGGTGTTCGGCGCGCAGGCGACCGGCTGCTCACCGGTCTCGGTCGCCTACAAGGCCGGCACCGACGCCATCCGGCCGGTCAAGCCCGACACGATCGCCAAGAGCCTGGCCATCGGCAACCCCGCGGACGGCATCTACGTCCTCGACGTGTGCCGCCGCACCGGTGGTGCGGTCGAGGACATCACCGACGAGGAGGTCCGCGACGCGATCGTGCTGCTGGCCCGCACCGAGGGGATCTTCACCGTGACCGCGGGCGGCACCACCGTGGGGGTGCTGTAGAAGCTCG
>JBBSOR010000041.1:0-30505 GCA_038259535.1 Propionibacteriales bacterium | reverse complement strand
GTCGAAGTCGAGCCAGCCGCCGGCGACCTTCTCGATCAGCTCGTCGCTACCGACGAACTCGGCGCCGGCCTCACGGGCGGCGTCGGCCTTGTCGCCGGTGGCGAACACCAGGACGCGGGCCGTCTTGCCGGTGCCGTGGGGCAGGTTGACGGTGCCGCGGACCATCTGGTCGGCCTTGCGCGGGTCGACGCCAAGGCGCATGACGACGTCGAGGGTCTCGTCGAACTTCTTCTTGGAGCCGCCCTTGGCGATCTTGATGGCGGCCAGCGGGGCGTAGAGCTCGTCCAGGTTGAACGTCTCTGCCGCCGCGCGGTAGGTCTTGCTGCGCTGCATTGTCTTCTCGTTTCTGTGGTGCGAAGGATGTGGTTAGCGAGCCAGCGCGGCTCTCCCACTCTCGGTGTGATCTCGCTGAGCTCGCAAGCTCACTCAGCTGTCGGTCGTGACGCCCATCGAGCGGGCGGTGCCCTCGACGATCTTCATGGCTGCGTCAAGGTCGTTGGCGTTGAGGTCAGGCAGCTTGGTGGTCGCGATCTCGCGGACCTGGTCCTTGGTCAGCTTGCCGACCTTCTCCTTGTGCGGGACGCCGGAGCCCTTGGAGAGGCCAGCGGCCTTCTTGATCAGCTCGGCGGCCGGAGGGGTCTTGGTGATGAACTCGAACGAGCGGTCCTCGTAGATGGTGATCTCGACGGGGATCACGTTGCCACGCATGGACTCGGTCTGGGCGTTGTAGGCCTTGCAGAAGTCCATGATGTTGACGCCGTGCGGGCCGAGGGCCGTGCCGACCGGCGGGGCCGGGGTGGCCGAACCGGCCTGCAGCTGCACCTTGACCAGTGCCGCGATCTTCTTCTTGGGAGGCATAGCCTTCTTCTTTCTCTCTTGTGGTCACGACGAGGGCACTCGCCCTCTGCCACGGGTTGTCGCTAGTTCATTGTCGCTTCCGAGCGCCCGCGCGTGAAATCGGGCCTCTCGGGTGGGCGTCGAGACGTGAGCCGGCTCGGGCTCGCGCTCAGACCTTCTGGATCTGGCTGAAGCTCAGCTCGACCGGCGTCTCCCGGCCGAAGATCTCCACGAGGGCCTTGACGCGCTGGGACTCGGCGTTGATCTCGGTGATCGTCGCGTGGAGCGTGGCGAACGGACCGTCGACGACCATGACCGAGTCGGACACGTCGAAGTCGGCAACCTCGACCTGCTTGCGCGGCGTGGTGGAGGCACCCTTCTCGCCCGAGGAGGCCGCCTCGGCCTCGGCCAGGGCCACGACGGCCGGAGCCAGCATGTCCTCGACCTCACGCATGCTGAGCGGGACGGGCTGGTGGCTGTGGCCCACGAAGCCGGTGACCGACGGCGTGTGGCGCACGGCCGACCACGACTCGTCGGTGAGGTCCATGCGGACGAGGACGTAGCCGGGGAGCACGGTGCGGGTGACCATCTTGCGCTGGCCGTTCTTGATCTCCGCGACCTCCTCGGTGGGGACCACGATCTCGTGGATGTAGTCCTCCATGTTGAGGGAGATGATGCGGTTCTCCAGGTTGTGCTTGACCCGCTTCTCCATGCCGGAGTAGGTGTGCACGACGAACCAGTCGCCCGGCTTGGCCCACAGCTCACGGCGGAAGACCTCGAGCGGGTCATTCTCGTCGGGGGTCTCCTCGGCTGCGTCCTGCGAGGTCGTCTCGTCGGCCTCGTCGGTCTCGACCGCTGCGTCGTCGACCGTCACGTCCGCGTCCTCCGGGGTCGCCTCGTCGACGGACTCGACCTGGTCCTCGACCTGGTCCACGTCATTGCTTTCCGACACGTCTTCACTCCGTACGTCGTTGCTGGGGTCCGGTCACCGGGACCGGGGCCGGGCTCGCCCGGGGGGCCAGGACAGTGGAGGCACTGCCCTGTCGTCGATTACTGGGTGCTGTTGCCGGCGAAGAGCTCGAAGACCAGCTTTCCGAAAGCCAGGTCCAGCACCGAGACCAGGAGCATCACCGCGAGGACGAAGACCAGCACCACGAAGAAGTAGGTGATCAGCTGCTGCTGGGTGGGCCACACCACCTTGCGGAGCTCGGCCACCACCTGACGCAGGAACGTGACGGGGCTGGTGCGCCCACGGTCGTCGCCGCGCGAGTCCCGCCGGTCCTGAACCGCGTTGCCGTCGGCCACGTTTTCCACCTTCTCGTTGTTTCAGTGCAGTGATTCCTCGCAGGGCACGAGGGACTTGAACCCCCAACCTTCGGTTTTGGAGACCGATGCTCTACCAGTTGAGCTAGTGCCCTCCGGTGGTCCGCCACACATCGCTGCGGGCATGCCGAAGCATCTGGCGAAACCACCAATCGAGAAGCATACGGGGCTGGTCCAGCGCCGTCGAACCGAGGCGTCGGACCGATGCATCGGCGGCTGTGCCTGCCCGCCTACGATGCCTCGCATGGTGGGTGAGCGGCCGCGCGACGTGTCCCGGCTGCCGAAGGCGCACCTCCACCTCCACTTCACCGGTTCGATGCGACACGGCACGCTCCTCGAGCTCGCCGAGCGCGACGGGATCGCGCTGCCTGACTCGTTGGTCGAGGACTGGCCGCCGCAGCTCAGCGCGGCTGACGAGAAGGGCTGGTTCCGCTTCCAGCGCCTCTACGACGTCGCCCGCTCGGTGCTGCGCACTCCCGACGACGTACGGCGCCTGGTGCTGGAGGCGGCCGAGGACGACGTCCGCGACGGCGGGCGCTGGCTGGAGATCCAGGTCGACCCGAGCGGCTATGCGGCGCGGTTCGGCGGCATCACGGCCTTCACCGACCTCGTGCTCGACTGCGTGCGCGACGCAACCGCGCGCACCGGGCTCCAGATGGCGGTGGTGATCGCGGCCAACCGCACCCGCCACCCCCTCGACGCCCGGACGCTCGCCCGACTCGCGGCCCAGTACGCCGGTCGCGGGGTGGTCGGCTTCGGGCTCTCCAACGACGAGCGGCGCGGGCGGACCGAGGACTTCGCGGGCGCCTTCCGCATCGCGGAGCGGGCCGACCTGCTGCTGGTGCCACACGGGGGCGAGCTGCGCGGCCCCGACCATGTCCGCGCCTGCCTCGACAGCCTCGGCGCCCACCGGCTCGGGCACGGCGTGCGCAGCGTCGAGGATCCCGCGCTGCTGGACCGCGTCGTGGCTGCCGGGGTGGCGCTCGAGGTCTGCCCGGTCTCCAACGTGTCGCTCGGCGTCTACTCCGACCTCACCTCGGTGCCGCTCCCCCAGCTGCTGGCCGCCGGGGCGACGGTGGCCCTGGGCGCCGACGACCCGCTGCTCTTCGGTTCGCGCCTCGCCGGTCAGTACGCCACGATGCGCGCCGCGCACGACCTCGACGACGCGACGCTGGCGCGACTGGCCGAGATGTCGTTCGAGGCATCCCGGGCGCCGTCCGACGTGGTCGAGGACGCCCACCGCGACATCGCCGCCTGGCTCGCCTGACGCTCAGAGGGAGCAGCCGACCGTCACGGGCTCGTTGACCAGCCGGACCCCGAAGCGTGACTCCACGCCGTCGCGCACCTCGCGTGCGAGCGTGAGCAGCTCCGCGGTGGTCGCACCGCCGCGGTTGGTGAGGGCGAGGGTGTGCTTGGTCGACAAGCCGACCCGCTCGCCTGCCGCCGGGCTCATCCAGCCCCTGCCGAACCCGGCGTGCTCGATCAACCACGCGGCACTGGACTTCCACGTGCCGTCGGGCTGCTCCCAGCGCGGCGCGGCGTCGGGCAGCGAGGCGGCCTGCTCGGGTGTCAGGAAGGGGTTGGTGAAGAACGAGCCGGCGCTCCAGGTGTCGTGGTCCGCGGCGTCCAGCACCATCCCCTTGCCTGCCCGGAGGGCGAGCACCGCGCCCCGCACCGCCGTCAGGGGGGCCCGCTGCCCCACCGCGACGCCGAGGCGGCGGGCCAGCTCGGCGTACGCCACCGGCTCGGCCAGGTCGCCCTGCCGCAGCTGGAACGTCACCTCGAGCACGAGGTGGCGACCCGGCTCGGCCTTGAAGCGGCTGTGGCGGTAGCCGAAGCCGCAGTCCGCGGCGGCGAAGGTGCGCTGGGTGCGTTCGATGCGGTCCCACGTGCGCACCCGCGAGATCGTCTGGGCGACATCCTGGCCGTAGGCGCCGACGTTCTGGATGGGCGTGGAGCCCACCGCGCCGGGGATCCCGGACAGCGCCTCGATGCCCGCCCAGCCCTGCGTGACGGCACGGGCCACCAGCGCGTCCCAGTCCTCGCCGGCCGCGACCGTGAGCTCGACCCCGCCGCACTGCGCCGGCGTGTCGAGGTCGCACGTGTCGGTGTCGGTGCGGACACCCGCGGTGGCGACCTGCACGACCCGGCCGTCGAATCCGGCGTCGGCGACAACGAGGTTGGAGCCACCGGCGAGCACGAGCACCGCGATGCCGGCCGCGTCGGCGTCCGCGACGGCCGCGACCAGATCGGCCTCGGTGGTGGCGCGCACCCACTCGCGACCGGGGCCACCCAGGCGCAAGGTGGTGTGGTCGCGCAGGTCAGGCACCGGCGGCGCCCTCGCGCACGACGGCCTTGGGCATGCCGAGCACCTTCTGGCCGGCGCAGGTCACCTGGAGCGCGAGCGTGACCAGCCCGTCGGCGACCGACTTCACCGTGCCCCCGACCTCGACCTCCGCCCCACCCTCGGCCGGCACGACGACGGGGCTGGTGAACTTCGCGCCGAGGTCGACGACCTCGGCCCCTCCGGTCCACTCCGCGACGGCCGAGCCGACCAGGGCGAGGGTGTACATGCCGTGCGCGATCACGCCGGGCAGGCCGACGCTGAGCGCCACCTCCTCGTCCTGGTGGATCGGGTTGTGGTCGCCGCTGGCCTCGGCATAGGCGACCAGGTCGGCCCGCGTGAGGATGAAGCGCCGCACCGGGAGGACGTCTCCGACGCCGAACATGGTCGTCATGCCGCACCTGCCTGGCCGGCGGAGTGGACGAGGGTCGCCTTGCCGGTGCAGACCACCGCGCCGGTGGCGTCGGTGATCTCGCTGCTGGTGGCGATGATGTCGGCTCCACCGATCTGACGCAGCCCGGTGACGGTGAGCGTGGCGCTCAGCTCGTCGCCGACGACGAGCGGTCGGGCATAGGCGAAGCGCTGCTCGCCGTGCACGATGCGGTGCAGGTCGATCTGCTCGGCGTCGAGGAACGCCTGCATGGCGTCGAAGGCCAGCACGATCGGGAAGGTCGGTGGGACCACGTCCCCGGAGGCGCCGGGGTGGCCGACGGCGGCGGCGAACGCGCCGACCCGCTCGGAGGTGACGATCAGGGGTGCCGGCGCGGGGAACTCGCGCCCCACCAGGGAGGGGTCGACGGGCATGGGTCGACCCTAGCCGCCTCGGGGGCGCGCCAAACACAACGACCCGTCCGAGAACCTCGGACGGGTCAGGTGTGGACTGCGAAGAGCGTCAGCGCGTCTCGCGGTGCGCGGTGTGAGCGCGGCAACGCGGGCAGAACTTCTTGAGCTCGATCCGGTCGGGATCGTTGCGACGGTTCTTCTTGGTGATGTAGTTGCGCTCCTTGCACTCCGTGCACGCGAGCGTGATCTTGGGGCGAACGTCAGAAGACTTGCTGGCCATGGAAGAACCTTTACGTTTGCTGGTGGTGCGGAGTGAGGCTGTGCTGAGCTGTGCTGAGCTTGGGCTGTGCTGGGCTTGGGTGGTAGCGGGGGCGGGACTCGAACCCGCGACACCACGATTATGAGCCGTGTGCTCTAACCACCTGAGCTACCCCGCCGCGGAGGCCGGACGCCCCCGGGAGGGGAAATCCGATCCAGAGCCCCTTTACGGAATCGAACCGTAGACCTTCTCCTTACCATGGAGACGCTCTGCCGACTGAGCTAAAGGGGCAACGACGGAGAACGATACACACGCCCACGATGGATGAGAAATCGGCTCCGGACGGCTCTCCGAGCGCCCTTCGCAGCGACCCTCAGCCCCCCTGGATCCGGGGCCATCCGACGACCTCCTCGAGCTCGTAGGAGAGGCCGAGGAGGCGGGCCTCGCGACCTGCTCCAGCACCCAGCATCATGCCTTGCGGCAGTCCGCTGGCGGTCGTCGCCAGGGGCAGCGAGATGGCCGGCTCCCCGGTGGCGTTCTGCAGGGGCGTGAAGGCCACCCACCCCATCAGGCGGTCCATGATCTCGTCGTAGTCCTGGTCCGGTCGCAGGTGCCCGACCCGGGGGGTCTCGGTGGCCAGGGTCGGCGTGAGGGTGACGTCGTACGACGCGCGGTGGCGGGCCGCGACGCGCTGGGAGTTGCGCAGCACCGCGATCGAGAACGGCTGCTTGTGCAGGTTCCTGGCCGCGTGCCTGGCCAGTCCGAGGGTGAGGTTGTCGAGCTTGGCCGGGTCCCAGCTGGGGCCGAAGTCCTTGCGTCCGCGCCGGGAGATGGCCAGCGCCAGGATCGACCAGAAGCGCACGAAGTGCTCGGGAAAGCTCGCCGGCACCGGGTTGTCGATCTCCTCGACCTGGTGGCCCAGCGACTCCAGCAGGGCAGCCGTGCGCAGCGTCAGGTCCCGCACCTCGGGGCTGCACTCGCGCCCGATGCCGGTGGTGACGACCGCGATCCGCAGCCGCGCCCTGCTGGGTCGGGTGACGTCACCGACCGGTGCGAGCACCGGGTTGCGCCAGACCTTCTCGGCCTCCCGGTAGAACGCGGCGGTGTCGCGGACACTTCGGGTCAGGACGCCGTCGGACACGATCCGCACCGGCATCTCACGCATCATCCGGTCCTGGGCCAGCCGGCCGCGGGTGGGCTTGAGCCCGACGAGCCCGTTGACGGCCGCCGGGATCCGGATCGAGCCACCGCCGTCGTTGGCGTGGGCGATCGGCACGGCGCCGGCGGCCACGAGCGCCGCCGATCCGGCGGACGAGGCGCCGGCGTAGTGCTCGGTGCTCCACGGCGAGCGCACCGGACCCAGCCGGACGTGGTCGGCCGCCCCGGAGAAGCCGAACTCCGACAGCTGGGTCTTGCCCAGCGGGATCAACCCGGTGGCGAGGTACATCCGGGCGAAGTCGCCGTCGGCCGCGGCGGGCGCGGCGGTGAACGCGTCGGATCCGTGCTGGGTGGGCATGCCGGCCACGTCGACGTTGTCCTTGACGAAGGTCGGGACCCCCGCGAACCAGCCGCCACGGGGCTGCTGCGCCTCCCCGCGGGCACGGTCGAAGGCTCCGTGCGCCACGGCGCCGAGGACGGGGTCGACCCGCTCGGTGCGGGTGATCGCGGCCTCGACGACCTCCGGCACCGAGACCTCCCCGGCCCGGAGCGCGGCCACCAGCCCGGTGGCGTCGAGGTCGGTCAGGGCATCGTCGCCGGTGAAGGCGTGCACGCGCGTCATGCCGCGAGGCTAGTGGGCCGGACCCCGACGATGACACCCCGCGAGGTGGTCGTCGACGAGACCGATGGCCTCCATCAGGGCATACATCGTGGTGGGCCCGACGTGCGCGAAACCCGCCTTCTTCAGTGCCGTGGACAGCGCGACCGACTCGGGCGACGCGGTGGGCACGTCCGCGGTCGTCCGCGGCGCCGGCCCCGGGACGGGGCGGAACCTCCAGATGAACTCCTCGAGGCCGCCGACCGCGCGCAACGCGACCGTGGCGCGGGCGTTGGCGATGGCGGCGTCGACCTTGCGGCGGTTGCGCACGATGCCGGCGTCGCCCATCAGCCGCTCGACGTCGTGGTCGTCGTAGGCCGCGACGGTGTCGGCGTCGAAGCCTGCGAACGCGGCGCGGAAGTGGTCGCGCTTGTTGAGGATCGTCAACCACGAGAGCCCGGACTGGAACGCCTCGAGGCTCAGCCGCTCGAGGTGGGCGGCCTCGCCCGAGACACGCATGCCCCACTCGCTGTCGTGGTAGCGCAGGTTGACCGGGTCGCCGGCGCCCCAGGGGCACCGCGCGACGCCGTCGTCGCCCACCACGGGCTCCATGTCAGCCCCCGCCGGCCGGAAGGGCCTCGAGCATCACGTCGGGGTTGTCGCGCGCAGTGACCATCGCCCGCCACTGGTCGACGAAGAGCGCCAGGCGGGTGCCGTCGCTGCGCTCGAGGACCTCGACGCCGCGCATCCCGGCGAGGGCCGTGGCGCCGGCGGCGTCCGTGCGCCGGGCGACCTGGTAGTCGAGGCGGCTGAACCGGATCGGCGAGTTGAACTCGTTGGTCATCCGGTCCTCGACCACCTCGAACTGCATCGGTCCGACCGCGGCCAGGACGGGATTCTGGTCGCCGCGCAGGTCGGAGCGCAGCACCTGGACCACGCCCTCCTGGTCGAGCTGCTCGATGCCGCGGCGGAACTGCTTGTAGCGGCTGATGTCGCCGGCGCTGGCCGTCACGAAGTGCTCGGGGGCGAAGCTGGGCACCGGCGGGTACTCGATGGGGTCACCGACGTAGACCGTGTCCCCGACCCGCAGGGCCTGGGCGTTGACGAAGCCGATGATGTCGCCCGGCTCGGCGCTCTCCACCGAGGTCGTCTCGCGACCGAAGACGGCCTGGGCGAACTTGGTGGCGAAGGGACGACCCGTCGTCGCGTGGGTGACGACCATGCCGCGCTCGAACGTCCCGGACACGACCCTCGCGTAGGCCAGACGGTCGCGGTGGGCGTTGTTCATCCCGGACTGGACCTTGAAGACGAAGGCGCTGAAGTCGTCGTCGACCCGGCGCACCGATCCGTCGACGCCGGCCGTCGGGCTCGGGTCGGGCGCCAGGTCGAGCAGCAGGTCGAGGAGCTGCGCGACGCCGAAGTTCTGCAGCGCAGAGGCGAACATGACGGGTGTGGTCTCCCCTGCCAGGAAGCGGTCCTGGTCGTGGTCGGCCTCGTCGAGGCCGAGCAGCTCGTGCTCCTCGACGGCGTCGGCCCACAGGTGCGCGTCGTCCTGCCCGACCTCCTCCGAGCTCATCCGCCGCTCGGGGGCGCGGGTGGCGCCACCGGCCGTGCGGGTGTACTTGACGAACTCGCCGGTGCGCCGGTCCAGGACGCCGCGGAAGTCGCCGGCCTCTCCGACCGGCCAGGTCAGTGGCGTGGGGCGAAGCTTGATCTTCTCCTGGATGAGGTCCATCAGCTCGAGCGCGGACAGGCCGGGACGATCCCACTTGTTGATCACGGTGATCACCGGGATGCCCCGCAGTGCGCAGACCTTGAAGAGCTTGAGGGTCTGCGGCTCCAGCCCCTTGCCCGCATCGACCAGCATGACCGCGGAGTCGACCGCCGACAGCACGCGGTAGGTGTCCTCGGAGAAGTCGCTGTGGCCCGGGGTGTCGACCAGGTTGATCACGTGGTCGCGGTAGACGAACTGCAGGGCGGCCGAGGTGATCGAGATCCCGCGCGCCTTCTCCATCGCCATCCAGTCCGAGACGGTGGCGCGCCGGTCCCCCTTGCCGTGGACGGCGCCCGCCTCGGTGATCACGCGGGCGTGGAGCGCCAGCGCCTCGGTCAGGGTGGACTTGCCCGCGTCGGGGTGGCTGATGACGGCGAACGTACGGCGGGGGCGGGTGTCGGGCACTGCCTGAATCTATCGCCCGAGGGTCTGCATCGACTCTTCGCCGGTGGCCGGCGCCGTGCGGTCAGTGCCGGAGCTTGAGCCGGACGTTGGGCATGGCCGGGGCCGGGATCGGCCCGAGGTCGATGTCGACGACGCCGAAACGGCCGTCCACCTGGGTGCCGTCCACGACCTGCGCCTGCCACTCGTCGCGGAAGCCGACGATCTCGTCGTGGGTGCGTCCGATGAAGTTCCACCACATGACGATGGCCTCACCGAACGGCGGGCCGCCGAGGACCAGCAGGCGGGCCTCCTCGTGGGCGGTGATCGTGAGGGTGCGGCGGCCGGTCGGGAGGTAGGCCAGGTCGCTGGGCTTGAGCTCGGTGGCCTCCACCTCGATCACGCCGACGTCGAGCATGACGCCGTGCTCGAAGGCCTCGTCGACCTCGATCTCGAGGCTCTTGCCGGTCGCCAGCATCAGCTCCACACCCAGCAGCGGGGTGTGGGTGCGCACGGGTGAGCTCGCCCCGAGCAGTGAGCCGAGGAAGACGCGGGCCTCCCATCCCGGGCCGCGCACCGGCCGGGGCACGAAGTGCTCGAACCGGGGGTCGGCGTCGCGACTGTCGTCGGGCAGCGCGATCCACAGCTGGGCGCCGTGCAGGACGGACGTGTCCGACGTGGAGACCTCGGAGTGGCTGATCCCCCGGCCTGCCGTCATCAGGTTGAGCTCGCCCGGGCGGACGACGGCCAGGTTGCCCGCCGAGTCGCGGTGCTCGATCTCGCCCTCGAAGAGCCAGCTGGCCGTCTGCAACCCGGTGTGCGGGTGCGGCGCGACGACCATCCCGCCGGTCTGCTCGACCTCGTCGGGACCGTAGTGGTCGACGAAGCACCAGGCGCCGATCAGGGACCGGTGCCGCTGCGGGAGCGTGCGTCGTACGCGCATGGCCCTGGGGCCACCCAGCGGCACCTCACGCGAGGTGAGCACGTCGATCTGCGTGGTCATCGCTGGCCACGGTACCCGTCCTGGGCAATCGGCGGTGAGGACTGATCAGACCCGCCCGACTCAGCTCAGGTGGTGCGGGTCGTCCTCGCGCGGGGACCCGGACCCCTGCTCGGACGAGCCCCGCGCGAGCCCCTCTCCGGAGCTCGTCCCGGGGCGGTCCAGACGGACCACGATCGACTTGTAGACCGGCTGGTTGCTCTTCTCCGCCGTGGAGTCGAGCGGCACCAGTGCGTTGGCCTCGGGGTAGTAGGCCGCCACGCAGCCACGCGGCTGGTCGTAGGGGACGACACGGAAGGACCGGGCCGCCCTCTCGACGCCGTCGCGCCACTCACTGACCAGGTCGATGATGTCGCCCTCGGCGAACCCGATGTCCCGCAGGTCGTCGGGGTTGACGAAGACGACCCGCCGCCCACCCTTGACGCCGCGGTAGCGGTCGTCGAGGCCGTAGATCGTGGTGTTGAACTGGTCGTGCGAGCGCATCGTCTGCAGCAGGAAGCGACCCTGGGGCACGTCGAGCACCTCGAGCGGTGTCGACGTGATCACCGCCCGCCCGCTCGCCGTCTCGAACACCCGGTTGTCGCGGGGCGGGTGCGGCAGCACGAAGCCACCGGGCTCGTCGACCTTCTCGTCGTACGACGCACAGCCGGGGACGACGCGGGCGATCCGGCGGCGGATCTCGGTGTAGTCGTCACGGAACGCGGCCCACGGGACCGGCGAGGACTCGCCGAGGGTCGCGAGGGCGAGCGAGCAGATGATGTCGACCTCGGAGCGCACGTGCTCCGACGGCGGGTCGAGTGGACCGTGCGAGGCGTGCACGGCCGACATCGAGTCCTCGACGGTCACCCGCTGCACCCGCCCGCCGGTGAGGTCCTTCTCACTGCGACCCAGTGCGGGCAGGATCAGAGCCTCGGCACCGTGCACGACGTGCGAGCGGTTGAGCTTGGTGGAGACGTGCACGGTCAGGGCGGCGCTGCGCATCGCCTTCTCGGTCGCCTCGGTGTCGGGGGCGGCACCGACGAAGTTGCCGCCCATCCCCATGAAGACCCGGATCTTCCCGTCGCGCAGCCCCTCGATCGAGCCGACCGTGTCGAGCCCGTGCTCGCGAGGCGGGTCGAAGCCGAACTCGTCGCGGATCGCGTCGAGGAAGTGGTCGGGCACGCGCTCCCAGATGCCCATCGTGCGGTCACCCTGGACGTTGGAGTGGCCGCGCACCGGGCACACGCCCGCACCGGGCTTGCCGATGTTGCCCTGGAGCAGGGCGACGTTGACGATCTCCTTGATGGTGCCCACGGCGTTGTGGTGCTGGGTGATCCCCATCGCCCAGCAGGTGATCGTGGCCGGCGACTCCGCGATCATCCGGGCCGCGGCGGTGACCTCGTCGCGGGTGAGGCCCGTCGAGGCCTCGACCTTGGCCCAGTCGAGGTCGGCGACATGGGCGACGTAGGAGTCGAAGCCGGTGGTGTACTGGTCGAGGAAGTCGTGGTCGACCGCGTCCCACTCGACGAGCAGCGAGCCGATGGCCTGGAAGAGGGCGAGGTCACCGTTGAGCCGGACCGGCAGGTGGAGGTCGGCCAGCGCGGTGCCGACCGTGAGCCCCTTGGCGTTCTGCGGGTTCTTGAAGCGGACCAGGCCGGCTTCCTGGAGCGGGTTGATCGAGATGATGCGGGCGCCCCGCGACTTGGCCTCCTCCAGCGCGGAGAGCATCCGCGGGTGGTTGGTGCCCGGGTTCTGGCCGACGATCAGCAGCAGCTTGGCCTGGTGGATGTCCTCGAGGCTGACCGAGCCCTTGCCGATGCCGATGGTGTCCACGAGAGCGGAGCCCGAGGACTCGTGGCACATGTTGGAGCAGTCGGGGAGGTTGTTGGTCCCGAAGGCCCGCGCGAAGAGCTGGTAGGCGAAGGCGGCCTCGTTGGAGGTCTTGCCGGAGGTGTAGAAGGTCGCCTGGTCGGGGTGGTCGAGCCGGTGCAGGTGCCCGGCCATGGTCGTGAACGCGTCGTTCCACGAGATCGGCGTGTAGTGGGTCGCTCCGGGGCGGAGCACCATCGGCTCGGTGATGCGGCCCTGCTTGCCGAGCCAGAACTCGGTGCGGCCGGCGAGGTCCTCCACCGAGTGGGTCGCGAAGAACTCGCGGTCCAGCAGCTGGCGGGTCGCCTCCTCGGCGACGGCCTTGGCGCCGTTCTCGCAGAACTCGGCCGTGTGCCGGTGCCCGGGTGCCGGGTCCGGCCACGCGCACCCCTGGCAGTCGAAGCCGTCGACCTGGTTGAGCCGGGTGAGCGTGGACGCGGTGCGGCGCACTCCCATCTGGCCGATGGCTCGTCGCATCGCGACGGCGACCGCGGTGGCACCGGCGGCGGCGTGCGCGGTCGAGTCGACCTCGACCTCCTCCTCGTCGATGTCACGGGTGGGCACCTGCCGGGCCTCCTTGCGGAGTCGGGCGGGCACGTCTCGCAGCTGGGAGAGGAGCGTCACCGGTCCATCCTGCCCCGAGAGTGGTGTGCAGCACACCGCCCGGAGGGGTCCCCTTGCGTGTCCCCCACCTGCGGGTCGGCCCCGGAATAGCCGGAGGCGGGCGCCGGTTTGGCCCCCCGTGCCCTCCCTCTTCGAGCCCCTGACCCTCGGCGCCGTCCGGACCGACAACCGGGTCCTGATGGCCCCGCTCACCCGGATGCGCGCCACGGTGCCCGGCGACGTACCCAATGCGCTGATGACCGAGTACTACGTGCAGCGGGCGAGCGCCGGGCTGCTCATCTCGGAGGGCACGCAGGTCAGCCCCGAGGGCAAGGGATACATGGACACGCCCGGCATCTACAGCGACGCCCAGGTGGCCGGCTGGCGCGAGGTGACCGACGCCGTGCACGAGGCCGGCGGCCACATCGCGGCCCAGCTCTGGCACGTCGGCCGGGTCTCCCACGAGTCCTTCCACGACGGCGAGCCGCCGGTGTCGGCGAGCGCGCTTGCCTACCGCAACCGCACCACCGTGCGCGGCGAGGACGGGCTCCCCACCCGCGTCAGCTGCCCGACCCCGCGGGCGCTGGACCTCGCGGAGATCCCGCGCGTGATCGACGACTACCGCCGGGCCACGGCGAATGCGCGCGAGGCCGGCTTCGACCTCGTGGAGATCCACGGTGCTCACGGCTACCTGCTGCACCAGTTCCTGGCCGCCGACGCCAACCAGCGCACGGACGAGTACGGCGGCTCGCTGCCCGCCCGCGCCCGGCTGCTGCTCGAGGTCACCGACGCCGTCGTCGACGCCTGGTCCGCGGACCGCGTCGCGGTCCGGATCTCCCCGGTCGGCTCCTTCAACGGCACCGAGGACCCCGACGGCGCCGAGGCCGGGCTGTACGTCGCCGGCGAGCTGGGCCGCCGCAACCTCGCCTTCCTCCACCTCTCCGAGCCCGACTGGGCCGGGGGGCCGGTGCTCGACGACGACTACCGCCGCGCGCTGCGCGCAGCGCACCCCGGACCGATCGTCGGGGCCGGAAACTACGACCTCGACAAGGCCGACCGCCTGCTCGAGGCCGGCCTCATCGACGCCGCGGCCTTCGGGCGCACCTTCATCGCCAACCCGGACCTGCCGCGGCGCCTGGCCGAGGGCCTCCCCCTCAACCAGCAGCGACCCGAGTCGTTCTACGGCGGCGACGCCGAGGGCTACGTCGACTACCCGGCCCACGCCTGAGCCGATAATGCGTCGTGCCCGAGGGGCACGGGCACCTACGCTCATCACGACATGCAGGACGTCCCACCCCGGATCGCGACGTTCTTCTCCGGCTCAGACGACGCACCCACGCCGGACCCCGACACCCGGTCTCCTGCGGCGTTCCTGAGGTGGGTGCTGCGCCAGCAGTGGCAGGTCATCAGCCTGTCGACCCTGGCCTGCCTGCTGTGGCTGATGCCCCTGACGTTCGGCCCCTACATCTTCGGCCGGGCGGTCGACGAGGGCATCCTCGCCGGCTCGAGGGGCGCCCTCCTGGGCTGGTCGGCCGTCATGCTCGGCGTCGTCGTGGTCGGGGGTGTCTTCGGCGTCGTCTTCCACACACTGGTCGTGCGCAGCTGGCTGATCAGCCTCTACGGCACGACCCAGATGGTCACCCGCAAGATCGCGCAGATGGGCCACGTCCTGCCGCGGCGCTCGCCCACGGGTGAGGTGCTCAGCGTCGCGTCGAGCGACTCCGACGAGTTCGGCGCGCTGACCGAGATCCTCGCGCGCTCGGTGGCGCAGTTCGTCTCCTACCTGACCGTGGCGGCGATCGTGCTGTCGATGTCGTGGCAGCTCGGGGTGCTCGTGCTCGTGGCCGCCCCCGTTCTCCTCGGTGCCGCGCTGCCGCTGCTGCGACCGCTGCACCGGCGCCAGCAGGTGGAGCGCAGCCGCAACTCCGAGCTCACGTCGCTGGCCACCGACATCGTGGCCGGCCTGCGCATCCTGCGCGGGATCGGCGGCGAGGAGACCTTCGGGCGCAACTACGCCGACCAGTCGCAGCAGGCCCGCCGGGCCGGCGTCTCGTCGGGGATCTGGCAGGCCGCGGTGGAGGCCGTCGGCGTGCTGTTCTCCGGGGTCTTCCTCGTCAGCCTGGTCTGGCTCGGCACCCGGCAGGTCAACGCCGGCGAGCTGTCGGTCGGACAGCTGGTGAGCTTCCTCGGCTACGGGCTCTTCATGGTCGGACCGATCCGCACCTTCTTCGAGCTCGCCCAGAAGTCCACCCGCGCCCTGGTGAGCGCGCGCCGGGCGATGGCGATCTTCGAGCAGCGTCCGCCGTGGCGCGAACCCTCCGACCCGCAGCCGCTCGACGGGCACCGGGAGATCGTCGACGACCTCAGCGGCTTCACCGCCCACCCGGGCCGGCTCACGGTCGTGGTGAGCGCCGTGCCCGAGCAGAGCGCGGCGCTGGCCGACCGCCTCGGCCGCTACCTCCCGCCCGACACCGACCCCGTGGGCGAGGACGACGGGGAGGTCCTCAAGGGTCGGGCCGCCCGCCGGGCCCGCGCCGACCGGGAGCGGCGCCGCGCCCGGATCGCGGCCCGCGACGAGGAGGCGGCGACACGGGACTGGGGCGTGCGCCTGGGAGGCGTCGACCTGTCCGCGGCGCGGCTCGACGACGTACGCCGCCAGGTGCTGGTGAGCGACACCGGGAGCAGCCTCTTCGCCGGCACGCTCCAGGACGCCATCGACCCGCACGGTCGGCTGACGCGCGAGCAGGCCGAGACGGCGCTGCGGGTGGCCAACGCGGAGGACGTCTACGACGCGCTTCCCGAGGGCTGGCAGGGCCAGCTCGACGAGCGCGGGCGCGGTCTTTCCGGGGGCCAGCGGCAGCGCGTCGTGCTGGCGCGCGCGCTCGCCGCCGACGCGCCGATCCTGGTGCTGGTCGAGCCGACCTCCGCCGTCGACGCACACACCGAGGCCCGCATCGCCGAGCGGGTGAGCGAGCTCCGGCGCGGCCGGACGACCGTGGTCTGCACGGTCTCCCCGCTCTGGCTGCACCACGCCGACCGGGTCGTGCTCCTGCGCGACGGGCAGGTCGTGGCCGAGGGCGAGCACTCCCACCTGCTCGAGCACGACCCCGCCTACCGCGACGTGGTGGTGCGGTCGCTGGACGACATCGACCAGGAGGTCCCGTCGTGACCGACCTTCTCTCGACCTCCCCCGACACCTGGCGCGACCGCACCCTGGACGAGCCCGCCGTCCCTCCGGAGCTGGTCCCGCCCACGGACGTCTCGCCCCGCGACCGCTCGCGCGCGTTCTGGCGCCGCCACGACCTACGCCGTCAGCGTGCCGAGGACGTCTACACCGCCTCTCGCAACCCCGAGCGGGGCTGGCCGGTGGCGGGCAACCGTGAGGTGCTGGCGTTCTTCCGCGACCTCGTCTCGAGCCGCCGCAAGGCGTTCGCGGCCCTCGTCGTGCTCAACGCGCTCGCGGCCGGTGCGGGGCTGGTCGTTCCGCGCCTGCTCGGCGAGCTGGTCAACACCACCGTCGACGGCGGCGGTCGCTCGCTCGGTCAGCTCGCCCTGGTGATCATCGGTGTCGTGCTGGCCCAGGCCGCCTTCACCTTCCTGGCGCAGCGCACGTCCACGCTCTTCGGGCAGGACCTCCTCTCGAGCGCGCGCGAGTTCATCGTGCGCACCATCCTGCGGCTGCCGCTCGGGGCCGTCGAGAGCGCGAGCACCGGCGACCTCGTCACCCGCGTGACGCGCGACGTCGGCACGATGAGCCGTTCGGTGCAGTTCGGTCTGCCCATGGCGATCATCTCGCTGCTGACGGTGGTGCTGTCGGTCGGCGCCATGCTCCTCAACTCCGTGGTGCTGGCCGTTCCCGCGCTGCTCACCTTCGCGACCTCCGGCTGGGCGGTGCGGACCTACCTGAGGCGCGCGCCGAAGGGCTACATCACCGAGGGCGCCACCTACTCCCGCATCAACACCACTCTCACCGAGACGGTCGAGGGTGCCCGCACCCTCGAGTCGCTGGGCCTCTCGGGCGTCCGGGTCCGCGCCGGCGACGCCGACATCGAGGTGTCCGCGCAGGCCGAGCGCTACACGATGTCGTTGCGCAACATCCTCTTCGCGGCCCTCAACTTCGCCTTCCAGACCCCGCGCGTGATCACCCTGCTCGTCGGCGCCTACGCCTACTCCCGCGGGTGGGCCGACCTGGGCCAGATCACCGCGGCCGTGCTCTACGTCGAGGCGCTGGCCGACCCGCTCGACCGGCTGATCGGCGAGATCGACCGGCTCCAGGTCGGCGCCGCCTCCACGAGCAGGCTGCTCGGCATCGCCGAGGTCAGGCCGGACCGCACGGCCGGCGACCGCCTGCCGGACGGCACCGACCTCGTCGGGGAGGACCTGCGCTTCGCCTACCGCGAGGGGCACGACGTCCTGCACGGCGTCGACCTCCGGCTCGGTCCCGGCGAGCGGCTCGCCATCGTCGGGCCCAGCGGCTCGGGCAAGTCCACGCTGGGCCGGCTGCTCTCGGGCATCAACCGACCGCGGACGGGCTCCGCGAGCGTCGGGGGCGTCGAGCTGGTCGACCTCCCGCTGGAGGTCCTGCGCACCGAGGTCGCGCTCGTCACCCAGGAGCACCACGTCTTCATCGGCTCGGTGCGCGACAACATCATGCTGGCCCGCGAGGGCTCGGACGACGATGCCGTCCGCGCGGCGTTGAGCGCCGTCGGGTCCCTGCTCTGGGTCGAGCGCCTGCCGCAGGGTCTCGACACGATGATCGGGTCGGGCCGCTACGCCCTCACCCCGGCGCAGGCCCAGCAGGTCGCCCTGGCCCGTCTGATCATCGCCGACCCGCACACACTGGTCCTCGACGAGGCCACCTCGCTGATCGACCCGCGCACCGCCCGCACGCTCGAGGGCTCGATGAACAACCTGCTCGAGGGCCGCACCGTCGTGGCGATCGCGCACCGTCTCCACACCGCCCACGACGCCGACCGGATCGCGGTGGTCATCGACGGCCGCATCGTCGAGCTCGGCAGCCACCACGAGCTCGTCGACCTCGACGGGGAGTACGCCGCACTGTGGAGGGCTTGGACGTCCTGAGACAGGAATCCGCCGAGGGGCGGGTCGTGCGCAGGGCGGGGCGACGGGTGGTTGCGGTCGACGGCCACTCGCCGAAGATGAGGCGCCCCACCTGGTGTCCACAGGTCTTCCGGGCGCCTTCCGGATGTCGGATGCTTTCTATACAATCGAACGCATGATCGATGACTTGTCGGACCTCGACGCAGCCGGACTCCTCGCCGTGGCTGCCGAGGCCGTGCAGCTCCGGCGTCGCGCGGAGGTCCGCGACCTGGAGGTCATCGCCCAGTGGGCGGCCGTGCACTCCAACGACCCGACCCAGGGACCCGATGGGGCCGCGGCCCGACGGCTCGGCAACGTGCTGGTCCAGGTCGGCGGCGACGGCACCCCGGGAGTGCAGGACTTCTGCCTCGGCGAGATCGCTCTTGCCCGCAGCACCGGCGTGATGGCCTCGCGCCACGCACTCGCCGACGTCCTCGACCTCCAGCACCGCCTCCCGCTGACCTGGGCGGTGTGCCGGCGCGGGGGCTGCGAGGTGTGGGTCGCGCGCCGCGTCGCCAAGCTCTCACGCCACCTGAGCGTGGACACCATCGGCGTGGTCGACTCCGCGATGTCGCGGATGATCGCCACCGAGTCCCCCGGACGGGTCCTGGAGGTCGCCGAGGCCAAGATCGTCGAGGCCGACCCCGCCCTCCACCAGGAGAAGCACGAGGCCGAACTCCGCCGGCGCTTCGTCCACCTGGGGCGCAGCGACGAGCTCGGCCTGCGGATGCTGATCGCGCGCCTCGACGCCGGCGACGCCCTCGCCGTCGAGGCCACCGTGTGCCGCGTCGCGCAGATCATCACCCCGCGCCACCTCGAAGCCACCGCCGATGAGCTCCGTGCCCTGGCCTTCGCGTGGCTCGCGCGCCCCGCCGAGCTCTTCGCCCTCCTCCTCGAACACACCGACCCCGACCCCGAGCCCGGGCACGCACCTGAGACCGACCAGGAGCCGCCGGCGGTGTCGCGCGCCCTGGCGTTTCCCGCCGACCTCCTCGACGCCCTGCGCGGCATCGACCTCACCCCCCTGGCCCCCAAAGCCGTGCTGCACGTCCACCTCCACGAAGCAGCCCTCCAGGGCACGGACGGGGTCGCCCGCGTCGAAGGGTTCGGACCCGCCACCCTCACCCGGCTCACCGAGCTCCTGCGCCACCACCAGCTGAAGGTGCAGCCCGTGAAGGACCTCTCCGACCGGGTCCGCTACACCGCCTACGAACACCCCGAATCACTGCGCGACCAGGTCCACCTCCTCACCGGCGGCGACTACTGGCCCTACGCCACCTCCACCAGCCGCCACGTCGACCTCGACCACCCCACGCCCTACGACCACGGCACCCGCCCGGACTCAGGGCGAGAACCCCCGCCGGACCAGACCGGCCCCCACAACTGCGGCCCCCTCGGACGACGACACCACCGCTGGAAGACCCACGCGGGCTACCAGTCGCGCCAATGCGGCGAAGGACGCTACGTCTGGCTCACCCCCCACGGGCTCGCCTTCCTCATCGACCACACCGGCACCCACCGCATCCACCCCGAGAAAGCACGGATGATCCTCGAAGCACCCGCCGGAGTAGACCTCTACCCCAGCTAGAACCCCCTCCCGACGGTTGCATGACGCCGCACCGGGGACGGACCCCCGGGTCGCGTGCGGCACCCGATCGATGGCATGGGCCCGCGCTACCGTCGGGAGCGTTTGCTCGACGAAGCTCGGAGGATGCAGTGCACGAAAGCATGGAACGCCACGACGTGGTGATCGTCGGCGGCGGCAACGCCGGCATCTCGCTGGCCGCCCGGTTGATGCGCCACGGCGCCAACGACGTCGCCGTCGTGGAGTCGCAGCCAATCCACCGCTATCGCCCCTTGCTCAACTACGTCGGCGCGGGGGAGGCGGCCATGTCCGACCTTGAGCGACCCGCGGCCGGGTTGCTGCCCGACGGTTGCACGTCGATCCGTGACGAGGTGGTGTCGGTCGACGTCGAGGCACGTGCCATCGTGACCGGGTCCGGGCGTCAGATCGGGTGCACCACGCTGGTCGTGTGCCCCGGCCTCGACGAGGACTGGGATGCGACCCGCGGCCTTGCCGAGGCCTACGCCGCGGGGTGGGCGGCCTCGACGTTCGACGACACCACCGCGCCAGTGGTGTGGCCCGCTCTGCGGGACCTGCGCGCGGGCCGGGTGCTGTTCACGGTGCCGCCCGAGCCCGCGCCGTGCGGGGCGACCGCGCTCAAGCCGCTCTTCATGGCATGCGACCACTGGCGCCGCACCGGCGTGCTGAGCGACCTCGACGTCCACCTCGTCCTTCCCGGAGCCACGCCGTTGGGACTCGCCGGCCCCGACGCGCGCCTCGAGCAGGTGCTGACGTCGTACGGCGTCCAGGTGCACCGCGAGTCGCAGGTCTCCCAGCTGCGTGACGGCAAGGTCACACTCGTCTCCGCGACGGGTGAGCACGTCGTGGAGGACGTGGTTTTCGCCCACGTCGTGCCGCACTACCGGGCGCCGGGATGGGTTGTGGACTGCGGTCTCGCCGGGACGCATCCGGCCGGACTGATCGACGTCGATCCGCAGACACTGCGTCACAGGAGTCTTCCCGATGTCTGGTCGTTGGGCGACGTGGCCGACGCGGGGACACGCCCGTCGGGCGGTGCACTGCGCAAGCAGGTCGCCGTGCTTGCAGCCAACATCGTGGCGGCGCGAGAGGGTGCGGCGTTGGAGCACTACGACGGCTACACCGTCATGCCGATCACGACGTCGCGCCACCGCCTGATGCTGGTCGAGGTCGATCGAGATGGCCGCCCGCAACCCAGTGTCCCGTTTCTTGACCTCGCGAAGCCGCGCGCGGTGACGTGGTGGGTCGACCGGTACGTGCTGCCGCAGGTTTACTGGCACCGCATCCTGCGCGGCAAGGCGTAAGGGTTCTCCACAGCCTTCGGCCCGCCGAGCAGCAACCGTGGTGCTGGCCGGGGGGTGACCGCTCTGCTTCTGGGTGACGCGAATGCGGCGAACTGGGCTACGCCGCCACCCTCATGCAGCGCGCGACCAGCCCAGCCTCTCAGCTGTTGCTGAACACCGCCGGTCCGCCGTCGCCGCCGTCGGCGTCGGGCCCGCGTCCCGCCCAGGTCCAGGCGTAGGCCGGGTCCTCGACGGCCAGGCCGCCCTCGCCGAGCTCCAGGGGGGCGAACGTGTCGACCATGACGGCCGACTCGTCGAAGTAGTCGGCGCCGAGCGAGGCCTCGATCGCGCTGGGCTGCGGGCCGTGGGCGTGGCCGCCCGGGTGCAGGCTGATCGAGCCGATGTTGATGCCCGAGCCCTTGCGGGCCTCGTAGTCGCCGCCGACGTAGAACATCACCTCGTCGGAGTCGACGTTGGAGTGGTAGTAGGGCACCGGGATGGCGAGGTCGTGGTAGTCGACCTTGCGGGGAAGGAAGTTGCAGATCACGAAGTTCCAGCCCTCGAAGACCTGGTGCACCGGCGGCGGCTGGTGGACCTTGCCGGTGATCGGCATGTAGTCCTCGATGTTGAACGTGTAGGGGTAGAGACAGCCGTCCCAGCCCACCACGTCGAACGGATGGGTGGCGTAGGTCAGCCGGGTGCCGACGATGCCCGCGCTGGTGCGGTGCTTGACCAGCACCTCGACGTCGGTGCCGTCGGCCCGGAAGGTCTCCGTCGGACCGTGGAGGTCGCGCTCGCAGAACGGCGCGTGCTCGAGGAACTGCCCGAACCGGGAGAGGTAGCGCTTGGGCGGGTGGATGTGGCTGTTGGCCTCGATCGCATACAGCCGCGACGGCTCCGCCGGCACCCAGCGGTGGTCGGTCGCGCGCGGGACGAGGACGTAGTCGCCGGCGCGATAGGCGACCACTCCGAAGACGGTCTCGACGGTGCCGGTGCCCGACTCGACGTAGACACACTCGTCGCCGATGGCGTTGCGATAGAGGGGAGACGGCTCGGTGCCGGTGAGGACGTAGCCGATGCGGACGTCGTTGTTGCCCAGGATCATGCGGCGGCCCTCGACCGGGCACGCACCCTGCCCGTCGGGGAAGAGGTCGTGGAGCGTGAGGTGACGCGGCTTGAGCGGGTGGTTGGGCGTCCGCGACTGGTCGGGAAGCTCCCAGACCTGGCTGTCGGTGATCGCGCTCGGCACGCCGCGGTGGTAGAGCAGCGAGGAGTCCGAGGAGAACCCCTCCTCCCCCATCAGCTCCTCGCGGAAGAGGTGGCCGTCCTCGTCGCGCAGCTGGGTGTGGCGCTGGCGCGGCAGTCGGCCGAGTGCCCGGTAGTGGGCCATGCGCTCGCTCCTGTCATCCGATTATCGGACACAGATGTCCGCTATCTGGTGGTTAGAGTAGCCCCGTGGCTCCCACTCCTGCACCTGCTGATTCCGTCCCCCGGCCCGACGCGTGGCCCGAGCTGTGGCGCGGCCTCGTCGACGACGCAGCGATCTTCCCGCCCGGCGACGTCCCGATCAACGAGGCGACCGCAGCGTGGACGGCGCGCGGCGGGGCGTCGTACGCCCCGCTCGTCGGCAGCTTCGTGCTGCGCGACACCGACGTCCCGCTCGTGCGCGGCTTCGGCGCCCCGCTGTCCCTCGTCGTCACCGGCGGCGCCGGCCAGCTCGCGGGTCCGCTGGGGGCTGCCACCCGGCTCGGTCTGGAGGTGGCGGGGGTCGAGATCGCGGTGCGTGACAGCGAGGACCCGGTCGGCAACGTTCGTCGGATCGATGCGGCCGCGCGCGCTGCGGACGTCGACGTGCCGCTCTTCGTCGAGATCCCCGGCCCGATCACCCCGGCCTGGCTGGCCGCCGCCGACGAGGTCGCCGCGTGCGGCCACCGGCTCAAGCTGCGCCTGGGCCATGTCGACCACGACCTGGTCCCCGACGCGGGCACCGTCGCGGCCTGGATCGACGCGGCCCTCGACCGCGAGACCCCGTTCAAGGCCACCGCGGGCCTCCACCGGGCCGTGCGCCACGACCCCGAGGGCGGTGGCGCGCACGGCTTCCTCAACGTCATGGTCGCCACGCAGGTGCTGTGGGACGGCGGGTCCCTCGCCGACGCGACCGACGCCCTCGAACAGCGCGACGGCACGGCGCTCGCCTCGACCGACCTCCCCTCGGTCCGTCGCTGGTTCACCTCGTTCGGCTCCTGCTCGGTGACCGAACCCCTCGACGACCTGATCGCCCTGGGGCTCGTCCCCTCAGGCGGAGCGGAGCACGCATGAGCACGACCGCACAGACCTGGGTGCCCGGCGCCGTCGGGTCCGGCTTCGACATCGACCACCTCCCCTTCGGCGTCGTCGCCCGCCCGGGGGAGCACCCGCGGGTCGCGGTGCGCATCGGCGACCAGGTGCTCGACCTGAGCGTGGTGGCGGCCGCCGACATGGTCGACACCCACTCCCTCTTCGACCAGCCCACGCTCAACCCGTTCATGGCGGCCGGGCCGGTGGTGTGGGACTCGACGCGCGCCTGGATCACCGGGCTGCTCACCGACCAGACCGAGCGCGACCTCGTGGAGCCGGCCCTGTCCCCCGTCGACTCGGTCACCATGCTGCTGCCCTTCTCCGTGGGCGACTACGTCGACTTCTATGCCTCCGAGCACCACGCGTCCAACGTCGGGCGAATGTTCCGGCCCGACCAGGAGCCGCTGCTGCCCAACTGGAAGAACCTCCCGGTCGGCTACCACGGCCGCTCCGGCACGGTCGTCGTCTCGGGCACCGACGTGGTGCGCCCGTGCGGCCAGCGCAAGGCGCCCGCCGCCGACCTGCCGACGTACGGCCCCTCCGCGCGCCTCGACATCGCGGCCGAGCTGGGCTTCGTCGTGGGCGTCGGGTCGACGATGGGCGAGCGCGTGTCCACGACCGACTTCGCGCAGCACACCTTCGGCGTGGTCGGCCTCAACGACTGGTCGGCGCGCGACATCCAAGCCTGGGAGTACGTCCCGCTCGGCCCGTTCCTCGGCAAGTCCTTCGCCACCTCGATCAGCGCGTGGGTGACGCCGCTCGCTGCGCTCGCAGCGGCGTGGACCGACCTGCCGGGCCAGCACGACCCGGAGGTGCTCGACTACCTGCGCGTCGACGGTCCCGCCGGCCTGGACATCGATGTCGAGGTGGTCCTCGACGGCGAGGTCGTCGCGCGTCCGCCCTACCGGACCATGTACTGGTCCCCGGCGCAGATGCTCGCCCACACCACGGTCAACGGCGCCAGCGTGCGCACCGGCGACCTGTGGGGCTCGGGCACGGTCTCCGGCCCCGACCCCGGTCAGCGCGGCTCGCTCCTGGAGCTGTCCTGGGGCGGCAAGGAGCCGTTCGTCGTGGCGGGCCGCGAGCGCACGTTCCTCGAGGACGGCGACGAGGTGACCCTGCGCTACTCCGCACCGGGCACGGGTGGCGGTCGCCTCACGCTCGGCGAGGTGACCGGGCGCATCCTGCCGGCCCGCTGACCGGTCCGCCGACGGGGTCGGGGCGGGGTCCTAGGCTGTGGACGTGAAGCAGCTCGGCCAGTATGCCGCCCCGCGGCACGCCATCGCGCACCTCTCCGACCCGCACCTGATCGGCGCCGGCGGGCTGCACTACGGCGTGATCGACAACGTCGCCAACCTCCACCGTGCGCTCGACCGGCTCGCCGCCGCACGACCCGCCCCGCACGCGCTGGTCTTCACCGGGGACCTCGCCGACCGGGCCGAGCCGGACGCCTACGCGACGCTGCGCTCGATCGTGGAGCCGGCGGCCGCGAAGATGGGCGCGATCGTCGTCTGGACGATGGGCAACCACGACGAGCGGGCGCCCTTCGCGAGCGGGCTCTTCGACTCCGACGACGCCGGCTTCCAGGACCGGGTCCACGAGGTCGACGGGCTGCGGATCGTGGCGCTCGACACGAGCGTGCCCGGCCACCACCACGGCGAGCTCCGGCCCGAGCAGCTGGCCTGGCTGGCCGACCTGCTCGCCACGCCGGCCGAGCACGGCACGCTCCTTGCGATGCACCACCCGCCGATGCCCCTGCCGATGATCCGCGCGGCCGAGCTCATCGAGCTGCACGACCAGCAGGCGCTCGCCGACGTCATCACCGGCGCCGGCAGCGAGGTGCGCGGCATCCTGGCCGGGCACCTGCACCTGTCGACGTGGTCGACCTTCGCCGGCGTGCCGGTGTCGGTGGCCTCGGCGAGCTGCTACACCACGGACCCGGCGCCGATCGACCGTTTCGTCTCCGGCGTCGACGCCGGCCAGGCGTTCACCATGGTGCACACCTACGACGACCGGCTGGTGCACACCCTCGTCCCCCTCGAGCGCGGCACCGAGGTGAGCCACGTCGGCTCCGACATCGCCGAGGCCCTCGAGGGCGTGCCGATCGATCAGGCGCGCGCCCTGGCCTCGTCCAAGACCTCTCAGTTCAACAGCTAGGAACCCTTGTGCGACTGCTGCTGATGCGCCACGGCCAGACCCATGCCAACGTCTCGGGCGAGCTCGACACCGCCCACCCCGGCGTCCACCTGACCGATCTCGGCCGCGCGCAGGCGGTGGCGGCGAGCAAGGCGCTGGCCGAGGAGGCCCTCGACGCGATCTATGTCTCCAGCCGGGTGCGTACGCACCAGACCGCCGCGCCGACCGCCGACGGTCGTGGGCTCGCACTGACGGTCCTCGAGGGGCTGGAGGAGATCTCCGCGGGCGACTTCGAGATGCGCAACGACCACGACGCGATCGCCGGCTACATCGGCGGCGTGGCGACGTGGCTCGAAGGCGACCTGACCCACCGGATGCCCGGCGCGGAGACCGGCGAGGAGTTCCTCGCGCGCTTCGACGCGGCCGTCCGCGCGATCCTCGACGCCGGCCATGACGCGGCCCTGATCGTGAGCCACGGCGCCGCGCTCCGCACCTGGGTGTCGACCCGGATGGAGTCGCACCCCGACGCGCCGCCGGTGACCCAGCCCCTGCACAACACCGCGCTCCTCGTGCTCGAGGGCGACTTCGACGCGGGGTGGCGGATGGTGTCCTGGCACGGCCACCCGGTCGGCGGCGACTACTTGGAGGACCCGACCGCCGAGGACCCGACCGGAGACCTCGACGCCGACGGGGACGGCGAGATCGGCTAGCGGGACCTCACCCAGCAGCACGTCGGCGTCGCCACCCGAACATGGTGACGGCGAAGACCCACGCGAGCCCTCCGACTCCCAGCAGCACCGGCGTGGCCCCCAGCGCGGCGAACCGGCCGGTCTGTCGCAGCGCCCACGCGATGCTCTGCTGCTTGCAGCCCTCGGGGTCGTCGAAATCGAAGGTGTCGCAGTCGCCCGCGACCTCGTCGTTCCTCTCGCCGACGGGCCCGTCTCCCTGAGCCCGCCCACGACGCACGTCGAGGCCGGCGACCCCGCCGTGGGCGGTGAGCCACCGCTGGAAGGCCTCGTGCAGTGCTGTGTGCCCGCGCTCGTTGGGGTGGAGCGAGTTGTGGGTCCACTTGGCGGGGTTGAACCGCTGCTCGGACAGACCACCGACCGAGCGGAGGCCGATGAAGTTCAGCCCCGGTCGGTCCTGGGTCAGCGCGTCGCAGAGCTGGAGCTGCCGATCCGCGAGCGCCTGCTCGACGTCGGTTGCGTAGTAGAAGCCGAACTCCCGTGCGGCCGTGCCGATGCGCACGTTGAGGGCGGGGAGGAATCCGGCGAGGAATTCCACGTCCCCCGGCTCGAGTGCGGCGTCGTCGCAGGGCGCGTCGTCCCCGATGGGATCGATGTAGGGGATCACCACGACCGGGGTCCGCGGGAAGGTCAGGTCGACATCGGCATAGACCTGCCTGAGACGGTTCTGGACGCGTTGCAGGTTGCCGCCCACCCAGAGCGCCTTGGGCGTCTCGTCGTTGCACGAGCCCGGCGCGAGGCAGGTCATGCCCACACTCGCGAACCCGGCGTCGTTGCCACCGATCGAGAGGACGACCAGGTCGGGTGCGAAGTCGGTGGCGGCGTCGAAGCTGGCGAGGTAGTCGTCGTACTCGTCCAGCTGGGTTCCGATGTCCTCGAACTGCGGCGTCGGCGTCGGCTGCATGGCGGCGAGCGCCCGGGCCTGCTGCGAGCCCGAGGCGACATGCTGGGCGGTGTGGCGCACGTTGTAGGAATCGGCGCCCGAGCACGCGAAGGACACGACGGCGTCGAACGTCAACCGGCCGGTGAGCATGGGCCAGGCAGTCGAGGCACGACGGCACTCGTTGCCCGCCCCCTCGTCGGTCCCTTCCACGAAGACGGAGGCGCCCTCACCCGACATGTAGGAGTCACCCAGCGCGATGAGGAGCCCGTCGCCGCTGCCGTCGGGCGGCGGGCTCGCCGGGCGATCCCTGCTGTCCTGCGCGGGCGTGAGGCCTGCCAGGGCGATGAGCGCCAGGACCACCGCGATGTCCGCCAGGGTGAAGGACGCGATGGTGATGATCAGAGCGGCGAAGGCCAGCACCACCACACCGAAGACCCAGGTCGTGGCCCACCCCACCCACACCGAGACGACCACCACGAGGAGTCCGGGCAACGCCCACCACCACCACTGGTCCGCCCGGGGTCGTTGTGCCCAGGTCTCGATCGCGTGCTCGGACAGCTTGGCCAGGAGCAGCGGGACGAACACGAGGCCGAGCGCCATCACCCCGATGGCGACCTGCCAGGGGGTCCGCCCCAGCATCCACATCCCTGCCCAGGCGAGCACGAGGAGGCCGAGGAGGACGCCCGCGTGCCGGCCGACCGTGCGTCGTCGGGGCTGGGTGGCCCTGGCAGCCCCGGCGATCTGCGTGCGACTGCCGGCGACGAGGTACCCCGCCCCCACGTAGACCGCGAGGATGCCGCCGACGACGAACCAGGACGCTGAGACCGGTGAGTCGACCTTCGCGACACCGAGCAGGATCCCCAGGACGGCGACCGCCGCCCCGAGCAGGGCCACCCCTCGGACCACCGCAGCCGGGGGGACGTAGGCCCGTCCGTCGAGCGCGTCGACGTACTGCACCCGCACCCACAGCGTGGCGCCGACGATGTAGAGGGCGAAGGCGACCAGCACCCACACGCGCTGCTGATGCGCCTGGGCGACGACGTAGAGCACGAGCAGGGTGGCGAGGAAGAAGCGCAGTGCACGGAGATGTGCGCGACGCATCGCTGTCGAAGCGCCTGCAACCGACTCGTTCTCGTACGTCGACATCCGTGCACCCCCGTGCCGGGGCGCCTGAGCGGACCGTGACCGGGACTCGCGCCCTGCCTGCAGTCTGACGCCCGGGGGGACGCTGCGGCGGCCCGGGCTCGAGAGGTCCGTGATTTTGGGGAGGCCCGTCCGGCCCAGCCCGCTCGGAGGACCGCTGCCTCAGACGCCCTCGGTGCCGATCCCCGGGTGGACGAAGGGGTGGCCTGCCCTCATCTGCTCGACGGAGCCGGGGTGCACCCGGGCCAGGTGCGCGAGCCCGCGACGGCGGTAGCGCAGGGTCTGGGTGATGCCGAGCGCCCAGAAGACGTACTGCACGGCCAGGGCCAGCTTGAAGTCACCGAGCGTGTAGGCGTCCATCCCACCCGGGTTGGAGAGGTCGAGCACGATCCCGATCAGGGCCATCGTGAGCAGCGAGGCGGTGAAGCCACCCACGTTGACGAGTCCGTTGGCCCGCCCGATGGCATGGGCCGGCGTGAAGGAGCGGGCGAGGTCGAAGCCCACCATCGCCGCCGGGCCGCCGCTGGCGGTGGCGAAGGCCATCACCACGACGAGCCAGTCGGGGGCCGCACCCGGCCACAGCAGCACCGCGGTCCACGGCACGACCATCGCGATGACGACGCCGACCACGATCCACGAGCGGTAGTAGGGCAGCCGCGCCACCAGGCGCGCGAGGGCCAGCCCGCTGACCACGGCCCAGGCCGTCATCGCCATCAGGAGCGTGCTGGCGCCGGTGGGGGTCCAGCCGAGGCCCTGGACGAGGAACGGGTAGCCCCACAGCAGGGCGAAGACCGTGGCTGAGAACTGCGAGGCGAAGTGGGACCACATGCCCAGCCGCGTGCCGGGGTTGCCCCACACCGTCCGGACCGACCCCGCGAGCGCGCGGAGCTTGATCGCCACCACCTCGTCGCGTCGGTAGGGCGAGTCCTTGACCAGGGCGAGCACGGCGACCAGCAGGACCACGCCGAGGCTCGACGTGAGCGCGAACGCCTTGGTCCACCCGAACGCATGGAGCAGGTAGGACAGCGGGCCGGCGGCGGCGATCGCACCGAGCTGTCCGGACAGACCGGTCAGCTGGGTGACCATCGGCCCCTGCCGCACGAGGAACCATGCGGTGACCAGTCGGATCACGCTGACGAAGACCATCGCGTCGCCGGCGCCGACCACCGCGCGGGAGGCGACCGCACCGGTGAAGGACCCGGAGAAGGCGAAGCCGAGCTGACCCACGGTCAACAGCACCAGCCCGCAGACCAGCATCGCGCGGGAGCCGAAGCGGTCCAGCAGGACGCCCACGGGCACCTGCATGCCGGCGTACACGACGAGCTGGAGCACGGTGAACGTCGCCAGGCTGGTGGCGCTGATGTGGAAGCGGTCGGCCGCGATGATGCCGGCGACGCCGAGCGAGCTGCGGTGGAAGACCGCCAGGACGTAGACCGCGAGCGCGACCAGCCAGATCACCCACGCCCGTCGCCTGCCGATGTCGTGGATCTGTTCGGCACTCACTCCCCGGGCGCTCCCGCGCCGCCGAGGGCGGCGGTGAGCTCGGCCCGGTCGGGCGGGTCGGCGCCGGGGCGCGAGACGGTGATCGCGGCACCGATCGCCGCGGTCGACACGAGCTCCAGGACGTCGCGGTCAGAGAGCGCCCGCAGCGCCTCGACACCACCCGGACCACTGACGCCGAGGGCGAGCAGGGTGTCGATCAGGACCCCGCTGAAGGTGTCGCCGGCCCCCACGGTGTCGGCGACCACGACGGGCACGCCCGGCACCTCGAGGGAGGTGCCGTCCGGGCGTACGGCGACCGCGCCGTCGCCGCCACGTGTCACCACCACCAGACCGGGGCCGCGAGTCGCCCACCGGGTGGCCGTGGCCACGGGATGGACGTCGGGAAAGAGCCACTCGAGGTCCTCGTCGCTGACCTTGACGACCCCGGAGAGGCCGACCAGCTCCTCGACGCGGGCGACCGCAGCCGCCCGGTCGGGAGTGAGCGCCGGGCGGGCGTTGGGGTCGAGCGACACCAGGGCCCGGCCGTGGTGGTGCCGCACGGCCTCCAGGACGACAGCGGCACCCGGGTCGAGCACCGTCGCGATCGAGCCGACGTGGAAGACGTCGCAGTCCTCGGCCGGCACCTCGCCGAGGTCCCACGCGAGGTCGAAGTCATAGGTGGCGGCACCCGAGGCGTCGAGCGTGACGGCCGCGCTCGACGTGCGTCCGCTGCCGGGCGACTGGGCGAGCACCGTCACGCGGCTCGCCTCCAGCCAGGAGCGCACCAGGTCACCACGCGGGTCGTCGCCCAGCACGGTCACCAGGCGCACGTCGCGCCCGAGCCGCCCCAGTGTGATCGCGACGTTGGCGGGGCTGCCGCCGGG
>JBBSOR010000040.1:0-31012 GCA_038259535.1 Propionibacteriales bacterium | reverse complement strand
TCGTGAGCCAGGTCAAGCTGATCGCCGAGCCGTGGGACATCGGCCCCGGCGGCTACCAGGTCGGTGGCTTCCCGCCCCAGTGGACCGAGTGGAACGGCGACTACCGCGACACGGTGCGCGACTTCTGGCGCGGCGAGCCCTCGCTGGGTGACTTCGCCTCCCGTCTCTCCGGGTCATCCGACCTCTACGAGCACTCGGGTCGCCGGCCGTTCGCCAGCATCAACTTCGTCACCGCCCACGACGGCTTCACGCTCCGCGACCTCGTGTCCTACAACGAGAAGCACAACGACGCCAACGGCGAGGACAACAACGACGGCGAGAACCACAACCGGTCGTGGAACCACGGTGCCGAGGGGCCGAGCGACGACCCGGAGATCCTCGGTGCGCGCGCCCGCGAGCAGCGCAACTTCATCGCGACGCTGCTGCTCAGCCAGGGTGTGCCGATGCTGCTGCACGGTGACGAGATGAGCCGCACCCAGGACGGCAACAACAACACCTACGCCCAGGACAGCGAGATCAGCTGGGTCCACTGGGATGACGCCGACCGGCCGCTGATCGAGTTCACCGCGGCCGTCGCCAAGCTGCGCGCCGACCACCCGACGTTCCACCGCAAGCGCTTCTTCACCGGCAACACGGTGCGCACCGGCGACGGCGAGCGCCTCAACGACATCGTCTGGCTCGGCCTCGACGGTCAGCCGATGGAGGACGGCGACTGGGAGGGCGGCAAGGCGATCGGGATGTATCTCAACGGCGACGGCATCGCCGGCAAGGACGCCCGCGGCGGCACCATCACCGACGACCACTTCCTCGTCTACTTCAACGCCGACGGCCCCACCCAGGTGACCCTGCCGTCGGAGGAGTACGCCCCGGCGTGGGACGTCGTGATCGACACCGGCGGCGCCGCCGACGCCGACCCGGTGCACGAGGCCGGCGCGACCTTCGACCTCACGACCCACACCCTCGTGGTGCTGCGCGAGCACGCCGAGCCCGAGGCCGTCCCGGACCACTCGGTCGCCGCCTCGCTCGCCGCCCGGTCGGGGACCGAGACCAAGTGAGCGCCCCACCGCAACGGCGGAGCCCGCAGAGCACCTACCGGCTCCAGGTCACGCCCGACTTCGACCTGCACGCCGCCGCGGGGCGCCTGGCCTACCTCCACGACCTCGGCGTCGACTGGGTCTACCTCTCCCCGCTGCTGGCCTCCGAGCCCGGCAGCCAGCACGGCTACGACGTGGTCGCCTTCGACCACGTCGACCCCGAGCGCGGTGGCGAGGAAGGTCTCGCCGCCCTCTCCGCCGAGGCCCGCCGGCTCGGGATGGGCGTCCTGGTCGACATCGTGCCCAACCACGTCGGGGTGGCCACCCCCTCGGAGGACCCGTGGTGGTGGGACGTGCTGCGCCTGGGCCGTGAGTCCGAGCACGCGAGCGCCTTCGACGTCGACTGGTCGGCCGGCGACGGTCGCCTCGTCATCCCCGTCATCGGGGACGACGACGAGGGCGCGATCCGGATCGCCCTGTCCGAGTCGGGAGAGGGCGAGGTCCGCTATCACGACCAGCGCTTCCCGCTGGCGCCCGGCACGACGACTCTCCACGAGCAGCACTACGACCTGGTCAACTGGCGCGCCGCCGACGACGACCTCAACTATCGCCGCTTCTTCGCCGTCAACACCCTCGCCGCCGTGCGCGTGGAGGACCCCGAGGTCTTCGCCGACACCCACGTCGAGATCCGCCGCTGGTTCGACGAGGGGCTCGTCGACGGGCTCCGGGTGGACCACCCCGACGGCCTGCGCGACCCCAAGCGCTACCTCGACGACCTGGCCGCGCTCACCGGCGGCGCGTACGTCCTCGTCGAGAAGATCCTGGAGCCCGGCGAGGAGCTGTCGACGTCGTGGGCCACCGCCGGCACCACCGGCTACGACGTGCTCGCCCTGGTCGACCGGGTGCTCACCGACCCGGCCGGAGAGGAACCCCTCACCCGACTCGAGGACCGCCTGCGCGGCGCCCCCGTCGACTGGGCCGAGATGGTCCACGACAACAAGCGCGCCGTCGCCGACGGCATCCTGCACTCCGAGGTCAAGCGCATCTCCCGCGAGATCCTGCGCATCGTCGAGGACGCGCCGGAGGAGCCGGTCGAGGACACCGTCGCCGAGCTGCTCGCCTGCTTCCCGGTCTACCGCTCCTACCTGCCCGAGGGTCGCCACCACCTCGACGCGGCCTTCGCCGCCGCCCGCGCGCACCGCCCCGACCTCGCGGAGACCCTCGACCTCGTCGAGCCGCTCCTCCACGACGAGTGGGGCCAACCCGCACGTCGTTTCCAGCAGACGTCGGGGATGGTGATGGCCAAGGGGGTCGAGGACTGCTCCTTCTACCGCTGGTCGCGGCTCACCTCGCTCAACGAGGTCGGTGCCGACCCGTCGGTCTTCGCGGTCGACGCCGCGACCTTCCACGACGCGATGGCGCTGCGCCAGCGCGAATGGCCGACCGCGATGACGACCACCTCGACCCACGACACCAAGCGCGGCGAGGACGTCCGCGCCCGGATCACCGTGCTGGCCGAGCTCCCCGAGGTGTGGCAGGCCGCGCTCGACGAGCTGCTGGCCCAGGTCCCGCTGCCGGACCCCGCCTTCGGCTCCCTGCTGTGGCAGGCGATCCTCGGCGTCTGGACGGCCGACCACCTGCCCGACCTGCCCGAGCGGCTGCACGGCTACGCCGAGAAGGCGATGCGCGAGGCCGGCGACCGCACCACCTGGACCGAGCCCGACGAGACGTACGAAGCGGCCGTGCACGCGGCGGTCGACGCCGTCTTCACCTCCGCCGAGGTGCAGCGGGTGCTGACCGAGCTGGCCGTCCACGTCGACGAGCCCGCGCGGAGCAACTCGCTCGCGCTCAAGCTGCTCGCGCTCACCGTGCCCGGGGTTCCGGACGTCTACCAGGGCAGCGAGATGTGGGAGACGTCCCTCGTCGACCCCGACAACCGCCGCCCGGTCGACTTCGACCACCGCGCGGCCGTGCTGGCGGGCACCGACTCCGACGACGCGGTCACCAAGCTGCACGTCACCTGCTCGGCGCTGACGCTGCGCCGCGAGCGGCCCGAGCTGTTCACGTCGTACGCGCCCGTCGCGGCGACCGGGGACGCGGCCGACCACGTGGTCGCCTTCGACCGGGGCGGCGCGATCACGGTCGCCACCCGGCTCCCTGTCGGCCTCGTGCGTGACGGCGGCTGGGGAGAGACCGCCCTCGACCTGCCCGACGGCGCGTGGCACGACCTGCTGACCGGCACCTCCACGGACGGCCGGCTCGCCGACCTGCTGGCGGTGCACCCCGTCGCCCTGCTGGTGAAGGAGTCCTGATGCGCGGACCGTACGACGTGTGGGCGCCGAGGCCGCAGCGGGTGCGCCTCAGCCTGGCGGCCCACGGTGAGCAGAGCGCCGTCGAGATGGTCCGCGACGACGCCGGCTGGTGGGCGCCCGCCGAGCCGGTGCCGGACCTCGAGGGCGAGGTCGACTACGACTACCTCCTCGACGACGACACCGACCCCCGTCCCGACCCCCGCTCGCGCCGCCAGCCCGGGGGAGTGCACGAGCTCTCGCGGCGAGACGCGACGTCGCACGTCTGGGGCGACGACGCCTGGACCGGCCGCCAGCTCGCCGGCTCGGTGATCTACGAGCTCCACGTCGGCACCTTCACGCCCGGCGGCGACCTCGACTCGGCGATCGACCGGCTCGACCACCTCCTCGACCTCGGGGTCGACTTCGTCGAGGTGATGCCGGTCAACGCCTTCAACGGCACCCACAACTGGGGCTACGACGGCGTCGGCTGGTTCGCGGTGAGCGAGTCCTACGGCGGCCCCGCCGCCTACCGCCGCTTCGTCGACGCCTGCCACGCGGCCGGTCTGGGCGTGGTGCAGGACGTGGTGCACAACCACCTCGGCCCCTCGGGCAACTACCTCCCGCTCTTCGGCCCCTACCTCAAGGACGGTCGCAACACGTGGGGCGACCTGGTCAACCTCGACGGTGAGGGCTCGGCGGAGGTGCGTCGCTACATCCTCGACAACGTGCGGATGTGGTTCGAGGACTACCACGTCGACGCGCTGCGCCTCGACGCCGTGCACGCCCTGAGTGACACCTCCGAGGTGCACCTGCTCGAGGAGATGGCGATCGAGACGGCCGCGCTGTCGGCCCACCTGCGCAGGCCGTTGACCCTCATCGCCGAGTCCGACCTCAACGACACCCGCCTGGTCACCCCGCGCGAGGCGGGCGGCCACGGGCTCGACGCCCAGTGGAGCGACGACTTCCACCACGCGGTGCACGTGGCGCTCAGCGGGGAGACGGCCGGCTACTACGCCGACTTCGAGCCGCTCGAGGCGCTGGCCAAGGTCTGCGAGCGCGGCTTCTTCCACGACGGCACGTTCTCGTCGTTCCGCGAGCGCGACCACGGCGCGCCCGTCGACACCGACACGATGCCGACCTGGCGCCTCGTCGTGGCCAACCAGAACCACGACCAGATCGGCAACCGCGCCCGCGGCGACCGGCTCGCCGAGCACCTCGACGACGACCAGCTCGCCTCCGCGGCGCTGCTCACGCTCGCCGGGCCCTTCACCCCGATGCTGTTCATGGGGGAGGAGTGGGCGGCGTCGTCGCCCTTCCAGTTCTTCACCTCCCATCCCGAGCCCGAGCTGGGCAGGGCCACCGCCGAGGGCCGGATCGCCGAGTTCGAGAAGATGGGCTGGGATCCCACCGAGGTGCCGGACCCGCAGGACGTGGAGTCGTTCCACCGGTCCCGCCTGGACTGGGACGAGATCGCCACCGGCCGCCACGCGGTGCTGCTCGACTGCTACCGCCGCCTCGGGCGGTTGCGCCGTGAGCTGCCGCAGCTCACCGATCCGGCCTTCGGTTCCGTGTCCTGCACGGTCACGGGCCGGCTCTTCACCATGTCCCGCGGGGACCTGCTCGTCGTGGTCAACACCGATGACACCGCCCGCACGCTGGAGGTCGGGGAGCGCGGCGTGCTGTTCGAGACACCTGCGGGGGTCTCGCTGCACGGGGGCGTGCTGACCGTTCCTGGCCACGCCGGAACATTGTTGGGGTCGGTCGCAACTTTTCGGTGAACCGCCTAGTCTCCCTGCTGCACGGGCCGACCGGCCACCAGTCAGACATCGGGGAACCTCATGAACCGCATCATCGCGATGACCGCCACGGCCGCGCTGGCCCTCAGCCCACTAGCGTTTGCCACCACGACGTACGCCGCACCGGCGAAGTCCGGTGCCTACACGGTGAGCGCCAAGATCAACAAGGACGTCGCCATCGGCAAGGAGACCACCCTCAAGGTCCGCGGCCGGGTGACGCCGAAGGCCGCAGGCCAGAAGGTCGTGCTCCAACAGCGGGTCGGCAAGAAGAAGTCGTGGAAGGCCACCGGCACCGCGAAGGTGAAGAAGAACGGCACCTACCTCCTCAAGGACGACCCGTCCACTCCCGGCCCGCGCGAGTACCGCGTGCTCAAGCCCGGCTCCAACGGCGTGGCCAAGGGCTTCAGCAAGACGCTGGCCGTCGAGGTCTACGCCTGGCGGAAGCTCACTGATCGCACCCCGGTGTCGACCAACGTGAACGTGCCCATCGGCGTCACCATCGCCACCGAGTACTTCTCCAGGAGCCTGGCGACCTATGTGTCCGGCGACCCGGCGACCGTCGAGTACACGCTCGGGCGCAAGTGCCTGGAGCTGCGGGCGACGTATGCCCTGACCGACCAGTCGCCGACCGGCTCCAGCGGCGCGATCGTCGTCTCCGCCGACGGAGCGGTGCTCGCCTCGCACCCGCTCGCGATCGGCACGATCGTGTCCGATGAGTCCGTCGACCTGACGGACGCCTTCCGGCTGAAGATCGACCTCAGCACCAGCGCCAACCCGGCCGCGATCGCCGCCGTGGCCACCCCCGAGGTGCTCTGCACGCGCTGATCTCCAGCGTCACCGAGCTGCAGTGGCGGGCACGTCAGGGGTACAGGCCCCATGGCGTGCCCGTCTCTGCTTTCGACACTCCAGAGCGCCGCGCCGTAGTGTTCCCCCTTGTGGCAGGCATCGACTACGACGCAGAGATCAAGCAGCTCCAGGCGACGATGAAGACCATCGGCTCGGTGCTCAACATCGACCGCATGAGCGGTGAGATCGCCGACCTGAGCGAGCAGGTGGCCGCGCCCGACCTGTGGGACGACGTCGAGGGCGCCACCCGCATCACCGGTCGCCTGTCCGCGCTGCAGGGCGAGCTGGACCGCTTCACCGGCCTCGAGTCGCGCATCGGCGACCTCGGCCTGATGGTCGAGATGGCCCAGGACGAGGGCGACGCCGACTCGCTCGCCGACTCCGAGCGCGAGCTCGCCCGGATCAAGAAGTCGGTCGAGTCGCTCGAGATCCGCACGCTCCTGGCCGGGGAGTACGACGAGCGCGAGGCGATCGTCACGATCCGCTCCGGTGCCGGTGGCGTCGACGCCGCCGACTTCGCCGAGATGCTGATGCGGATGTACACGCGGTGGGCCGAGCAGCACAAGTACGGCGTCGAGGTCTACGACGTGTCCTACGCCGAGGAGGCGGGCATCAAGTCCGCCGAGTTCGCCATCCACGCCCCTTACGCCTACGGCACCCTCTCGGTCGAGGCCGGCACCCACCGCCTGGTCCGGATCAGCCCGTTCGACAACCAGGGGCGCCGCCAGACCTCCTTCGCCGCCGTCGAGGTCGTGCCGATGATGGAGCAGACCGACGAGATCGAGGTGGACGAGAACGAGATCCGCACCGACGTCTTCCGCTCCGGCGGTCCCGGCGGCCAGTCGGTCAACACCACCGACTCCGCGGTGCGCCTGACGCACATTCCCACCGGCATCGTCGTGTCCTGCCAGAACGAGAAGTCCCAGCTGCAGAACAAGGCCTCCGCGATGGTGGTCCTCAAGGCCAAGCTCCTGGCGAGGAAGAAGGCCGAGGAGGCCGCGCTCAAGAAGGACCTCAAGGGCGACGTCCAGGCCAGCTGGGGCGACCAGATGCGCAACTACGTCCTCAACCCCTACCAGGTCGTCAAGGACCTGCGCACCGGCCACGAGTCCGGCAACCCCAGCGCCGTCTTCGACGGTGACCTCGACGACTTCATGGAGGCCGGCATCCGCTGGCGCCGGGGTGCGGACAAGGCCGAGGCCTGAGCCACGCCGCTCTGCTCCGCTGCACGCGGTCAGGGCGTCGCCGCCTCCTGACTCACCTCGGGCTCGCTGGGCACCGGTCCCGATCCGGGGTTGGACAGGCTCTCGTCGAGCAGGCCGATCAGCTCGGCGGCGATCTCGTCGGTGGGCACGCCGAGGCCGCGCACCTGGAGCATCGCGACGGCGTCTCCTCGCTCGGCGAGGAAGACCGATCCGAGCTCGGACGAGGCCCACGCCGCGCTGCCCCTCGCCCCGGCACCCGAGCGGACACTCCACTGAGCGCCGTCGCACGCGGACAGGGTCTCGGCGAGCACACCGACCTCCGCTGCGGCCTCGTCGGTGCCGGCGTAGGTCAGGATCCCGCGGTCGCCGATCGTGGCCCCCTGGGCCCACGCGGCCGACTGCGGCCACGAGCCCGGCACGCACGGAAGATGGTCGCTCGACGTGGACGCCCGGTCGGACCACCCCTGCGACCAGGAGCCGGTCGCCTCGCGGATCCGGTCGAGCGGGAGGGTGTCGAAGCTCTGGGGTGTCCCGCTCGACGAGCCGCCGTCGACCGCCACGTCGAGGGCGCCCGAGGAGAGGTCGTACGACGAGCTCTCCTGCAGTGCGCGGAGCACCAGGTCGGTCAGGGCCCCGGTCGTGTCCGGGGGAGCCGGCGAGGGGGTGCCCAGGACGGCGAAGACCGCCACCCGGTCGCCCAGCCGCGCGAACCACACCTCGTCCACGTCCTGCCCCGCCGTGCCGCCCGCCGATCCGTGGGCCACGACGGCGTCGCCGCGGGCGCTCTCGCTGACCGACGCCCCACAGGCACCCATCGCGCGGGTGAACGCCGCCGCGTACTCCCCGGCGGCCGACGGGGAGTCGGCGTAGTCGACGAAGATCGCGATCGCGGCCGCTGCACCGCCCTCGGCGACGAAGACCTGGTCACCGATGCGGGTGGGCTCTGCGTCGGGACCGCCCACCTCACCGAGGCAGTTGGAGTCGAGGCCCTCGAGGGACGAGGCGTTGGTCTCGTCGAGCGTCTGCCACGAGCCGACCCAGCCGTCGGTGGCCGCGGTCAGCGACTCGGGGGTCATCGCCGCGGCGGCGGGGAGGTCCCGGCTTCCGGCGACCGAGGACCCGTCCGTTCCGCCGACCAGCTGGGGGATGACGACCGCGCCGACGGCGGCCGCGGCGACGAGGGCGACCGCACCGCCGCGTGCACGCCTGCGCGTCCGCGCCGTGGCGATGGCGGCTCGGGCGCCGGGGGCGCTGGAGTGTGCGGAGAGGTCCGAGGTGAGGGCCGCGAAGGCGCGGTCCAGGTCGGGCTCGTGGAGGTCAGACATGGCTCGGCTCTCCGTTCTGGCTGTTGTCCGAGGTGGAGGGGTCGGCGAGCAGCTCCGCCAGGGCCGCGCGGCCGCGTGAGAGACGCGCCTTGACCGTGCCGGAGGGGCAGTGCTCGATGCGGGCGACCTCATCCACGGGCAGGTCGGCGAGGTGGTGCAGCACGATGGCCCGGCGTTGTGCCTCCGGCAGCCGCCGCAGGGCGGTGACCAGCGCGGTGGAGGTCTCGTCGGGGGGTGGCGACACCGACTCGCGTCGGTTGCGCGCGAGCCAGCTCTGGGCGACCTTGCTGCGCCGCCACCGACTCACGGCCAGTCGGGTGGCGACCTGGCGCACCCAGGCGCCGGGCTGGTCGTACGTCGTCAGCTGCGACCAGCGTGTCCAGGCACGGGTGTAGGCCTCCTGTGCCAGCTCCTCCGCGGAACCCAGGTCGCCGGTCATGGCGTAGGTGCACGCCAGCGTCCGGCCCCAGGTGGCGTCGTAGAACTCGGCGAACTCGAGCTCCGCCCCTCGCTCCATCGTGTGCCCTGTCTCGTGGGCGCCCTCGCGGGCGCCGTTCACAACCAGACACGCGTCACGCTAGTGCGTGGTTGCACTGCGGCGCGCGTTTCGAGAACGCGTGCACCCCTCCCGTAGCCTCGATGCGTGATTCGCTTCGAGAAGGTGACCAAGGCCTACCCCGGCCACCCGCACCCCGCCCTCGACAACATCTCCGTCGACGTGGAGAAGGGGGAGTTCGTCTTCCTCGTCGGGTCCTCGGGGTCGGGCAAGTCGACCTTCCTGCGGCTCGTGCTCCGCGAGTACCGCCCCTCGTCGGGCCGGGTCTACGTCGCGGGCAAGGAGATCAACCGTCTCGCGAGCTGGAAGGTGCCGCGGCTGCGCCGCGACATCGGCACCGTCTTCCAGGACTTCCGGCTGCTGCCCAACAAGACCGTGACCGAGAACGTCGCGTTCGCGCTCCAGGTGATCGGCAAGTCGCGCAAGGAGATCAAGGACCTCGTCCCCGAGACGCTGGAGATGGTCGGCCTAACCGGCAAGGGCGACCGGATGCCCGACGAGCTCTCCGGCGGCGAGCAGCAGCGCGTCGCCGTGGCCCGCGCCTTCGTCAACCGCCCGATGATCCTGATCGCCGATGAGCCCACCGGCAACCTCGATCCGACCACGTCGGTCGGCATCATGAAGCTCCTCGACCGCATCAACCGCACCGGGACGACCGTGGTCATGGCGACCCACGACTCCGGCATCGTCGACCAGATGCGCAAGCGGGTCATCGAGCTCGAGAACGGCCACGTCGTGCGCGACCAGGCGCAGGGCGTCTACGGCCACCAGAACTGATCACCCCCCAGATCTTCGTCCACAGATCGAGAGCCTCTCCTGCCATGCAGCTTCGTTACGTCTACTCCGAGCTCGGTCAGGGCCTGCGACGCAACCTGTCCATGCACCTCGCGGTGGTGCTGACCCTCTTCGTCTCCCTGACCCTCGTCGGCATCGGTGTGCTGTTCAACCAGCAGGCCGCCAAGGCGGCCGACCACTGGGGCAACCAGCTCCAGATCACCGTCTACCTGTGCCGGGTCAACGACAGCAGCGCGGTCTGCCCCAACGCGGTGACCGACGCGCAGAAGACCGAGATCTCCCAGGTCGTCGACGACAACCCGGAGGTCAACGACTTCCACTTCGAGTCGAGCGAGCAGGCGCTCGACAAGGCCCGTGAGCTCTACGGCGACGAGCTGTTCTCAGGAGACAACCCGGCGATCACCGCCGAGGACATGCCGCAGACGATCTGGATCACCCTGGAGAACCCGGAGCAGTACGAAGGCATCACCTCGGCCGTGCAGGGCCTCGACGGCGTCTCCAAGGTCCGCGACATGCGAGAACAGGTGGCGCCGATCCTGGAGTCGATCAACATGCTCCAGTGGGTGGCGCTCGGCACGGCCGGCTTCCTGGTCTTCGCCGCCCTGCTGCTGGTGGCCAACACCATCCGGCTCGCGGCGTTCGCGCGGCGCAAGGAGATCGGCATCATGCGGCTGGTGGGCGCCTCGACGCTCTACATCGCCCTGCCCTTCCTCCTCGAGGCTCTCGTCACCGCGCTGATCGGTGTCGCGCTCGCCGGCGGGGCGCTGTGGGGCTTCATGTACTTCGGCATCCAGGAGCTCTCGCAGAACCGGCTGAAGTTCGTTCCGTGGATCGGCTGGGACGAGTTCTGGCTCGCTGCGGCGGCGGTCGGCATCCTCGGCCCGCTGCTCACCCTGCTCCCGACACTCGTGTTGACGCGCAAATACCTCAAAGTCTGATCGGCGGGGGTTAGCGTCTAGGCGTCTCCCCTCGGGGAGGCACCTTCCCCGCTTCCTCGAACGCAAAGGCTTCCCCCGGTGCGTCACTTCCCCCGTACCGCTCATCGCCGTATGGCCGCAGCACTGATCGCGGTCATGGCTGTGGGTGTCTCCGCCGTTCCCGTCGCGCACGCCGACGACCTCAAGGACAAGCAGCGTCACGTCGAGCGCGAGCTCAAGGGTGCGACCAAGGACCTCGACGAGTCCAGCGCCCAGCTCCAGAAGGCCGCCTCGCGCCTCGAGGCCGCGCAGGGCCAGCTGTCGGTCGCCAAGACCGCACTCGCCACCGCGCGCGGCAGGGTCGAGGTCGCCCAGGAGCGCGACGCCGAGATGCAGGCCGAGCTGGCCACCGCCGAGGCAGACCTCGCCGCCGCGGAGGCGGCGCTCGCCCGGGGGGAGGTCGACCGGGAGACCCAGCGGCAGCGGGTCGCGACGACCGTCGCGGAGATGTACAGCGAAGGTGACCCCGAGCTGATCGCCTTCTCCTCCCTGATGGATGCCGAGTCGACCGAGGAGCTGACCCGTCGCGACGGTGTGCGTGAGGTGATCGTGGGCCAGGAGGCTCGGGCGTACGACGAGCTCAAGGCCGCCGAGGTGCTCCTCGAGGTCCAGGAGCAGCAGGTCTCCGACGCGCGTGACGAGGTGGCCGCCCAGCGCGAGGCCGCCGCCGACCACCTGGTGCTCATGCAGTCGCTCGAGGCGGACCAGCAGGCGGCCAAGGACTCCGTGGTGTCGCTGGTCATCGAGCGGCGCGACGCCCGGGTCGATGCCCGTGTGGCGCGCGCCCAGGACCTCGCCAAGCTGGCCAAGCTCAAGAAGGAGCAGGACCGGATCGAGGAGATGTTGCGCAAGCGTGCCCTCGCCGCGCTCCGCCGGGCCCGCGCCGCTGCCCGCGCGAACGCCCGTTCCACCTCGGTCGGACCGACGTCAGGTTTGCTGGCACGCCCGGTCGACGGCTACGTGACCTCGCCCTTCGGCTTCCGCGACCACCCGATCTACCACTACTGGGGCCTCCACGACGGCGTCGACTTCGGCGGCGGGTGCGGCACCCCGCTGAAGGCTGCAGCGCCGGGACGCGTCATCTCCTCCTACTGGAGCGCCGTCTACGGCAATCGGCTGATCATCGACAACGGCGCCCTGGCGGGCCGCGGCGTCGCCACGATCTACAACCACGCGAGCGGCTACGACGTCAGCGTGGGCGACCGGGTCACCGAGGGCCAGGTCATCGGCTACGAAGGTGACACCGGGTGGTCGACCGCCTGCCACCTGCACTTCACGGTCATGGTCAACGGCCAGGCCGTGGACCCGATGAACTGGTTCTGATCGTCTCGACACCACCCGTCCGGCTGGGGGACCACATCTCGGTGGACACGCTCTGGGACACTTGACCCATGGCGAAGGAGCAGGGCCAGAAGATGGTCGCGCAGAACAAGAAGGCGCGCCACGACTACCACATCGAGGACACCTGGGAGGCCGGGCTGGTCCTGGTCGGCACCGAGGTGAAGTCGCTGCGGATGGGGCGGGCGTCCCTCGTCGACGGCTTCGCCGAGATCGACAACGGGGAGGCCTGGCTGCTCGGCGTGCACATCCCGGAATACACCCAGGGCACCTGGACCAACCACTCCGCCCGCCGCCGTCGCAAGATGTTGCTCAACCGGGCCGAGATCGACAAGATCGAGCGCAAGATCACCGACAAGGGCTACACGATCGTGCCGCTCGCGATCTACTTCAAGGACGGCCGCGCGAAGGTCGAGATCGCCCTCGCGAAGGGCAAGAAGTCCTACGACAAGCGCCACACCCTCGCCGAGCGCACGGCCAACCGGGAGAAGGTCGAGGCAGTCCAACGGCGCCTGAAGGGGCACCGGGATTGACTCCCCGTGCCTTCGCCGAGTCGCTCGGCCTTCCCGGCCTGAGTGACCTCCACACCCATTTCCTGCCGCCGCGGGTGATGGCCAAGGTGCGCGCGCAGTTCGACGCCGCCGGACCGTTGATCGGTCGCCCGTGGCCACTGCACTACCGCGACTCCGACGAGGTCCTGGTGGAGACGCTGCGCTCCTTCGGCGTGCGCCGCTTCACCGCGCTTCCCTACGCCCACAAGCCCGACATGGCCGAGTTCCTCAACGACTGGGCAGCGGGTTTCGCGGAGCGCGTCCCGGAGGCCGCGGTGTGTGGCACGTTCTTCCCCGAGCCGGGTGTCACGGCCTATGTCGCCGATCGCTCCGAGACGGTCGAGGTCTGGAAGGTGCACGTCCAGGTCGGCGCCTTCACCGTCACCGATCCGCTGCTCGACGAGGCGTGGGGGCTGGTTGCCGACACGGGTACGCCGGTCGTGCTGCACGCCGGCAGCGGGCCGGTCCCCGGTGAGCACACCGGCCCCGGTCCGGTCGCTGCCCTGCTCGAGCGGCACCCCCGGCTGCGGCTGGTCATCGCCCACGCGGGAGCCCCGGAGTATTACGGGTTCCTCGACCTCGCCGAGACCTACGACCGGGTCGCCCTCGACACGACCATGGCCTTCACGCCGTTCTTCGAGGAGATGGGCGGCGCCTACCCGCCCGACCTGCTGCCGCGGCTGCGCGACCTGGGGCTGGGCGGCAAGGTCCACCTCGGCAGCGACTTCCCCAACATCCCCTACCCCTACGCCGTCCAGCTCGAGGCGCTCGAGCGACTCGAGCTGGGGGAGGAGTGGCTGCGCGCGGTCTGCTGGACCAACACCGAGGCACTGCTGGGCTGAGGCCGCGCGGTGCAGACCTTCTCGCTACGGTGTCGGCGTGGAATCCGGAACCTGGATCGACGTCCTGCTCGTCCTCGCCTTCATCTTGATGGGCGGGGTCTTCGCCGCGACCGAGATGGCGCTCGTCTCGCTGCGCTCCGCCCAGGTCGACCGGCTGGAGACCGAGGGTGGCCGCGGCCACGCGGTGGCCTCGCTCGCGCGCGACCCCAACCGCTTCTTGTCCGCGGTGCAGATCGGCGTCACTGTGGCCGGCTTCTTCTCCGCCGCCTTCGGAGCCTCCACGCTGGCTCCTTCCTTCGCCCCGGCCTTCGAGGCCCTGGGCACCCCGGCACCCGAGACGGTGTCCCTGGTCGTCGTCACCCTCGTCGTGTCCTATCTCTCGCTGGTCCTGGGCGAGCTGACGCCCAAGCGGTTGGCGCTCCAGCGCTCGGTCGGTGTGGCCAAGCTCTTCGCGCCCCCGCTGGGTCACTTCGCGACCGTGATGACCCCGGTCATCTGGCTGCTGTCGCTCTCGACCAACCTGCTCGTGCGCCTCCTCGGCGGCAACCCCGACGCGTCCGGCGATGACGTCGACGAGGAGGAGCTGCGGATGATGATCTCAGGACACGAGGACATCCCCGCAGAGGAGCGCAAGCTCGTCGACGACGTCTTCGAGGCCGGCGACCGGTCGTTGGCCGAGGTGATGAAGCCCCGCGCCGACGTGATCTTCCTCAGCGGCGAGCTCACTCTGGCCGACGCGGTCGCGGTGATCACCAGCGAGCCCTACACGCGCTACCCGGTCACCGGCGAGTCCTGCGACGAGGTCCTCGGCTACCTCCACCTGCGCGACGTGCTCGGCCATGCCGACGACCGCACGCGGATCGTCGCCGACATCGTCCGGGAGCTGCCCGTGCTGCCCCGCACCAACCGGGTGTTGCCCTCCATCGACCAGCTGCGCAGGGCCGGCGCCCACATCGCCCTGGTCGTCGACGAGTACGGCGGCACCGACGGCATCGTCACCCTCGAGGACCTCATGGAGGAGCTGGTCGGTGAGATCCACGACGAGTACGACCGCGACGCCGAGCGCGCCGCCTCTGCCGACACCGAGACGATCGAGGCCGGGATCACCATCGAGGAGTTCGGTGAGCGCACCGGTGTCGAGCTCGAGGACGGGCCCTACGAGACCGTCGCCGGCTTCGTGCTCCACGGCCTCGCCCGGATGGCGGAGGTGGGCGACAGCGTGCGCGTCGGGGCCCACAGCGTGGAGGTCGCCGAGGTCGACGGGCACCGCATCACCCGGGTGCGGGTGCGCGCGACGCCGTCCGAGACCGAGGCCGACGGGGTCGCGGAGGCGGACCAGTCGCACTAGCGTTCGCCGGATGTCGGGTGGGGCACCTAGACTGTGGGTGCAGGCCATGCGCGCCGGTCTGCTTGACAACACAAGAGGGGCTGATCGGTTTCGACTTGGGACGTTAGTTCCAGGAGAAGCGGGTCGAGAAGCCAGCGCCATCTCGTAAACGATCGCTGGAAAACACAGTTGCCAACTCTAATCGCAACGACTTCGCTCTCGCTGCCTGAGCAGTGATCGAAGGGTCTGACCGGGCACCCGTCCTCGTCCCGGACCCAGGCCTCATCTAGAGGACTTGCTGATCACTTCCTGTCAGGAGGGGTGATCGGGACTTTTTCCTGGCTGGGCCTGTCGGCGACGTGTCTGTGCGAGCGCCGGGGCCGAGAAAAGCGACAACACTGACTGCACCCGGAGAAGACCTGGATCGACGCTTGAGGACCGGGGTTCGATTCCCCGCAGCTCCACTACGGAGGTCTTCGCAGCACACGCGCGGATACTTCGCACAACTACCGGTCCCGGTGGGTCACCCCACCGAGAGCCAGCCCTCTTGAACACCAGCCGCCCCGACACCAGTCGGGGCGGCTGATGTGTGGCGCCGTACTGCAGGATGGGGCGATGCGGATGCGCGGCGACGAGGTGAGGGTGCGTTGAAGATCCTGGTGACGGGTGCGACCGGGTACGTCGGTGGGCGGCTCGTGCCGCTGCTCCTGCAGCGAGGGCACACCGTGCGCACGACCACGAGCAGCCCGGATCGCGAACAACCCTGGTGGGGAGACCAGGTGGAGACCGTCGTCATGGACGTGCTTGATCCTGATCAGGTCGCGGCCGCCTGCGAGGGGATGGACGCGGTCTACTACCTGATCCACGGGATGGGCGGCGACGACTTCGCCGAGACCGATCGCAAGGCGGCCGTCAATCTTGCTGACGCGGTGCGCGCCAACGACGTCGAACGGGTGGTGTTCCTGTCCGGGATCGTTCCGGACGTCGCCGACGAGGAGGATCTGTCGGAGCACATCGCGTCCCGACGGGAGGTCGAGCAGATTCTGAGCGGGTCCCCGGCGACCGTGGTGGTGCTGCGTGCCGCGGTGCTCCTCGGAAGCGGGTCGACATCCTTTGAGATCATCCGGCAGGTCAGTGAACGCATGCCGGTGCACACCATCCCCACCTGGATGGACTCGATGGTGCAGCCCGTCGCTGTCGTCGACGCGCTCGAGGCGCTGGTCGGCGCCCTCGACTACGCCGGACCCTCGCGCCACTTCGACGTCGGTGGACCCGACCGCCTGCGCTACGGCGCGCTGCTCGACACGTACACCTCGCATGCGGGACTGGAGCGGCCACAGGTCGAAGTGCCCTTCTTGCCAACCGGGCTCGTGGGGACCTTGGTGGGCAGCCTCACGGACGTGCCACGCCCCACGGTCGAGGCGTTGGTCCAGAGCCTGCGCCACGACATGGTCGCTCGGGACGACGACTTCCGGGAGGTGCTTCTCCCGGCGGGACACCGTCTGATCGGTCTCGACGAAGCAATCCGCCGCTCCCTTGCCGCGCCCGCCACGACACCTGAGGACACGGACCCGATGGGGCCTTTGCCGCAGGACCCGGCCTGGGCGAGCGGAGGCGACGCCCGGCCCGTCACGGCCAAGGTTGTCGACGCGGTGAAGGACGTCCTGCCCGGAGGATGAGCGCCGCCGGGATCCAGGGCACCCACGACTACTCCCAGGCGTGACCCCCCGCCACCCCGTCGGGTGGTCCCGCGTGTGTCGGGACTCGTGCCCGACCGGTCCCTGCGAGTAGGAATGTCGGATGACCCACGACCCGAGCGACCACTTCGTCCACGTCCGGGGCGCGAGCGAGAACAACCTGCGCGACGTCGACCTCGACGTCCCGCGTGACGCGATGGTCGCCTTCACCGGGGTCTCCGGGTCCGGCAAGTCCTCGCTGGCCTTCGGCACCCTCTACGCCGAGGCGCAGCGGCGCTACTTCGAGTCCGTGGCTCCCTATGCCCGTCGGTTGCTGCAGCAGGTCGGGGCGCCGCACGTGCAGGAGATCACCGGCCTCCCGCCGGCGGTGGCTCTCCAGCAGCGTCGCGGCGCGCCCAGCTCCCGCTCGACGGTGGGCACGCTGACGACGCTGTCCAACCTCCTGCGCATCCTCTACTCGCGCGCCGGCACCTATCCCGACGGAGCGCCGCGGCTGGCCGCCGAGGCCTTCTCGCCGAACACCGCGGCTGGGGCGTGCCCCGAGTGCCACGGCCTCGGGGAGGCCCACGACGTCGCCGAGGACCTTCTGGTGCCGGACCCCTCCCTGAGCATCCGTGACGGCGCGATCGCGGCCTGGCCCGGCGCCTGGCAGGGCAAGAACCTGCTGCGCGTGACCAAGGCGGTCGGCATCGACGTCGACACCCCGTGGCGCGAGCTCGCCCGGAAGGATCGCGACTGGTTGCTCTACACCGACGAGCAGCCGCGGGTGCTCGTCGACCGCCGCGGGGAGCCCGACGACTCGACCGGGCGCGACTACCACGGCACCTTCTGGAGCGCCCGCAAGTACATCCGTCACACACTGGCCGACACCAAGAGCCAGATGATGCGCGACAAGGCGATGCGCTTCGTCCGCAGCGCGGTCTGCCCGGTCTGCCACGGCACGGGGCTGCAACCGGCGTCGCTCGCGGTCACCTTCCGTGGGTTGAACATCGCCGAGACCAACGCGCTCTCCTTCGTCGAGCTGGTGTCGCTGCTGCGCCCGGTCGCCGAGCTCGCCGAGTCCCAGGCGGCGACGTCCTCGGCCGACTCGGGCGGGCAGACCGAGGTGGCGGTGCGCCTCTGCACGGACCTGGTGGAGCGCGTCGAGGTGCTGCTCGACCTCGGGCTCGGCTATCTCGCCCTGGGGCGCAGCTCGACCACCCTCTCGCCCGGCGAGGCCCAACGGCTCCGGATCGCCACGCAGCTGCGTTCGGGCCTCTTCGGGGTCGTCTACGTGCTCGACGAGCCGTCCGCGGGGCTCCACCCGGCCGACGCGGTGCCCCTCCTCGACGTGCTCGACCGGCTGAAGACCTCGGGCAACTCCCTGTTCGTGGTCGAGCACGACCTCGACGTCGTACGCCGAGCCGACTGGGTCGTCGACATCGGTCCGGGCGCGGGCGAGGCCGGGGGACGGGTGCTCTACTCCGGACCCGTCGACGGGCTCGAGGACGTGGAGGAATCGGTGACGGGAGCCCACCTCTTCGGTCGGGTGCCGCCACTCGAGCGCCACGGCCGTACGCCGCACGGGTGGCTGCACCTGCGTGGCGTCACGCGTCACAACCTGTCCGACCTGTCGGTCGATCTCCCGCTGTGCGTCCTCACCGCGGTCACCGGGGTGTCGGGCTCGGGCAAGTCCACGCTGGTCACCCAGGTGCTCTCCGAGCTCGTGCGCCGGCACCTCGGCCAGGCTCCGGAGGACGCCGAGGAGAGCGAGCTCGAGATCGACGTGGACGACGCGACGGGGCTGGAGTCCTTCGACCGGCTGGTGCGGGTGGACCAGCGGCCGATCGGCCGGACGCCCCGCTCCAACCTCGCGACCTACACCGGGCTCTTCGACGCCGTCCGCAAGGTCTTCGCCGCCACCCCCGAGGCCCGGGCCCGCGGCTACGGCGTCGGCCGGTTCTCCTTCAACGTCGCCGAGGGGCGCTGCGAGACGTGCCAGGGGGAGGGGTTCGTCTCGGTCGAGCTGCTCTTCCTCCCGGGGACCTATGCGCCCTGCCCGACGTGCCACGGCGCGCGCTACAACGCCGAGACGCTGGAGATCACCTGGCAGGACCTGACCATCGCGGACGTGCTCGGTCTCACCGTCGAGCAGGCGGCCGAGGTTCTCACCGACATCCCGGCGGCCGCGCGCAGCCTCCAGACCCTGCGCGAGGTCGGGCTGGGCTACCTGCGGCTGGGCCAGCCGGCCACCGAGCTCAGCGGTGGTGAGGCGCAGCGGATCAAGCTCGCGACCGAGCTGCAGCGAGCCCGACGCGGGCATGCGCTCTACCTGCTCGACGAGCCCACGGCGGGTCTCCACCCGGCCGACATCGCGCTCCTGCTGCGTCAGCTGCACCGTCTCGTCGACGCCGGCAACACCGTCGTGCTCGTGGAGCACGACCTCGACACCATCGCCTCCGCCGACTGGGTCATCGACCTCGGCCCCGGCGGTGGGGACCGGGGCGGTCGGGTGGTGGCCACGGGAACTCCGGCAGAGATCGCGGCCGCAACGGGTAGCGCGACCGGGCCCTACCTGGCGCGCCACCTGGCCTGACGGCTAGACACGCAAGTCGTCGCTTGCCTATTGTTCAACGCGTGGCTGACATCTATCGAGCGCTAGCCGACGACACCCGGCGGCTCATCCTCGACGAGCTGGCCGAGCGCGACGGCCAGACGCTGTTCGAGCTGTGCGGTCGGCTTGCCACGCGGCACGGGCTCACCTCGTCGAGGCAGGCGATCTCCCAGCACCTCGAGGTGCTCGAGTCCGCCGGGCTGGTCGAGAGCCGACGCGACGGTCGCTACAAGTTCCACCACATCAGGACCGGTCCGCTGCGGCTCATCGTGAGTCGGTGGTTGGAGCCGGACCCGTCCCACGAGCAGAGGAGATGACATGAGGATCACCATGACGAGCGTGTTCGTCGACGACCAGGACCGGGCCGAGAAGTTCTACGTCGAGGTGCTGGGCTTCACGGTCAAGCACGACGTGCCGGTGGGCGAGCACCGCTGGCTCACCGTGGTCTCCCCGGACGAGGCCGACGGCACTGAGCTCCTGCTGGAGCCCGCTGGCCACCCGGCCGTCGGCCCCTACCGCGATGCGCTGGTCGCGGACGGCATCCCGCTGGCCCAGTTCGGTGTCGACGACGTACGTGACGAGCATGCGCGGCTGGCCGGTCTCGGAGTGCGCTTCACCGTCGAGCCCACCGAGATGGGCAGCGTGGTCGCCGCAGTGTTCGACGACACGTGCGGCAACCTCATCCAGATCGTCGCTCCGGTGCCCGGCTGACCGGACGCCTCACACCCGACGGCAGTGGGTCGACTGCTCGACCGCCGCCGGGTGCAGGATGCCGGCCAGCGCCTCGATTCCGTCGACGAGCCGCGGCCCCGGGCGCGCGAAGTGGCCGTCGGCGTCGACGGCCCAGACCGGCACACCGGGGAAGCGGTGGCCTACGTCCTGGGCGAGCGTGGCGCTGCCGTCGAGGTCGAACCCGCAGGGCGCGCAGATGACGACGTCCGGGGCCGATCCCACCGCGTCCTCCCAGGTGATCCGGCCCGAACGGGCGCCGGCGGCACCGAGGGCAGGCTCACCCCCGGCACGGGTGACCATCTCGGGGATCCAGTGGCCGGGCGCGACCGGGGGGTCGGTCCACTCCAGCACGAGGACCCGCGGCCGCGTACGTCCGGCGACCCGCTCGGCGACGACCGCCAGCCGTGCCTCGAGCGAGGCGATCAGGTCCGCTGCCTCGGACTGGTTGCTCGTGAGGCGGCCGACCTCGCTGATCGTGTCCAGGACGTCGTCGAGCGTGTGCGGGTCGAGGGTCGCGACGTCGGCCCGGCACCCGAGGTAGGAGAGGGCATCGTCGACCGTGCCCACGTCGACGGCGCAGACCGCACACAGGTCCTGGGTGACGACGAGGTCGGCGTCGAGCTGGGCGAGCGCTCCGGAGTCGAGTCGGTAGAGGTCCTCGCCGGCCGACATCGCGGCGCCCACGAAGTCGTCGATCTCCTTCGGGGAGAGCCCCTCGGGCATGGCCGACGTGGACACGATCCGGCGCTCGCGGGCCGCAGGCGGGTGGTCGCACTCGAAGGTCACCCCGACCACGTCGTCGCCCGCACCGACCGCGAACAGGATCTCGGTGGCGGACGGGATGAGGGAGACGATGCGCATCACTCGAGCCTAGGTGAAGTAGAGGTCCACTCCTGCGGGCGCCTCGAACATCGCCCGCGCCTTGTCGAGATCGATCGGTCGGGTCCCGAGGTGGTCGACGAGGAAGGCGAGACCGTGCGGGGTCAGCCAGACGTAGCGCCCATCTCCGCACTGGCGGGAGCGGAACCCAGCATGGGTCTTCCAGCGGTGATGTCGGCGGCCGAGCGGCCCCGAGTTGTGGGACCCGGTCTGGCGCGGCTCCGGTGGCCCCGTGTCGTCGTACGCCGTGGGGTGGTCGTAGTCGACGTGGCGGCTGGTGGACGTGGCGTAGGGCCAGTAGTCACCGCCGGCGCGCAGGTAGGTCTGCTCCTTGAGCGACTCGGGGTGCTCGTAGGAGGTGGAGCGCACGCGGGAGGACAGGTCGCGCACCGGACGGACCGTCAGCCTCGTGCGCCCGAGGAGGCCGCACAGCGTGGAGAGGGGGACCGGTCCGAGCCCCTCGGCTCGCGCGACGGCACCGGCACCGCCGAGGGCGGCCTCGTGCAGGTGGACGTAGAGGACAGCGCGGGGTGCGAGGCGGGAGAGGTCGGCCCCGCGCGGGGCATCGAGGAGATCGGCCGGGAAGGCTGTCGACCGGTGGGGGACGTCGTGCTCGTCGAGGGTCGGTTGGCTGTGCTCGAGCAGGAGCTGCAGCAGCTCAGCCGGGCGGGCGAGGTGGCCGAAGGCGATCGCACGGAGCTCGTCGGCGCCGGCGCGAGGGTGCGTGGGCGCCAGGATCTCGGCCACACGCTGGACGGTCGCCTCGATCCAGACGGCGTCGCCGGCCTCGATGCGCGCGATGACGGTGCGGAGGCCGAACTCGTCGGTGCGGCCCGGCCGACGTAGCGTCGGGCGCGCTCGGCCTGGATCCGCTCGTCGTGGAGCGCGGGGTCGGCCTCGATGATCTTCGCCTCGGCGACGGCGAGGACCCTCCCGCCGGCCTCGTGGCCGATGATCCTCGCGATGGCCGTGTCGACGACGCTGACCCGGTCAGCAGGAAGGTGCCTCGAGAGCCTGGCCACGCGCCGGGCGATGAAGACCTCGGCCTCGCCCGCGCACGCCATCGCCCAGGTGTGAGGGAGCCGGTGCTGGAGGTCGAGCACGTCGGCGAGCGCGTTGCTGGTCGCTGTGACGCCGGTGCCCCGGGCGAGGGCGATCTCGCCGAGGCAGAAGTCCTGGACTCCTGGGGTGCCGTCGCCGCCGAGGTGGACCAGCACGTCACCCAGCACGCGAGCGCGCCGACCTTCGGGACCCTCGGTCGGGTCCGACGAATGCATCGCCGCCCACTGCGACAACAGCTCGAGGTCGCGGACCTCAGCGAGCCGTCGGTCCCGCACCGCGTCGCCAGCGGCGGCCAGGAGGGCCGCGGCGTCGAGGTCGGAGAGGGTGTCGATCATGCGTTCGATCATAGGTGGCCCCACCGACACTGGGACGACGTCGCGCGAGCCCTACGACGTGGGTCGGGGGAGCAGCCTGAGGCTCACGGTCCCGGTCGTGCCGGGGGTGGGGAAGGCCACGGCCACCGGGGCGCGCAGGTAGAACAGGCTGCTCGCCGACGGGATGGAGTCCGACACCTGGAGGTAGCCGTTGTCGCCACATCCCATCGGTCCACCCGGCTCCTGACCGCACGACCACGGAGCGCGTGGCCCCATCTCCACGGTCCAGGACTGGCCGGGGCCGACATCGTGTGTGCTCTCGATCCGTTGGCCCTCGCCAGCGGCCACGGAGAAGAGGCGGGTTCCGGAGCCGTCGAAGGGGACGTCGACAGCGGGGCCGTCGGTGACCAGGTCGGGGACGCGGATCGCCTTGCGGAGTCGGACCCTCGCGGTGGCGTGACGTCGGACGGCCGTGGTCACGGTCGAGATCTCGGTCGGGCCGCTGGTCGCCACGAAGAAGCTCGCGCCCCGGTTGGCCCGGGTCGTGAGGAGGCTGCTCACCGGCGCCTCCCACCGGTCGAGGACGCCGGCGCGCGTCACCGCCGGGCCGCTGAGCTCGTCGAAGTAGACGAGGTCGTCCGCAGTGCCCGCGAAGCTGAAGACCAGCTCGCGGGCCGCTCTCCGCTCGGCCGACAGTGTCACCGGGGCGCCGTCGGGCTGCACAGCCACCTCGAGGGCGCTGGCGGCTGTGACGCGGTGGCCGGAGCGGACCCGGACCAGCGTCCTGCCGCGCACCGCCTCAGCGCCACAGATCGCCGAGACGTCGTTGGCCACCTTGATCGCGTGTCCGGTGCGCAACATCAACGGGCCGCCGTATCCCACGCAGGTGTCGCCATTGCGCAGGTAGACGCGCTGCTCGGTCCGCCCGGAGTCGATCGTGATCCGGTCGCCGCGCGCCATCGTCACGACGGCCATGTCGATGTAGCCGCGGCGTTGCTTCGGCGTGCGAACCGCCCTGCCGTCCGTCTCCAGGCGGTGCAGGCGCACCTTGAGCAGCCCGACCTTCTGGACCCGGTAGTGCTGGATGCCGACCCGGAAGGCGTAGGTCCCGGTGCGGGGGAGGCGGAAGACACCCCCTCCGTCCCACCGCTGGGCCACGCGCCTGCCGGCGTGGACGAGCCGTGCGCGCGCCGGGATGATGCCGCTGAGCGACACCAGGTCACCCTTGAGCCCGCGGAACCGGACGACGCCACGCGAGTTCTTCGGCACCGTGACCGCCTTGTCGCCGTAGGTGACGAACGCCCGCACGACGGGTGCCGCGGCAGGAGCGGCCGCTTCCGCGGTCGTGGCGAGCGGTGCGGCCAATCCGGCCAGCAGGATCGACGCGGCGAGCGTCCTGGTCCAAGTCATCGAAGCTTCCCCCATGGTGATGTCGTGTGTCGTGAGCGTAGAGGGGGCAGGGCCGCGAAAGTTGCCCCCCCGACACCGTGGCACCATCTGGACGGTGAGCGCCTGCGTCTTCTGCCAGATCATCTCCGGCGACATTCCCGCGCACCTCGTGCTCGAGACCGACGACTTCGTGGCCTTCCTCGACGCCCGCCCGGTCTTCAAGGGCCACGTCCTGCTGGTGCCGCGCGAGCACGTGGAGACCCTGCCGGACCTGCCCGTCGAGCTCGCTGCCGCTTTCATCGCAGCCGCCCAGCGACTGGCGGTCGCGGTGAAGGACGGGCTCGGTGCTCAAGGCTCCTTCGTGGCGGTCAACAACACCGTGAGCCAGTCGGTGCCCCACCTGCACCTCCACGTCGTGCCGCGCACCAAGGGCGACGGGCTGCGGGGCTTCTTCTGGCCCCGCACGAAGTACGCCGAGGGCGAGGCGGCGACGTACGCCGAGCGCCTGCGGTCCGCGCTCGACGACGGCTGAGCGCGTCAGCCGCGCCGGCTGCCGAGCGCGTCGGCCTCGGTGCTTGTCGGTGCGTCCACGGCCGTGCGGAACGTCCACGGCTCGTCGCGGCGGCGCAACGGGTTGCCGGTGGCGCGACCGGCCAGCGCAACGGCGACGACCCCCACGCCCACCCCGGCGATCACGTCCACGAAGAAGTGCCACCCGAGATAGATCGTCGCCACGATGGTGAGGGCCAGGAAGGTCCACGCCGCGACGCGCACGAGCGCGGGCAACCGCATCGCCTCCACGATCAGGCACACCGTGACCATCACCGCCACGTGCAGGGACGCGAAGGCCGCGATGGTCTGCACGGTGTGGGTGTCCCACGGGCCCGCAAGCACCTCGATCCGGTCGGCCAGCAGCACGTCGCGCACCGACGTGTTGGGCGTGTGGGGGAGGGAGGCGAACCAGCCCGGCGAGGAGTACGTCGGGCCCACCGAGGGCACGGCGTAGTAGAGGGCTGCGCCCAGGCACCAGTTCAGCGAGATCGCGGTGACGTACCACGCACCGGCCGTCGACCGCCGCGTCCACACGAGGGCGATGGCCAGGGTGGCCGGCACCAGGCCGATCCAGATGAGGTAGACCGCCGCCATCACCCAGTTGGCCCACGTGGTGCCGAGCGTGTCGTGCAGGACGACCGCCGGGTCGTGGCCCAGCCACATCAGACGGTCGAGGCGGGCCAGCTGGGGGTCGGCCAGCCGGTCGGTCACGAACGGCACATAGCTCTTGAGGTTGCGGAAGGCGACGTAGGCGACGTACCAGGTCACGAGGCCGCTCACGGTGAACCGGATCTGGTCACGGTCCCACCGCTCGACCAGCACCGCACGCAGGGCCGCGCCAGCGGTCGTGCCGCCGCGACGCACCAGCAGGACCCACCGCGTCGCCACGTCGAGCGCCACCGCCGAGCCCACGATCACCGGCAGTCGGAACCACGTGGGCAGGGAGGCGCCGTCGGGATCACGCAGGGGGAGGTGATGGGTCCACGCGACCAGGGCGGCCAGCACCGCCATCACGGCCGCGACGACGGCGGCGGCGCGAAACTCCCCCCGACCCATGAGGACACCGTAGCGACCCCGGCCGGGGTGGACCGGACCAGACCTGACGGTAGCCTCGGCCCGATCCCCCTTCCCACTCATCCAGGAGTCCACATGGGTCGCTTCGACCGCCGTGTCGCCGTCATCACCGGAGCAGCCCGAGGCATCGGCTTCGGCATCGCCCAGCGCTTCGCCAGCGAGGGCGCGTCCATCGCGATCCTCGACCTCGACGAGGCAGCCGCGCAGGACGCCGCCGCCCGGCTGGTCTCGACCGGCCCGACCGGAGCGAAGGCGATCGGCATCGGCTGCGACGTCGTCGACGGGGCGGCCGCCGAGGCCGCCGTCCAGCGAGTGGTCGACGAGCTCGGGGGGATCCACATCCTCGTCAACAACGCCGGCGTCACCCGCGACAACCTGCTCTTCAGGATGACCGAGGACGACTGGGACCTGGTCATGGGCGTCCACCTCAAGGGCGTCTTCAACATGACCAAGGCCGCGCAGTCGCGATTCGTGGAGCAGAAGTACGGCAAGATCCTCAACCTCTCCAGCGTCTCCGCGCTGGGCAACCGCGGGCAGGCCAACTACTCCGCGGCCAAGATGGGCATCCAGGGACTGACCCGCACGCTCGGCATCGAGCTGGGCCCCTACGGCGTCACGGCCAACGCGATCGCCCCCGGCTTCATCGTCACCGAGATGACCGACGCCACCGCGCGGCGCCTGAAGATGGAGCCCGAGGAGCTGCAGCGGCTCAACGCCGAGGCGACGCCCGTACGCCGGGTCGGCCAGCCCGAGGACATCGCGGCCGCCGCCGCGTTTCTCTGCAGCGACGATGCGTCCTTCATCACAGGACAGACGCTCTACGTCGACGGTGGGCGCAAGCTCGGCTGAGACCGAGATCGGCGACCTGCGGACGGCTCGGGGGCACCCTGCGCCGCCGCTGACGGGCGCGGTCGGGCAGCGGCTCCCGCTGATCTACGCTGTGGCGCGCCTTCCCCGATCGGAGAAGGCGCGCCTCCACACTTCTCGACAGAACTGCTTGCTCGTCACCCCCGCTGGATCGGAGCCTCCCGTGCGTCACCGTCTTCACCCGTCCTCCCGGGCAGTCGTCGCCACGCTCGTCACGGCTTCGCTGCTCCTTGCCGGTTGCGGTGGAGGGGACGACGAGGAGTCGCCGAACGCCGCCCCGTCCGAGCCCGCGTCCTCGGAGACGACCGAGGCGCCCCCGGAGCCGACGTACTGGCCGCTGACCGGGCTCGAGCGCACGGGCAAGGCCCCCAAGCACCCCGTGATCGTCACCAAGGTCGACAACACCTCGTCCAGCGCCCCGCAGGTGGGGCTCGGCTCCGCCGACCTGGTCGTCGAGGAGCTCGTCGAGGGCGGCTACACGCGCCTCGCGGCGTTCTACTACTCCCAGGTGCCGGCCAACATCGGTCCGGTCCGCTCCATGCGCGCCAGCGACATCAGCATCGTGCCCGAGGGGGCCACCGTGGTGACCAGCGGCGCTGCGCCCGTCACGATCAACCGGATCAACTCCGCGGGGATCCCCTGGATCACCGAGGGCGCCGCGGGCGTCTACCGCGAGACCTCACGCTCGGCCCCCTACAACCTTTTCGCCCGGCTCGGCGAGATCTCCAAGCGGCTCAAGGCCGACGAGGAGCCGCCGCCCTACCTCCCGTGGGGCACCGAGGCCGACCTGCCCAAGGGCGGCAAGGCTCGCACCCTCACCGCCGACTTCGGAGGGCACTCGACCACGTGGCAGTTCCAGGGCGGCAGCTACGTCAACACCAACTCCTACGCCGCCGAGGGCGACCGGTTCCCGGCCGACTCCGTGCTGGTGATGCGGGTCAAGGTCGGCGACGCCGGCTACCGCGACCCGGCCGGCTACCCGGTGCCGGAGACGAAGTTCGAGGGCACAGGCGCCGCACTGCTGTTCCACGGCGGTCGCGTCGTCAGGGGCACCTGGACCAAGGACGGCCTGACCGGCGCCATCGAGCTGTCGACCAAGAACGGCGATCTCACCGTGCCCGCGGGGCATGTCTGGGTCGAGCTGGTGCCCGCGGTCGACGGCGATCTCACGTTCGCGAAGTAGGCCCCGCGCCGCTGCCCAGCAGCTGCTGGAGACCGGTGAGGATGAAGCCCATCGCGGCGCTCGCGCGCTCGGCCGCCGCGGCGGGATCCTCGCTCGCCGCGACCGAGCCCCCGGCCGCCGACATCGCGCCGAAGAAGATGCGTGTGAAGGTGTCGAGCATGTCCGCGTCGAGCTCCCACTCGTGAGAGGTGAGCACCGAGCGCATGATCGCCTCGACGCTCGCGTAGGTCGAGCGCTCCTCCTGCTCTCGGAGCCGATCGCGGCCCAGCACGGAGGGTCCGTCGGAGACGACGATCTGGCGATAGGCCGGCTCCTGCGCGGCTCCGAGGAAGGCGCTCAGGCCCGCCCGCGCCTTCTCCCACGGATCCTGGTGGCAGTCGGTCGAATGCGAGATCCGCGTCGTCGCGCGCGCCTCCACGCGCTCGAAGCAGGCCGCGAAGATCGCCTGCTTGCCGCTGAAGTGGTGGTAGAGCGCGCCCTTGGTGACGTCGGCGCCCGCAACGATCGCGTCGAGGGAGGTGGCGGTGTAGCCGTGCTCGGTGAAGAGCCGTTCGGCCTCGTCGACGAGCGCGCTCCGGGTGGAGGCCGAGAAGCGCGCACGTCGGGTCATGGGCGCAGCCTAGGTGAGCCGACCCGCGGGGCCCGTCGAGCCCTGGCTCCCCACCCGGGGTGTGCCGTGGCGGCAGATCGGACATGATGGAGGGCATGCAGCTGGCATCGGGGATGCTGCTGGTGGCGACGCCGGCCCTGCAGGACCCCAACTTCGTCGACACCGTCGTGCTCCTGCTCGACGTCAACGACGAGGGAGCCCTCGGCGTGGTGCTCAACCGTCCTTCGCAGGTCCTCGTGGCCGACGTGCTGGAGTCGTGGCGCGACTCGGTGGCCGAGCCCGAGGTGCTCTTCCGCGGCGGACCGGTCGGCACCGACGGGGCGCTGGCGGTGGCCCGCCTGCGCGACCCCCAGGACGTCCCCGTCGGCTGGAGGCCGGTCGCGGGGCTGCTGGGCATGGTCGACCTCGACACCCCGACCGAGCTCGTGGACGGCTCGCTGAGCGCGATGCGGGTCTTCGCCGGCTACGCCGGGTGGGGTCCCGAACAGCTCGAGGGCGAGGTCGAGGAGGGCAGCTGGTACGTCGTCACGGGCGAGGCTGCGGACGCCTTCCGGGGCGACACGAGCGGTCTGCGGCGCGACGTCATGCGGCGCCAGCCCGGGATGCTGGCCTGGCACGCGAACCGCCCCGTCGATCCCGACCTCAACTGATCCGTCATCTAGGCTGGACCATCATGAGCACCATCGGATTCTCCCCCTCGTCGTCAGGTGGCAGTCAGACGATCGAAGATCGTCGGACGGTGCCCACCGACGAGGGCGACCACGAGCGGTTCTCCCACTACGTCCCCAAGGACAAGCTCACCGAGGCGATGGTCATGGGCACCCCCGTGATCGCCCTGTGCGGCAAGGTCTGGGTCCCGTCGCGGTCCCCGGAGAAGTTCCCGGTGTGCCCGGACTGCAAGGAGATCTGGGAGTCGATGAAGTCCGGCGACAAGCCCGGCGGCGGATCTGGTTCCGACGGCTCGGGTCCCGAGGCGTGACGGGGCGGCCCGAGCTGCCGCTGCCTCCCGCGTGGCCCGACCGGGCCGCGTGGGGCACCGCGCCCTCCCTCCGCGCCTGGCAGCAGGCCGCGATGGACTCCTACGCGTCGCGCCAGCCGCGTGACTTCCTCGCGGTCGCGACCCCCGGCGCCGGCAAGACCACCTTCGCCCTCACCGTCGCGGCCGACCTGCTGAGCCGACGCGTCGTCGACCGGATCACCGTCGTCGCCCCGACCGAGCACCTCAAGACGCAGTGGGCCGAGGCGGCTGCCAAGGCGGGGATCCCGATCGACCCGGCCTACTCCGCGGGCAAGGGCCGCACCTCCGACGACTACGTCGGCATCGCGGTGACCTACGCCGGCGTCGCGGTCAACCCGCTCGCGATGCGGATCCGCACCGAGCGCTTCAAGACGCTCGTCATCCTCGACGAGATCCACCACGCCGGCGACGCGTTGTCGTGGGGCGAGGGCGTGCGGGAGTCGTTCGACCCGGCCACCCGCCGGCTCTCGCTGACCGGCACGCCGTTCCGCTCCGACATCAACCCGATCCCGTTCGTCACCTACGCACGCGGCGACGACGGCATCCCCGTCTCGGCCCCCGACTTCACCTACGGCTACGCCCACGCCCTCGCCGACCACGTCGTGCGACCGGTGCTCTTCATGGCCTACTCCGGGGAGATGCAGTGGCGCACCCGCGCCGGCGACGAGATCGTGGCCCGGCTGGGCGAGCCGCTCACCAAGGACATGCACGCTCACGCACTGCGGACGGCCCTCGACCCTCAGGGGTCGTGGATGCCCGCCGTGCTGGAGGCGGCGGACAAGCGGCTCTCCGAGGTGCGTCGCCACGTCCCCGACGCCGGTGGGATGGTCATCGCCAGCGACCAGGAGACCGCGCGCGCCTACGCCGGCCTGCTGAAGAGGATCACCGGCGAGTCGCCGACCGTCGTGCTCTCCGACGAGAAGGGCGCGTCGAAGAAGATCGCCACCTTCACCGACTCCGACAAGCGCTGGCTGGTCGCGGTCCGGATGGTCTCCGAGGGCGTCGACGTGCCGCGTCTCGCCGTCGGGGTCTGGGCGACCACCACGTCGACGCCGCTGTTCTTCGCACAGGCGGTCGGTCGCGTCGTGCGCGCCCGCTCGCGGGGCGAGACCGCGTCGGTCTTCCTGCCGTCGGTGCCCCACCTGCTGGAGTTCGCCTCCGACATGGAGGCCCAGCGCGACCACGTCCTGGGGCGGCGGGTGCAGGACGAGGACGACATCTTCGCCGCCGAGAACGACCTGCTCGCCGAGGCCAACGCAGGCGAGTCGGCCTCCGACGAGCTGGAGATGTCGTGGGAGGCGCTCGGCTCGACGGCGTCCTTCGACCACGTCCTCTACGAGGGCGCCCAGTTCGGCCACTCCGGCGAGGTCCTGTCCGGCTCGGAGGAGGAGATGGACTTCCTCGGCATCCCCGGGCTCCTCGAGCCCGACCAGGTGCGTGAGCTGCTGCACTCGCGGCAGAGCGAGCGCGCCCGCAAGCAGAAGGCCGACGGCGGGGGCGACCGGGTGGTCGACTCCGTCGAGCAGCTCAGCACCCACCAGCAGCTCGGCGTGCTGCGCCGCGAGCTCAACGGGCTCGTCGCCGCCTGGCACCACCGCACCGGGCAGGCGCACGGCATCACCCACTCCGCGCTGCGCAAGGAGTGCGGGGGACCGCCGGCGGCCGTGGCCAACGCCGACCAGCTCCACGAGCGGATCAACCGGATCCGTGAGTGGGCGATGCGGCAGTCCTCCTGAGTGGGCGCGCACTCCCACTAGTGTCGTGACATGGCTTCGGAGACCTCCCAGACGCTGGACCGCGGACTCCGGGTGCTGCGGGTGCTGGCCGAGAGCCCCGAGGGCCTGACCGTCACCGAGCTCTCCGGCCGGCTGCAGGTCAACCGCACGGTCGTCTACCGGCTGATCAGCACCCTGGAGCAGCACGGGCTCGTCCGGCGCGACGCGCGCGCGCGGCTCTTCGTCGGTCTCGGGGTGCTCCACCTGGCCAGCGCCGTCCAGCCGATCCTGCGCGACCTGGCGATGCCGGTGCTGCGCGCGCTCGCCGAGTCGATCGGCTCCACCGCCCACCTCACGGTGGCCGACGGCGACGAGGCGCTGGCGCTCGCGGTGGTGGAGCCGACGTGGACCGACTTCCACGTCGCCTACCGGGTCGGGGCCCGC
>JBBSOR010000039.1:0-31152 GCA_038259535.1 Propionibacteriales bacterium | reverse complement strand
GCGCCCGGATCCGCACCGAGCGCGTCGACGGGTTCCTCGTCGACCGCGGCTTCCAGCTGCTCAACCCCGCCTACCCCGCCGTACGCCGCTGGGTCGACGTCGACGCCCTCGGCCTCCAACCCTTCGGCGCCGGCGTCGCCGCGCGCACCGAGACCGGACTGAGCGTCCTCGGGCATCCCCTCCGCGCGGCCGCCCTGGTCCCGCAGACCCTGCGCGCCGTCGCCCGACGACCCCGCGAGGTCGCCGCGCTCGCACGGTGGGCGGCCCCGCTGCTGCGGCCGCGCCGGCGGACCTCCCTGTCCGACGTGCTCATCGCGCGCGCCGACGTGGACCGCCGCACGGCACTGGACCGCGCAGGCGTGGACGGCCTGCTGCGCCGCGTGGTCGACCGCTTCTTCGCGGGAGTCCTGCTCGAGGACGACGGCAGCACGGCCGACCGCTTCGCCCTCCTGCTGGCCTGGATGTTCGCCAGGGGTGTGCCGTCGCTGCCGCGCGAGGGGATGAGCGCCCTGCCGGCCCAGCTCGCGGCGTCCCTCGGCGACCGGGTGCGCCTCGGCGAGCCGGTGCACGCGGTGACCGGCACGACCGTCGCCACCGACGCCGGCACCTGGACGGCCCGCCACGTGGTGGTCGCCACGGGTGCGAAGCAGGCCGCCGGGCTGACCGGTGCCCCGGCGCCGCCGACCAAGGGCGTGGCGACGATGTGGTGGGCGGCGCCGGAGTCCCCGGACACCGACCTGCTCCACGTCGACGCCCGCCGGTCGCCCACCGGCCCGCTCGTCAACGCCGCGGTCGTCTCCCGTGCCGCCCCCTCCTACGCCCCGGCCGGGCGTCACCTCGTCCAGGGCTCGGCGCTGATGGGCTCGGCCCTGACCGGAAGGGGCCGTGACACCGACGCGCAGTCGATGCGCCGGCACGCGGGAGACCTGCTCGGCACCGACCCGTCGCGCTGGGAGGTGGTGGCCCGCCACGAGGTGGCCGACGCGCTCCCGGCCCAACCCGCGCCGTACGACGCGCGCCGCCCGGTGCAGGTCGGCGACCTGGTCGTCTGCGGCGACCATCGCGACACCGGCTCGATCCAGGGCGCCCTGGTCAGTGGCCAGCGGGCCGCAGAGGCCGTCCTCGGAGCGTCCCGGTGACGCCGGACGTCGTGGTCGTCGGGGCCGGACTGGCCGGCGTCGGGTGTGCCCGGGAGCTGCGTGCCGCCGGAATCGACGTGCGGCTCCTGGACCGCGGGCACCGCGTGGGCGGTCGGATGGCCTCGCGCCGGTTGTGGGACCGCCCGACCGACCTGGGCGCGTCCTACCTCACCGTCTCCGACCCGGAGTTCGGCGCGGTCGTCGACGACTGGGCCACCCGCGGCCTCGCGACGCCGTGGACCGACACCTTCACGGTGCTCGGCGAGGACGACAGCCGGACGACGACGGGCCCGATGAGGTGGGGCGCCCCCGGCGGCCTGCGTTCGTTGGTCGAAGACCTCTGCGCCGACCTCGACGTGGAGCGCGTCGAGGTGTCGAGCCTGTCCGACGTGACGACCTCCGCGGTCGTGCTCGCGATGCCCGACCCGCAGGCCCGCCGTCTCTGCGGCGACCACCCCGTGGCCAGCGTGCTGGCCCGCGAGTGGGAGCCGGTGATCGCGCTGGCCGCGCGCTGGCCGGAGCGCACGTGGGACGACCTCAGCCCGACGGGCCGCTTCGACGGGGCCTTCGTCAACGGCGACCCGGCCGTCGGCTGGGTCGCCGACGACGGTCGGCGTCGCGGTGACGACGCACCCGTCCTGGTCGTCCACTCCACACCGGAGCTGGCGGCCCGACACCTCGCCGACCCGGGCAGTGCCGGCCCCGAGCTCGTCGCCGCCCTGCGACGGCTGATGCGACTCGCCGAGCCCGCCGACCTGCACGTGCACCGGTGGACCTTCGCGCGGCCGACCGGTGAGCGGGAGGCACCGTACGCACTGGTCGACGGTGCCGGCGGGCCGGTCGGCGCCTGCGGCGACGGGTGGGGACCGAAGCCCCGGGTCGAGGCGGCGTGGCTCTCGGGGTCGCGGTTGGGACGCGAGCTCGCGCGTCGGATCAGCTGATCGTCAGCGCCGCCAGGTCGCGCTCGGCGTACGACCGGTGCTCCCACTCCTCGTTGAGGACCACGCGCAGGCACTGGGCGACGGTCAACGAGTCCGCGTCGACCAGGAACGGCGTCGCCGAGGCGACCGGCCGGGTGAGGCCCGCGTCGTCGAGGCCGTCGAGCACCTCGGCCGCGGTTGCGCGCCGGGCCGCCCGCACGGCGAGCACCTCCTCCAGCGAGGGCCGTACGTCGCGGTCCCACGGCACGCCCTCGACGGCGGGCGCCTCGTCCCACGGGAGGTCGAGGGGGTGCCACGGTGAGGGGTCGGCGAGCACGACTCCACCGACCCAGCAGGCGTGCGCGAAGCCGAGGTGGCGCAACGTCTCGGTGAAGGACCACTCCCCGTCGACCTGCTCGTGCAGCTGCTCCGGCGGCAGTGCGCGGGCACGCTCGACGGTGCCGGTCCACAGCCGGTCCAGCACCGCGAACCCCTCGCGGAACCCGTCGGCGTCGGTCGGGCGCATCAGTGCGCGCTCCGGCGTACGACGGTCCAGCTCGGCCTCGACGAAGGCGACGACGTCGACCCCGTTGACGACCAGCCGGCCGAGCTCGCCGTAGATCTCGAGGTCCGGCACCTCGACCCCGGTCATCCGGACGCCGTCGAGGTAGGCGGCCTTGAACCGGGCCCGGCTCAGGTCCACGTCGTGGAAGGTGGCATCGCGCAGGATGACCCGCTCGAAGGTCGATCCGGCCAGGTCCTGCTCGGTGAAGTCGCTCATGGGCCCACGCTAGGAGCCGTTGCGGACGATCGACGACCGGTTCGCTACAACCCGAGCATCCGCCCGATGATCTCCTTCTGGATCTCGGTGGTCCCGCCATAGATGGTCTGGATGCGGGAGTCGGTGTAGGCCTTGGAGATCGGGTACTCGTTCATGTAGCCGTAGCCGCCATGCAGCTGGACGCCGGCGTCGACGACCCGCTTCTGCAGCTCGGTGGTCCACCACTTCGCCATCGACGCGAGCGCGGTGTCGACCTCGCCGGCGTTGAGCCGGAGCACGCAGTCGTTGATGAAGACCCGAGCGATGTGGGCCTCGGTGGCCATCTCGGCCAGCACGAAACGGTTGTGCTGGAACTTCCCGATCGGCCTGCCGAAGGCCTCCCGCTCCTTGGCGTAGGTCAGGCACAGGTCGAGGACGTGCTCGACCGCGGCCACCGCGATGCAGCCGATCGAGATCCGCTCCTGGGGCAGGTTCTCCATCAGCGAGACGAAGCCCGAGCCCTCGGCGCCGAGCAGGTTCTCCTTCGGGACGCGGACGTCGGTGAACGACAGCTCGGCGGTGTCCTGGGCGTGCAGGCCCATCTTGTCGAGGTTGCGCCCGCGCTCGAAGCCCTCCATGCCCCGCTCGACGACGAGCAGCGAGATCCCCTGGTGGCCGGCCTCGGGGTTGGTGCGGCAGACCACGACCACCAGGTCGGACAGGATCCCGTTGGAGATGAAGGTCTTCGAGCCGTTGAGGACGTAGTGGTCGCCGGCGTCGACGGCCGTCGTCCGGATGCCCTGGAGGTCCGAGCCCGCGCCCGGCTCGGTCATCGCGATCGCAGTGACCAGGTCGCCGGAGACGCAGCCCGGGAGCCACCGCTGCTTCTGCTCGTCGGTGCCGAGCGAGGATATGTAGGGGACGATGATGTCGCTGTGCACGGCGAAGCCGGGGCCGGAGGCTCCTGCCCGCGCGGACTCCTCGGCCAGCACCATGTTGTAGCGGAAGTCGCTGATCCCCGCGCCGCCGTAGGCCTCCTCGACGTCGAAGCACAGCAGCCCGCGCTCGCCCGCCCGTCGCCACACCTCGCGGTCGACGATGCCGTCGCGCTCCCACTGCTCGTGGAAGGGCGTCACCTCGCGCTCGAAGAAGGCGCGGGCGATCGCGCGGAAGTCCTCGTGCTCCTGCTCGAGGATGGTGGGGCGCTCAGGCATGGGTCTACTTCCGGTGGGCGTGGGCGGGGGCGGTCGAGAGCGTCAGGACACCCATTCCTTGACCTGTGCGACGGTGGCCGCGGGATCCGGGTAGGACGAGGTGGCGACGGGCGTGATGTTGAGGTCGGTGACGCCTGCCTCCGCGAATGCGGCGATCCGCTCCTTGACGTAGGACGCGGGGCCGACGAGGTTGGCGGCCTCGAGCCACTCGGTGGGGACGAGCGCCTCGGCCTGCTTCTTCTTGCCGGAGAGGTAGAGGTCCTGGATCTCCTCGGCCTCCTGCTCGTAGCCGTAGGACCGGGCGACGTCGTTGTAGAAGTTCTTGCCCTTCGCGCCCATGCCGCCGACGTAGAGCGCGAAGATCGGCCGCGCGAAGTCGAGCAGCGCCTTGGTCTCCGGGCCCTCGCCGATGGCGAGCATGCCGCCGGCCATCACCTCCAGCGGGGCAAGGCCCTCCTGCCGCTTGGCGTTGCCGGCGGCGAGCGCGTCACCCCAGACCAGGTGCGCCTTCTCGGGGGGGGAGAGGTGCGGGATCCAGCCGTCGGCGATCTCGGCCGTCTGCTCGACGTTCTTCGGACCGAGGGCGGCGATCCAGATCGGGATCGTGTCGCGTTCGGGCTTCGTCAGGAGCTTGATCGGCTTGCCCAGCCCGGTGACCCCGCCGTCCGCCGTGGTCAGCGGGAGGTGGAACTCGCCGTCCGCGGTCAGCGGCTCGCGCTTGAGCCCGCTGCGGATGATCTCGACGACCTCGGCCGTGCGGGCCATCGGCCTGCGGTAGGGGACGCCGTGGAAGCCCTCGATCACCTGCGGGCCGCTGACGCCGAGGCCGAGGATCGCGCGACCCTGGCTGACGTTGTCGAGGCCGGCGGCGGTCTGCAGGAGTGCGCCGGGTGTGCGGGAGTAGATGTTCATGATCCCCGAGCCGATCTGCACCGTCTCGGTCTTCGCCGCGAGGTAGCCCATCAACGTGGGGGAGTCGAAGCCGTAGGCCTCCGCGACCCACACGCTGTCGAGGCCGGCCTTCTCCAGGGCGACCACCTGGTCCGCCGCGCTGCGGGGGTTGCCGTCGTACATCAGCAGGGTGGCGAGGCGCATGCATCAATCGTGACAGTGGAACTGTCACGGTGCAACCACCGCTGGTCGAGGAGGTCGCGCAGCGGCCGTCGCGAGACCGCTGTCAGCGTCGGAGGTCGTCGAGGATCCGCTGGGCGCTCGGCGAAGGGATCCAGACGGGAGGCGGCTCGTCGGAGGACATCGAGGCATAGAACCGTCGGCACTCGCCGGGGACCATCAGGAAGTCCCCCCACGCGGTCTGGCCGATGAGCTGCTGGAAGTAGTGGCTCCGTGGGCCGCCGGGGCACCTCAGTTCTGCAGGGTCGGTGCTCGTGGAGGCCAGCCGCGCGATGTCCCGGGCGAGGATCCGGACGGCCTCGGGAGGAACGGCCGCCTCGGTCCACGCCCCCAGTTGGGGGGCGCCCGGCTGCCAGCACGACACCAGCCGGGTCAGATCGGCCACATCTCCGGTGAGCGAGATCGGCCAACCGGACGCGGACTCAAGGCCGGCGTTGCAGTCGAGGTCGACGCGCTGCACTGTCTTCGGAGGCTTGCTCCGGGAGCGCTGCTCCACGACCGCGGCGATCACCACGTCCAGCACGCCCTGGGCGCCGAACCAGTCGCCCGAGGCGACAGTCACGACGCCGCAGCCACCGATGTCCCCATGGATCCTCGCGAACCGGTTCCGGGAGAACCGCAGGAGCAGGTCGTAGGCTGGCCCGCCCTGGAAGGTGCAGTCGTAGGGCTGGTCGGGTGCTGGCTCGAGTACGGACAGCGCCGTCACGAGCCCAGACAGATCGCCCTCCACCAGGTGGGTGGGCGCGGTCCAGGGCATCGAACCGTCCGCGTCGGCACACACCAGCAGCGCCGTTGGCTCGGCCTCGAGCGGCAGCGTCGGCACCTCCTTCACCTCGCTCTCGCAGGTGAGCGGGCCGTCGAGGGCGTAGTAGTCGTCGACCGAGATCGGTGTCGTCCTCGGCTGGCCGTGGCCCGTGATGAGCGGCACGAGGCCGACCGGCACGAGCAGGAGCACCAGCGCGGCCAGGCACCCGGCCACCCATCCCCGTCTGGTCATGGGAAGAGCATGGAACAGCCGCGGTCCGGGCAGAAGGCTCGTCACCGAACCGTGACGATCAGCTCGTCCCGTGCCACGACCCCCAGAGCGCGGCGTACGACCCACCGGCTGCGACGAGGTCGTCGTGGGAGCCGAACTCCGCGATCACGCCGTCCTCGACCACCGCGACCCGGTCGGCGTCGTGGGCGGAGAAGAGCCGGTGGGCGATCGCGATGACCGTACGTCCCTCCAGCACCGCCGCGAGCGAGCGCTCGAGGTGCCGGGCCGCGCGCGGGTCGATCAGCGAGGTGGCCTCGTCGAGCACCAAGGTGTGTGGGTCGGCGAGCACGAGCCGGGCCAGTGCGATCTGCTGCGCCTGGGCGGCCGTCACCACCCGGCCGCCCGAGCCGACGACGGTGCCGAGGCCGAGGGGGAGGGTGTCGACCCAGTCGAGCGCATCGACGGCGCCGAGGGCACCGCGCACGGCATCGTCCGAGGAGCCGGGCCGGGCCAGGACGACGTTCTCCCGCAGGGTGCCGACGAAGACGTGGTGCTCCTGGGTGACGAGCGCGACGTGCCCACGCAGGTCGCCGAGGGGCAGCTCGACCAGCCCGACGTCGCCGACGGTCACCGTGCCGGTGCGGGGCGGGTGGATGCCGGCCAGCAGGCGGCCCAGGGTCGACTTGCCCGCACCCGACGGGCCGACCATCGCGATCCGCTCGCCCACGCCGACGTCGAGGTCGATGCCGTGCAGCACGTCGCGCCCCTCGACGTAGGAGAACCGGACGTCCTCGGCGTCGAGCTTCTCCGAGGACGGGGTCCGCCCGGAGACCGTGCGGTCGTCGGGCACCTGGGCGACGCCGAGGAGGCGAGCGAGCGCGGCGGAGCCGAGCTGGAGCTCGTCGAGGATGGACACGATCCGGTCGACCGGGTCGATGAGCATCTGGACGTAGAGCGTGGCCGTGGTGACCTCGGCCAGCGAGACCTGGCCGCGTGTGTAGAGCCAGCCCCCGAAGAGCAAGGTGCCGACCACCGGCAGCAGATAGCTCAGCTCCATGCTCGGGAAGAAGACGGTGCGCAGGTGCAGCGTGTACTTCTCGGCGGTGAAGGACTTCGCGCAGTCGTCGTCGCACGTCTCCACTCGCTTCGGGCCGAGGCCGAGCGCCTCGACGGTGCGCGAGCCCTCGACGGTCTCCGACAACGTGGTGGTGATCTGGGAGTACGACGCGGTCTCGGCGAGGTAGCCGTCCTTGGCGCGCGCGAGGTACCACCGCAGCCCGACCACCAACGGAGGCAGCGCGAGCAGGCACGGCAGCGCGACCCACCAGCCGACGCTCAGGGCCGCCGCGAAGGTCAGCACCGCGGACACGACCGCGATCGTCCACTCGGGCAGCGCCCACCGCACCGCCCAGCCGAGGCGGTCGATGTCGGAGCCGGTGCGGGTCAGCAGGTCGCCCGACCCGGCCGCCTCGACCGTCCCGACCGGGAGCGCGAGCGTGTTGGCGACGAAGTCCTCGCGCAGCTCGGCCAGCACCAGCTCGCCCATCACCTGCGAGCGGTAGCGGGCGTAGCGGGTCAGCACGGACTGCAGCACGAGGAAGATCGCCAGCCACATCACGATCTCGTCGACGTGCGAGCGGGTCGTCCCGTTCTCCACCGACTCGACGAGTCCGCCGAGCAGGCGCGGTGCCGCCAGGGCGGTGAGCGCCGCCAGCACGTGCAGGCCGAGCGCGGTCCACAACAGGCGCGGGTGCCGGTGCGCGACCTGCCCGACGTAGCGGCGTACGGCCCTGCCGTCGGCGATGGGCAGCCGGGTGCTCACGCTCATACCGCCGCCTCCACATCGCGTACGACGACCCGGCGGTAGGCCGCTACCTCGGACAGCAGGTCCGTGTGGGCGCCGACCGCGACGACCCGGCCGTCGACCAGGAAGGCCACCTCGTCGACGGCGTCCAGCAGCAGCGGGCTCACGGTCGTGACCACCGTGGTGCGACCCGCGCGGTGAGCGCGCAGCCGGTCCGCGATCCGTGCCTCGGTGTGCGCGTCGACGGCGCTGGTGGGCTCGACGAGCACCAGGATCTCCGGGTCGGCCGCGAGGGCACGCGCCAGCACGAGGCGCTGGCGCTGGCCGCCGGAGAACGACCGGCCCTTCTCGGTGACGACGGAGTCGAGGCCCTCGGGAAGCGCCTCGAGGATGTCCTCGGCCGACGCCGTGAACAGTGCCCTCGCGACGTCGCCGGTGCCGCGCTCGTCGATGCGGTCGGCCAGCCGCCCCGCGAAGAGGGCGGCGCCGGTGTCGGAGACCATGATCCGCTCGCGGACGTCGGCGTGGCGCAGCGAGGTGAGCGGCGTGCCGCCCAGGCGGACGTCGTCGTCCTGCTCCGCGGCGCACAGCCCGAGGCGGTCGGCCAGCATGGCGGAGTCGTCGGGCCGGTCCGAGACGATCGCGGTCAACAACCCGGGCCGGACCCGCAGCCCCGAGCGAGTGTCGTGGAGCTCGGCGTCCGGTGCGGGCAGGGGAGCGGGGGCGAGGGGCTCGACGACGTCCGGCTCCAGCGCCATCACCCGGCACACGCGCGCGGCGGCGACCCGGCCGCGGATCAGCTTGTTGGCGAACTCCGTCGCCGTGCGCAGCGGCAGCATCAGGAAGGCGGAGTAGCCGTAGAAGGCCACGAGCTCGCCCGCGGAGATCGCGCCGGTGACGGCCGAGCGCGCGCCCAGCCAGACCACCAGCACGACGAACACGCCGGGCAGGAAGACCTGGAGGGCGTCGAGGACCGACTGCAGCTTGGCGACGTTGACCGCGGCGGTCCGGGTGGCCTGCGACTCGCGGCGGTAGCGGGCGAGGAAGACGCCCTCGCCGCCGATCCCACGCAGCACGCGGAGGCCACCGACGATGTCGGTGCCGGTGTTGGAGAGGTCGGAGCGCATCTGCCGCTCGGTGGCGCTGCGTGCCTGGAGGGGCTTGAGGATCGGACCCATCACCAGCAGCAGGAGCGGCACTCCGAGGAGCACGACCAGTCCGAGCTGGACCGAGGTGCTCAGCAGGATCACCGAGACCAGGAAGAAGGAGACGATCGCGCCGGCGAAGCGGGCGGTCACGTCCATCACGTTGCCGATGTGGTCGAGGTCGGTGGTGCCGATCGCGATCACCTCGCCGGTGCTGACCTTGCGCGGCAAGGACCCGCCCAGGCGCACGGACTGGCGCGTGGTGAGCTGCACGATCCGGTAGGACGCAGTCAGCCAGTTGGTCACTGCGAAGCGGTGGCGCATGATCCCGGTGACCGCCTGGAGCAGCCCGATCGCGAGCATGACGCCGGCCCACAGGAGCAGCTGCCTCTCGTCCTTGGCGGCCACGCCGCGGTCGATGGCGCGACCCAGCACGGCGGGCAGCACCGCCTGGCACGACATCCACACGATCCCGAACGCCATGCCGCCGAGCAGGGTGGGCACCTGCTGCCGCGCCAACCACCAGAGGAACCGACCGGGGGAACGGTGGTCCGGAGTTCCCGGGTCGGCCACGGGCAGCGTCTTCACTGGCCCGATCCTAGGTTCGGGAGGGCCCGGTCGACGAATGGTTATCGACCGGTGCACGCGCCATTCACCTTCACGTCGCCGGACGGTCCCCGGAGGCGTGCAGCCTGAGGGCATGACGGTGACCCGCGAGGTGCTCGAGTCGGCCCCGTCGTTGGTCCGCACGCCTGCCGTGGTCGCGCACCGCGGCGCGAGCGGGCACCGTCCCGAGCACACCCTCGACGCCTACCGGACCGCCATCCGGATGGGCGTCGACGACATCGAGCTGGACCTGGTCGCGACGCGTGACGGGGTGCTGGTCGCCCGCCACGACCTGGAGCTCAGCACGACGACCGACGTCGCGCGTCGTGCTGAGTTCGCCCACCTGCGCCGCACCCTCACCGTCGACGGGGTGTCGCAGCGCGGCTGGTTCGTGCCGGACCTCACCCTGCCCGAGCTCAAGACGCTCGCCACCCGCGAGCGGATGCCGTCCACCCGTCCCGCCAACACGGCGTACGACGGTGCCGAGGGGGTGCCGACCCTCACCGAGGTGCTGGCGATGGTCGGTGCCGAGTCGATGCGGCGCGGGCGTCCCGTAGGGGTGCTGCTCGAGCTCAAGCACGCCACCCACCATGACGCGATCGGCCTGCCGCTCGACGTCCCGCTGCTGCGCGAGCTGTCGCGCCAGGGCCTCGACCATCCCTGGGCGCGCGTCGGTCTCCTGTCGTTCGAGACCACCATCCTGCGTCGTCTCGCCGGACGCACCCGGCTGCCGCTCATCCAGCTCGTCGACGCCGCGCACCGCCGCCCCCAGGACCTCGTCGCCGCCGGCGACCCGCGCACCTACGGCGACCTGCTCACCCCGGACGGCCTGGCCTGGATCGACGACTACGCGGACGGCATCGGCCCACACACCTCGATGGTCCTTCCCCGCGACGGCGGGGGAGCGATCGACGCGCCGTCGACCCTGGTGCGCGACGCCCACCGCCGTGGGCTGACCGTGCACGTGTGGACGGTGCGCGGGGAGAACCGCTTCCTGCCCACCAACCTGCGCCACGGCGACTCACCGGACGCGCTCGGCGACATGGCCACCCTGGTCCGCTCGCTCCTCGACGCCGGTGTCGACGGCGTCATCACCGACCACCCCGAGGCGGCACTGGCAGCGGTGCGCGGCGCGGGCCTGCGTTGATCGACCGCCCACCCCCGCACCGGCGTACGCTCGGGGCGTGACGGACACCTCTGCCGCCCTGCTCGCGCGCATCCGCGCGTCCGTCATCGGTGACGACCAGGTCATGCAGGGCCCCTACGGCCCACGCCGGGTGACCTACGCCGACTACACGGCGTCCGGTCGCAGCCTCAGCTTCATCGAGGACTTCATCCGCCACGAGGTGCTGCCCGCCTACGCCAACACGCACACCGAGGCGAGCGGCACCGGGCTGCAGACCACGCGACTGCGCGAGGACGCCCGCCGGATCGTGCGCGACGGCGTCGGAGGCGACGAGGAGACGGTCGTCGTGTTCTGCGGGTCCGGCAGCACCGCCGCGATCGACAAGCTCATCGGCATCCTCGGGCTCCGCATCCCCGCCGGCCTGGACGACCAGTACGACCTGAGTGCGCGGATCCCTGCCGAGGAGCGTCCGGTCGTGTTCATCGGGCCCTTCGAGCACCACTCCAACGAGATCCCGTGGCGCGAGACCATCGCCGACGTGGTGACCATCCACGAGGACGCCGACGGCCGGGTCTCCCTGGAGCACCTGCGCGAGGAGCTGCAGCGGCACGCCGCCCGGCCGCTCAAGATCGGTTCCTTCTCGGCCGCCTCCAACGTCACCGGCATCGTCACCGACACCGAGGGTGTGGCCGACCTCCTGCACGAGCACGGGGCGCTGAGCTTCTGGGACTTCGCCGCCTGCGCGCCCTACGTCGACATCGAGATGTACGGCCCCGGGAGCTCGCGCAAGGACGCGATCTTCCTCAGTCCCCACAAGTTCATCGGCGGCCCCGGCACGCCCGGCGTGCTCGTCGTGCGCCGCGAGCTGATGACCAACCGGGTGCCGGTCGTGCCCGGCGGCGGCACGGTCATGTATGTCAACCCGACCGAGCACCGCTACCTCGACGACAAGGCCCACCGTGAGGAGGGCGGCACCCCGGCGATCGTGGAGTCGATCCGCGCCGGGCTGGTCTTCCAGCTCAAGGCGGCGGTCGGTGTGGAGACGATCCAGGCCCACGAGGAGGAGATGCTGCGCCGGGCCGTCGACGCGTGGGTGGCCGAGCCGACCATCCAGATCCTCGGCAACCTCGACTCCCAGCGCCTCTCGATCGTCTCGTTCGTGCTCAAGGCACCCGACGGCTCCTACCTCCACCACAACTACGTCGTCGCGCTCCTCAACGACCTCTTCGGCATCCAGACCCGCGGTGGCTGCTCGTGCGCCGGCCCCTACGGCCACCGGTTGCTCGACATCGACCTCGACACCAGCCACCAGTTCGAGGCCCAGATCGAGGGCGGCTGCGAGGGCATCAAGCCCGGCTGGGTGCGGGTCAACTTCAACTACTTCGTCGACGAGGAGGTCTTCACCTACGTCGTGGAGGCCGTGCGGCTCGTCGCCCGCGAGGGCTGGCGGCTGCTCGGCGACTACTGCTTCGACCCGCTGACCGGTCTGTGGCACCACCGCACGGGCCCCGTCGAGCCGCCGCTGCGGCTCGCGGACGTGTCCTACGCCGCCGACGGCATGATGACGTGGCCCTCGCACACGACGACGGCCCCCGTCTCGGTGCTCCGGGAGCACCTCGACGCGGGCCGCGCGATCATGGCCGCCGCGTCGCCGCCGGACTGGTCCGACCCCGCCCACCTGGGCGCCGACTTCGACGACCTCAGGTGGTTCGCGTTGCCGGCCTGCTCACTTGCGTGAGGGCCACACCGTGGCGGCCATGCCGGCCGCCCCGGCGGTCAGCCACGGGATCGGCAGGAGCCAGCGCAGCTCGCCGGTGCCGACCGCGTCGCCCTGCACCAGCGCCCAGACCAGCGCCATGCCGGCGAACGCCACGCCCATCACGAGCTGGGTGATGTTCACCGGGTGCCGGCCCGAGGGCTTGTCGGGGGCGTCGAACGGACCCGTCATAGGCGCGTCGTAGGCGTAGGTGTCGTTGTCATGGCTGTTGTCGGTCATGGCGTGCTCCTCAGGCCGCTTCGCGGACGAGGATCTCGCCGACGACCAGGTCGATGAAGATGGTCATGGCGGGGACGTCGTCCCCACCGTCGAGGACGTGGTCGACGTTGACGTCGAAGCCGTCCTGTTGTCGGTCGAAGACCCGGCTGTCGCCGGCGGCGATCTGGGTCTCGACGCTGACGTCCATGCCGTCGGGGACGATGACCTCCACCCGGCCACCGACCCCGTCGATGGCGACGTTGCGACCGTCCAGGGTCGCCACGTCGGAGACGTCCGACAGGTCGAGCGTGAGCTCGCCCCCACCGAAGTCATAGGTGTCCTTCACCTGCGCGGCACTCGTCGGCGCGTAGTCGAAGCGGTCGTCGGGGAAGGCGTTGCCGAGAGTGGTCGCGGCGGTTGCCAGCGCTGCGACGATGCCCAGCGCGATGAGCCCTCCGGCGCGGCCCCAGACCGACCCGACGAGCAGCATCAGGGCGATCAGGCCGAGGGCCAGCGCGGGATAGGCGCTGCTGGCGACCGAGGCACCCGCCAGGTCGATGACGCCGAGGACACCCTCGGCCAGCGCGACCAGCGCGAGCGTGAAGAAGAACAGGATCGGGCCACGGCGACGCGGGTTGCGGGGCAGGCGCGGCGCTCGGGCGTACGTCTCACGGGCGGAGGACGTCTCGCTGGTGGCGAGGTCGCCGGTGCGAGCGGGCTGGTCGTGGTCGTCGTCGTAGCCGTAGCCGTGGCCCTGCCGGGGACTGTGGCCGGATGTCTTGTCCTTGCGGTGCAGGAACCAGACAACGATCACGGCCACGATCGCCAGCGGCCACGGGAACCAGTAGGCACCGGCCCAGTCGCCGACCGCGACGAGCAGGGCAAGCACGCCGACGCCGCCGAGGGCGAGCGAGCGGCTGCGCTGGTCGAGGCCCAGGGGCTGGTCGTCGGTGCCCTCCTCGGGCACCAGGACCCACAGGCCGATGTAGGCGAGCAGGCCCGCACCGCCGAAGAAGGCCGCCACGACCAGGGTGACCCGGACGATGATCGGGTCGACGTCGAGGTGCCGGGCGAGGCCGCCGGCGACACCGCCGATGTGGCGGTCGGTGACGCTGCGACGCAGGCGGCCGAGGTCCTTCATCTGGTCGCGGTCGACGCGGGGACCGGCGGGCGGCGGCGTGGGCTGCTCGCCGGTGCCGGTGCCGGTGGGGCCGGGGCTGGGGGTGTCCATGGCTCCACTCTCGTCCGCGGCGACGTGCCGCACCATCGGGGACAACCCTGGTTGTCGCTGCCTCCACCCCGGTGCGACTCAGGGTCGGCTCGGGGTCAGTCCTCATGGTCGCGCACGTGGGTGCCTGCGACGATGGAGACACGATGACGCAGACACATCCACCCCGTGCCGGCCAGGTCCGCCGCGCCCACCGCGACACCCACGCACCGATCATGGGCGGCGTCGCGGCCGGTCTCGCTGCCCATCTGGCGGTCCCGGTGCTGTGGGTGCGGTGCTTCTTCGTCGCCACCGGCTTCCTCGGAGGGTTCGGCCTGATGCTCTATGCCGGGCTGTGGGTGTTCCTCCCCGCCGACCAGGGCTTCGAGGTCGGTGCACCCGGACTGGAGAGCGCCACCCGCACCGGCAAGCGCCCCGGCCGCCGTTCGCGGCTGCGCGACGCCGGACCCGCGATCGCGCTCGGCGCGCTGTTCTTCGGCGTGGTGCTCGGCTTCGAGGGGATCTTCGGCCAGGGCGCGCTGTTCTGGCCGGTCGTGCTCGCGATCTCCGGCATCGCCCTGCTGTGGCGCCAGGCCGACGAGGCCCAGCGCGAGCGCTGGATCGACTCGTCCGGCCGGATCGACCCGTTCCGCGCGGTCTTCGGCAACGGCGGCTGGGCGGCCTACGGCCGGATCGCGGCCGGGCTGGGGCTGATCGTCACCGCCCTCATCGTCTTCGCGGTCGCCGCCGGCCAGGCCACGTTCGCGGTGCCGGTCCTGGTGGCCGGGCTGCTCGGGCTGCTCGGCCTCGCGATCGTGGTCGGACCGTGGGCGGTGCGGCTGATCAACGACCTCGGTGCCGAGCGCGCCGAGCGCGTCCGCACCCAGGAGCGCGCCGACATGGCCGCGCACCTCCACGACTCGGTGCTCCAGACGCTCGCCCTGATCCAGAAGAACGCCCACGACGCCACGACCGTCGCCAAGCTCGCGCGCTCCCAGGAGCGCGACCTCCGGCAGTGGCTCTTCGAGGCCGACACCACCGACGCGACCACGCTGGCCGGCGCGCTCAAGGAGATGGCCGCCGACGTCGAGTCCCAGCACGACGTCGTCGTCGACGTCGTCACCGTCGGTGACTGCGCGCTCGACGAGGCGCTGCGCCCGCTCGTGCACGCCGCCCGGGAGGCCGTCGTCAACGTCGCCAAACACGCCGGCACCCAGCGCGCCGACGTCTTCGCCGAGACCTCGGCCGGAGCGGTGGACGTCTTCGTGCGCGACCGCGGCGCGGGCTTCGACGTCGACGCCGTCGCCACGGACCGTCAGGGCGTCAGGAACAGCATCGTGGACCGGATGGCGCGCCACGGCGGCCGGGCGGACGTACGCTCGGCTCCCGGCGAGGGCCCCGAGGTCCGCCTGCACCTGCCCCGCACCAGTTCCGGTGCAGACGACGAGGAGAACCGATGAGCCTGAGCCAGCCCACCGCACCCGACGGCGCCCCGGTCCGAGGGCCGGTGCGCGTCGTGCTGGTGGATGACCACGCGATGTTCCGCGCGGGCGTCCGCTCCGAGCTGGCTGCGAGCGGCGCCGGGCTCGTCGAGGTGGTCGGTGAGGCCGCCGACGCCGATGCGGCGATCGCCGTCGTCCGCGACCTCCGGCCCCAGGTGGTGCTGCTCGACGTGCACCTGCCCGGAGGGGGAGGAGTCGAGGTGATGCGGCGCCAGCCGTCGCCGGACACCCTCTATCTCGCGTTGTCGGTCTCCGACGCGGCGGAGGACGTCATCGGCACCATCCGTGGCGGCGCGCGCGGCTATGTCACCAAGACGATCACCGGCCCCGAGCTGGTCGACGCGATCACCCGCGTGGCCGGGGGGGACGCGGTCTTCTCGCCGCGGCTGGCCGGCTTCGTGCTCGACGCCTTCGCCGGCTCGATCGACGTCGCAGCGGTCGACGAGGACCTCGACCGGCTGACCGAGCGCGAGCGCGAGGTGATGCGCCTGATCGCCCGCGGCTACGCCTACAAGGAGGTGGCCAAGGAGCTCTTCATCTCGGTCAAGACCGTGGAGACCCACATGTCGTCGGTGCTCCGCAAGCTGCAGCTCTCGAGTCGCCACGAGCTGACGAAGTGGGCCTCGGACCGACGGTTGCTCTAGCCCCCTCCGTGGGGGTGAAGGGTGGTTGACAACCGACGCCTCAGACCGGTGGGGTCTGGTGTCCCTCAGCCCCTTCTCGGGAAGCGAGCCCCCGTGGCAGTCCCCGCCGCAGACACCCGTCCTGACGAGCGCACCAGCGAGCTCAAGCGCTCCATCACCGCTCGCCTGCTCTTCTTCTACACCCTCGGCGACGTGCTCGGGTCGGGCATCTACGTCCTCATCGGACTGGTGGCGGCAGCCGTCGGAGGCGCCTTCTGGATCGCCTTCGCCCTCGGCGTCTCGATCGCCGCGATCACCGGGGCGGCGTACGCCGAGCTGGTCACCAAGTATCCCCAGGCGGCAGGTGCCTCGCTCTACGTCAACAAGGCCTTCGGCAGCCGTGCACTGACCTTCTTGATCACGGTGTCCTTCCTCGCCGCGAGCATGGCGGCCTCGGGCTCGTTGGCGACCGGCTTCGCGTCCTACTTCGCCGAGCTGTGGGCCGGCCCGCCGGCACTGCTGGTCTCGCTGGTCTTCATCGCCCTGCTCGTCGTCGTCAACTTCATCGGCATCACCGAGTCGGTGGTCGTCAACATGCTGATGACCTTCGTCGAGGTCGCCGGTCTGCTCATCGTGCTGGTCATCGGTGTGGTCCACGTGGTCCAGGGCAACGCCGACTTCGGCGTGCTGACCCGCATCGACACCTCCGGCGACTACGCCAGTCCCGCGCTCGCCGTCCTGGCCGGCATCTCCTTCTCGTTCTTCGCGATGACCGGCTTCGAGAACACGGTCAACGTCGCGGAGGAGACCATCGAGCCCTACAAGGCCTTCCCGCGTTCGCTGGTCGGCGGCATGCTCGTCGCCGGGCTCGTCTACGTGCTGGTCTCGATCGCCGCCGCGCTGACCGTCCCGGTGGAGACGCTGGCCGGATCGGACGCCGCCCTGCTCGAGGTCGTCAAGGCCGGCGTCCTTCCCGTCTCGACGGACCTGATGGCGACCGTCTTCTCGATCATCGCCCTGATCGCGATCACCAACCCCACGTTGGTCACGATCGTCACGCAGCCACGCATCCTCTACGGCATGGCCCGCGAGGACGTCGTACCCGGCGTCTTCGCCACGATCCATCCCGAGCGACGCAGTCCGTGGGTGGGGTTGATCTTCAGCGGGCTCGTGGTCAGCCTGCTGCTCGTGATCGGCACCCTCGTGACCGCGTCGGGCGGTGGCATCGACCTGGTCGGCCGTCTGGCCACCGTGACGGTCGTGCTGCTCCTCGCGATCTATGCCCTCGTGATCGTCTCCTGTCTCAGGCTGCGCGGACAGGACGAGCACGACGAGATCTTCCGCGCCAGCACGCCGCTGCTGGTCGTCGGGCTGGTCGGCAACCTTGCGATCCTCGGCTTCACCGTCTACGACGACCCGCACTCGCTTCTCTGGTGCGCGGGCCTGCTCGGTGTGGGCGGCGTGCTCTTCCTCGCCGAGTACGTCTTCGGCGACCGGGGCACCGGCGCGCGCACCCCGGAGATCGACGAGGCGTGAGGCGCCGGCTGGCTAGGGTGTGCGCATGGAGACCCTGCGGCTGGTGCTGCTCTTCGTCCACATCCTCGGCTACGCGGCCCTCCTCGGGGGGCTCCTCGTGCAGGTCCGCGACGAGGAGAAGGTCGTCAACTCGCTGATGCGCGACGGCATCGGCACGGCGTTCGTCGCCGGTCTGCTGCTGGTGGGAGTGCTCGAGAGCCTCGGCACGCCCGACCACGCCAAGATCGGGGTGAAGTTCGCCGTGGGGCTGGTCATCCTGGTGCTCGTGATGGCCAACCTGCGCAAGCCGAGCATCCCGAAGGGCCTCTACTTCGGCCTGCTCGCGCTCACGGTCGCCAACATCGCGGTGGCCGTGTTCTGGTCACCCGTGCACGCCTGATCCCGGACCCGGTCCACCCCTCCGGGCGGGGGCGTCCGGGTGTCCCACCGGGCGCATAGGGTTGGCCCGACATGAGCCCCACCGACGCACCCGACGCAGCCCTCATCGACCACCCGCTCCTCGAGGGTCTCAACGACCCCCAGCGGGCGGCGGTGATGCACGCCGGAGCACCGCTGCTGGTGGTGGCCGGCGCGGGCTCGGGCAAGACCCGGGTGCTGACGCGTCGCATCGCGTGGCTGATCTCCCAGCGCAAGGCGCACCCGGGCTCGATCCTGGCGATCACGTTCACCAACAAGGCCGCGGCCGAGATGAAGGAGCGGGTCCAGGAGCTCGTCGGCAACCGGGCGAAGATCATGTGGGTCTCGACCTTCCACTCCTCCTGCGTGCGGATCCTGCGCAAGGAGATCGACCGGGTCGGCTTCAAGTCCAACTTCTCCATCTATGACGCCGCCGACTCCAAGCGGCTGATGACGTTGGTGCTGCGCGACCTCGAGCTCGACACCAAGAAATACCAGCCCAACGCCGTCCTGCACTGGGTCTCCGACCAGAAGAACGAGCTGCGTGACCCCGAGGATGCGGTGAAGGAGGCGCGCAACGGCTTCGAGGAGGCCTACGCCTCGGCCTACACCCACTACCAACGACGCCTGCGCGAGGCCAACGCGCTCGACTTCGACGACCTGATCATGACCACCGTCCACGTGCTGCAGGCCTTCCCCGACGTCCGGGAGGGCTACCGCCGTCGCTTCCGCCACGTGCTGGTGGACGAATACCAGGACACCAACCACGCCCAATACAGCCTGATCCAACAGCTGTGCGGTCAGTCGCTGGAAGAACGGGGCCAGGAGTCGGTCGAGCCGAGCGAGCTGATGGTGGTCGGCGACGCCGACCAGTCGATCTATGCATTCCGCGGTGCCGACATCCGCAACATCATGGACTTCGAGCAGGACTTCCCCGACGCTACGACGATCCTGCTCGAGCAGAACTACCGCTCCACGCAGACGATCCTGACCGCCGCCAACTCCGTCATCGGCAACAACCGCGGCCGCAAGGCCAAACGGCTGTGGACCGACGCCGGTGCGGGGGAGCGGATCGTCGGCTACGTCTCCGACGACGAGCACGACGAGGCCCGCTTCGTCAGCCAGGAGATCGACCGGCTGGTCGACGAGGGGGACGTACGCCCGGCCGACGTCGCGGTGTTCTACCGCACCAACGCGCAGTCGCGCGTCTTCGAGGAGGTGTTCATCCGCACCGGCCAGCCCTACAAGGTCGTCGGCGGGGTGCGCTTCTACGAGCGCAAGGAGGTCCGCGACGCGCTGGCCTACCTGCGGATGCTGGTCAACACCGCCGACGAGATCTCGCTGCGCAGGGTGCTCAACACCCCCAAGCGCGGCATCGGCGAACGCGCCGAGGCCTGCATCGCCGCCCTGGCCGACCGCGACCGGACCACCTTCTGGGAGGCGCTCACCCGCGCGGCCCAGGCACCGGGGCTGGCCACCCGGAGCCTCAAGAACATCGAGGCCTTCGTCGCGATGGTGCAGGAGCTGCAGTCGATGGTGGCGGCCGCCGAGCGACCCGACGTGATCCTGGAGTCGGTGCTGGAGCGGTCGGGATACCTCACCGAGCTCGAGGCCAGCGAGGACCCGCAGGACGGCACCCGCGTGGAGAACCTCGCCGAGCTCGTCGCCGTGGCGCGCGAGTTCGCCGAGGACCCGCAGCCCGGCCCCAGCGCCGACCCAGCGGAGGTCGAGGCCGGGACCGTCGCCGTCGGGCTGGGCGACTTCCTCGAACGGGTGGCCCTGGTCGCCGACGCCGACCAGATCCCCGACGCCCCGGACGGCGACGACTCGGGCGTCGTGACCCTCATGACGCTCCACACCGCGAAGGGCCTGGAGTTCCCGGTCGTCTTCCTCACCGGCCTGGAGGACGGCGTCTTCCCGCACCAGCGCTCGCTGGGCGACCAGACCGAGCTGGAGGAGGAGCGCCGGCTGGCCTACGTCGGGCTCACCCGGGCCGAGCAGCGCCTCTACATCTCCCGGGCGCTGGTCCGGTCCGCGTGGGGGGCGCCGAGCCACAACCCCGCCAGCCGGTTCCTCGACGAGCTCCCGGTCGACCTCGTCGACTGGCGCCGCACGGCGGCCGAGCAGACGCGCTGGGGTCGCACCGACCTGAGCGGCGGCTCCACGCGCCTCGCCACCCCGACCGATGCCGGGCGACGCAACTTCTCCTCGGCCGCGATGCGGGCCGACGTCGCCGCCAAGTCCAAGCCCGCGCGCGAGATCCCGAGCCTGTCACCGGGGGACCGGGTCGTGCACGACTCGTTCGGGATGGGCACGGTCGTGGCCGTCGACGGGGTCGCGGAGAAGTCCGTGGCCTCGATCGACTTCGGGTCCGACGGCGTCAAGCGCCTCCTGCTGCGATACGCGCCCGTCGAGAAGCTCTAGCCCCGCACCGCCGGGCGGGTGAGGTGGAGCAAGGTGGGCCCGGTCGGCTCGATCAGGGAACGATGCCGTGCTCGACGAAGGCCTGGAACGGGTCGACGGGGCCGCCGCCACCGGGACGGACCTCGACGTGCAGGTGGGAACCGGTGACGTGCCCGGTCGCGCCGACCGTGCCGATGACCTCGCCGCCGGTGACGCGGTCACCGACCGAGACGTAGATCGAGGTCTGGTGGCAGAACCAGATCTCCGTGCCGTCGTCGAGGGTCACCACGGTCTTGTTGCCGTAGGAGCCGTCGTAGCCGGTGGAGGTGACGGTGCCGTTGGCGATCGCCATGATCGGGTCACCGGTGTTGCCGTTGAAGTCGAGTCCGGTGTGATAGCTGGCCCAGAGGCCGTACTGCCCGAAGGTGGCGGTGATCTGGTAGCTGGCGAGGGGGAGAACCCACTTGTTCTCCTTGATCTTCGCCGCCTGCTTCTCGGCCTCCCGGCGCATCTCGTCGAGCTTGACCGCGCGCGCGGCCATCTGCTTCTCGGCGAGGGCGACCAGCTCGGGGTCGCTCGCCTCGAGGTCGGTGCCGCGGGTGTAGTCACGGCTGACGACAGCGCCGCGGCGCGAGAGCGCCTGCCCGGCGGAGCCGATGGCGGTGGAACCGCCCGCCGAGGACCCCAGCGTGAGGGAGGTGACACCCGCGCCGGACGCGGTGACCGCGCCACCGGCGGAGATCGCCAGGACGGCGACTCCGGCCACGAGGGGCAGGGAGGGCAGGCTGCTGATCAGCGACCGGCGGGGCGGCGTGGTGGCACGTCGCTTTCCGGTCACGGGTGCGGCCGGGGCCGAGGTGCGTCGCTGGGGAGCGCGCTCCGCTCGGTGGTTGCCCATAGGGGTTTTTACCAATCTGCCGGGTCAGGGGGGTGGTCGGCAAGACCGCGCACGACTGTAACGGAAAGATCACGAGATAGTGCAACCGGTGACCAATTTGTTCATCTCACCCCGCGGGGTGGTCGATATCCGGACACCGATCCGGCTCCGATCCGGCTCCGATCCCACTCACCCTCGGGCCGACTGGTAGCGATCGAGTGCCTCGCGCCGCTCGTCGGCGTGGTCGACGATGCGTGCCGGATAGTCGCGCTCATAGCCGACGTCGGACTTCCACGGCTCGTGCACGGCCTTGCCGGGGAGGTGGTCGAGCTCGGGCACCCAGCGGCGTACGTAGTCGCCCTGCGGGTCGAACTTGATGCCCTGGGTGATCGGGTTGAAGACCCGGAAGTAGGGCGAGGCGTCCGTCCCGGTGCCGGCCACCCACTGCCAGCCGTGGTTGTTGGAGGCCACGTCACCGTCGATGAGCAGGTCGAGGAAGTGCCGCGCACCGATCGGCCACCACACGTGCAGGTCCTTGGTCAGGAACGACGCCGTGATCATCCGGACCCGGTTGTGCATCCAGCCGGTGTGGAGCAGCTGGCGCATCCCCGCATCCACGATCGGGTAGCCCGTGGTGCCGGTGCGCCATGCCTCGATCGCGTCCTCCGGCTCGTCGTAGGTCATCCCCGTCAGCGCCGGCTTGAGGTCCGCCCACGCGGAGGCCGGGGTGTGCCACAGCACGTCGGCGTAGAACTCGCGCCAGGCCAGCTCGTTGGCGTAGGTGGAGCGGGTGTCGATGTCGGCCAGCAGGGAGCGCGGGTGCAGCACGCCGAGGTGGAGGTAGGGGGACAGGCGGGAGGTGCCGTCGTGGTCGGGCCGGTTGCGCTCGTCCGGATAGCGGGCGAGCCCGTCGCGCCTGAAGTCGTGCCAGCGGCGCCAGGCGGCGTCCTCGCCGGCGGCGGGCAGGTCGACCGGCGCGTCCGCGACGGCCCTCTCGAGCAGATCGAGGGCGCGCCGATGCGAATCGGCGGGCTCGATGTCGGGGGAGCGGGGGGTGTCGGCCGGCTCCGGCCAGCCACGCTCGCGCCAGCCACGGGCGAAGGCGCTGAAGACCTGGTAGGGGTTGCCACTGCCGTTGCGGACCAGGCCCGGCCCGACGGCGTACGGCGATCCCGTGGGGACCAGCTCGACCAGCCTGCCCACGGCGTCGTCACGGCGGCGGCCGTAGGGGGTGGTCTCGGCAGCCACGTGGACGCGTCGGCCGGCGGCGACGCGGGGCACGACCTCGGACGGGTCGCCGAGATGGATGGTGAGCGGGATCCGCCCGGCGAGGGAGAGCACGTTGGCGGCGAGCCAGGCCTGCCGGGCCGCTCCGGCGCCCGCCCAGATCGCGGGATCGACCACGAACAGGGCCGTCACGGACCCCTCGTCGAGGGCGGCCAGGAGCGCCGGGTTGTCCCGCACGCGCAGGTCGCGACGGAACCACATCACCGCCGAGCCGGGGGCCGAGACGGAGGCCGAGTTCGAGGCCGAGTTCGAGGCCGAGATCGAGGCCGAGATCGAGGTGGACATGCTCGACAACGTAGCCGGGGGTGACCAGCACCACGCAGGCCCGAACTCGTGCGCGCCCGACGACAGGTCTAGTGTGCCAAGAGGAAATCCCGCGCACTGTTTGCAGACGAAAAGGACTGGGTACGCCGTGGATCTGATGGAGTTTCAGGCGAAGGAGCTCTTCGCCAAGCATGGAGTGGCAGGGGCCCTCGGCAAGACCGTGGAGACCGCGGAGGACGCTCGTGCGGCCGCCGAGGAGATCGGTGGCGTCGTGGTCGTCAAGGCGCAGGTCAAGGCCGGTGGCCGCGGCAAGGCCGGTGGTGTGAAGGTCGCGAAGACGCCGGAGGAGGCCGAGGAGGCCGCCCGCGCGATCCTCGCCCTCGAGATCAAGGGGCTTCCGGTCAACCGGGTCCTGGTGGTCCCCGGTGCCTCGATCGAGGACGAGTACTACTTCTCCTACCTGCTCGACCGCTCCAACCGCTCATACCTCTGCATCGCCAGCGTCGAGGGTGGTGTGGAGATCGAGGAGGTCGCCAAGACCAACCCCGACGCGGTGAAGCAGATCCGCATCGACGCCGGCACCGGCGTGGACGCGGCCAAGGCTGCCGAGATCGCCGACGAGGCCGGCTTCCCGGCCGAGCTCCGCGACCAGGCGGTCACGATGATCCAGCAGCTGTGGAACGTCTTCGTCGAGGAGGACGCCACCCTGGTGGAGGTCAACCCCCTCGCCCGCCTCACCGGCGACCGGCTCGAGGCGCTCGACGGCAAGGTCTCCCTCGACGAGAACGCCGGTTTCCGCCACCCCGAGCACGAGGACTTCGTGATCCGCGAGGAGGAGGACCCGCTCGAGGCGAAGGCCAAGGACAAGGGCCTCAACTACGTCAAGCTCGACGGCCAGGTCGGCATCATCGGCAACGGCGCGGGCCTGGTGATGAGCACCCTCGACGTCGTCGCCTACGCCGGTGAGAAGCACGGCGGCGTCAAGCCCGCCAACTTCCTCGACATCGGGGGCGGCGCCAACGCCCAGGTGATGGCCGACGGCCTCGACGTGATCCTCAACGACGCCCAGGTCAAGAGCGTCTTCGTCAACGTCTTCGGCGGCATCACCGCGTGCGACGAGGTCGCCAAGGGCATCGTCGGTGCGCTGGAGATCCTCGGCGACAAGGAGAGCAAGCCGCTCGTCGTCCGCCTCGACGGCAACAACGTCGAGGAGGGCCGCCGGATCCTCACCGAGGCCAACCACCCGCTGGTGACCCTCGTCGACACCATGGACGGCGCGGCCGACAAGGCCGCCGAGCTCGCCCACCAGGCCTGAGAGAGAGAAACAGAAGAGATGTCGATCTACCTCAACTCCGACTCCAAGATCATCGTCCAGGGCATGACCGGTGGGATGGGTGCCAAGCACACCACCTTGATGGTCGAGTCCGGCGCCGACATCGTGGGGGGTGTCAACGCCCGCAAGGCCGGCACCACGGTCGAGCTCGGTGGCAAGGAGCTGCCCGTGTTCGGCACGGTGGCCGAGGCGATGAAGGAGACCGGCGCCAACGTGTCCGTCGCCTTCGTGCCCCCGGCCTTCACCAAGGATGCCGCGATCGAGGCCATCGACGCCGAGATCCCGCTGCTCGTGGTCATCACCGAGGGTGTGCCGGTGCAGGACACCGCCGAGGTGGTCGCCTACCTCGAGGGCAGGTCCACCCGGATGATCGGCCCCAACTGCCCCGGCATCATCACGCCGGAGGAGTCGCTGGCCGGCATCACGCCGCACACCATCGCGGGCAAGGGCCCGGTCGGCCTGGTGTCGAAGTCGGGCACGCTGACCTACCAGATGATGTATGAGCTGAAAGACTACGGCTTCACCACCGCGATCGGGATCGGCGGTGACCCCATCGTCGGGACCACCCACATCGACGCGCTCGAGGCCTTCGAGAACGACCCGGAGACCAAGGCGATCGTGATGATCGGCGAGATCGGTGGAGACGCCGAGGAGCGTGCCGCGGCCTACATCAAGGACCACGTCACCAAGCCGGTCGTCGGCTACGTCGCGGGCTTCACCGCCCCCGAGGGCAAGACCATGGGCCACGCCGGCGCCATCGTCTCGGGCTCCTCGGGCACCGCACAGGCCAAGAAGGAGGCCCTCGAGGCCGCCGGGGTCAAGGTCGGCAAGACGCCGTCCGAGACGGCCGAGCTGATGCGCGCCATCCTCAACAACCTCTAGGTCCGACAGGGCCTGGACCACCTGTGGGCCAGGGCTCACTCCAGACGGCTCCGTAGGTCCACCTGCGGGGCCGTCCGGCGTTCCGGGCGGCCCGGTCGGCCGGCCTCCCAGAGCACGCGCCACACGACGTGCGCCCCGAGGAGGCGGACCGGAGCCACCGCGGAGATGCGCCGTGGCGACGGCAGTGTCGGGCAGGCCGAGCTGGCCAGCGTTGAAGGAATGGACATGTCTAGCTCCCCGTTTTCGTGAACACGCGCATCGCCGGAACAATCTTCCCCGTGGTCCCCGTGACCGTGTCTGCCTGCTCGTCCAGCGACGCGAGCGACCCCTCACCGTAGGTGCTGACCCTCGGCCGAACCGACACGGGTGACCCGGAAGACCGAGCTGCCGAGGCCCCGCTGCTCGGCGTGCCTGCGTCGAAGAGGTCGAGCCCGGTCACCGTCTCCCGGACGGCATCGACGGTCTCGGCGACCCCCTGCTCGAGGGCGGCGCCGGTCCACTGGCCGTACGTCGAGGTGATCAGGAGGGCCGCCCCCGCGGGTATGACGTGGATGACGGTCGCGCCCGTGCCGGGCTCGCCGTCGAAGGTGTAGGTCTGGACGAGCGTCACGGCCGGAGCGGGACCGAACCGCGACTGGCGGACCTCGGTCAAGGTCTCCATGTCGGCGGTGACGGTCGCGTCCGGGCACCCGGACGGAAGATCGGTGAACGCCCGGGCCACCCTGGCCGCCTCGTCTGGGCTGCCCAGCAGCACCAGCTCGCGGGTGTTGGCGGACTCGCCGCCGCTGTTGTCGGCGATCATCCGGTCGCGGGTCCCCAGCCCACGCAGCGGAGCGGTGTCGCAGAGCGTCAGGTCGCGCAGTCCGGTGCCGGTCCGGGAGGTTGCGAGGGTGTCCTGCGGACCACCCATGCCGGCGGAGAGGGGGAAGTCGTCCGGGATCTCGGTGCCTGGCCCCGTGTTCGCCGGCTCGGACGTCCGCTCGTCGGACGGACCCTCCGCCGGGCCCGCGTCGCCGGACGCCTCCTCCGACGCCGGGTCACCGCACGCGCCCAGGGCCAGCGTGCCGGCCAGGACTGCGGTCACAAGCGTCGAGCGGAGCCTCATGCACGGTGAGACCCCGCCGGCGGCGAAAAGGTTGCGTCAGCGCTTGCTGCGCAGTGTGTCGAGCCGTTCGAGGACCCGGCGGGAGAGTGCGACGAAGTCGTTGCGCGACATCGTCATGTTGCGGTCCGGGGCGAAGCCGAGCTGCGAGACCGCCGTCTCGTCACGCACGATCGCCATCAGGAACGGGAAGGACTGGCGGTCGTTGAGCTCGATGGTGAGGGCCCAGACACTGATGTCGGTGGCCTTGGTCGACGTCGACGCCAGCTGCGTGACGCTCGTGCCGAGGTTGGCCTGGCCGCACTGCCGGATCCGGGTGCGGACCTTCTCGACGAACGACCGGGCCGCGCCCTGCGACATGGAGCCCACGGTCTGCGTCAGGCCGAGCTGGGAGGCGTTGGGCGTCTCGGGGAACAGGAAGGTCCGGGTCTGCGCCCGGGTGATCCCCTTGCCCTGGAAGGTGGTGCGGTCGCACCGGGTCGCCGCGTAGTTGTTGCGCGCCCGCTCGGGGTCGGTGCCGACCCAGGGGCCCCGGACCGAGGCCACGGGTGGCAGGTCGACGGCGGACAGCAACCCCGGTGGCAGTCCGATGTCGAGCGGCAGCGACGAGCGGGTGCGGGCGCGTCCGGCGCAGGTGCCCGCCCCCTCGGTGCCGCACAGGCCGTTGACCGCGGCGGCCAAGCCGGCGAGGACCGCCTTGTCGCCCACCGCACCATCCTGGCTGCGGACGACGGTGGTCACCACGAGCCTGCCGGTGCGCGCGGTGCCGACGGCGATCGTGGCCGGCGTACGGCCCCACGAGCGGAGGCGGAAGAGGCGCGCGTCGTCGCCGACGCGCTTGACGGTGCGGGTGGAGACCAGCTGCGTGCGGGGGTCGGTGCAGCCGGCGAACCAGAGCGAGGCGGTCTCGAAGCTCTGCGAGGCCTGCTTGGCGTTGCCGGACATCTCGACGATCTGCGCGATCGACCCCTCCGTGCGGGTCACCCGGCGCTTGCCGGTGCGCTTGTCGGCGCCCTTGCCGACCTGGCCGGTGATCACCCGGGTCGCCGTGCCCTCCCAGGTGCGGACGAGGGCGGTGATGCCGTCGGGGTCGGAGAAGCGCTCACGCTGGCACGGTGCCACCAGGCCGTCGCCGGCGAGGTTGTCGGTGGTGGCGGTTTCGGTCCAGTCCAGGCCGGAGCCGAAACGTGCCACCTGCGCATCGGTCAGCAGCGACGCCTGGTCGATGATCTGCTCGCCCGTGGTCGTCGTGGGAGCGTGGACGGTGACGCCGGCGGTGGCCTTCTCGTCGCTCAGGCTGGTGGCCTCGGCCTCCGAGCCCATGGCCACCAGTGAGCCCGAGACCACGAGGGCGGCGGTGGCCAGCCCGGCGCCGATGACCGTGTGCGTACGTCGGCGCGCGGCCCCGGCGCGGCGGATCACGGTGGCCCGGGGCCAGCGGATCGACTCCAGCGGCGCGGCGAGGTCGTCGAGCAACCGGCGGATCTCGGTCGTCGGCACGTCACGCTGCAGGGCGAACTGCGCGGTGGCGGTCTGCAGCTCCCGCTCCGCGTCGGAGCGTGGCAGGCCCACCATGCGGGCGATGTCGTTGAGCGTGAGCGAGGAGAGGCCGTTGAGGACGAGCACCTCGCGCTGACGGGTGGTGAGCTTGGACAGGGCGTCGAGGGTGGTCCGTGCCTCGGGGGGCAGCGACTTGTCGCGGTGCCAGATCCGCGCGGTGTGCCGTCGGCGGGCCCGACGGAAGGCGAGGGGACGGACATAGCCGTCGCGCTCGTCGAGGAGCCCGACCTTGCGCCAGTGGTGCCAGGCGACGACGAAGGCGTCGCGGACGGCGGCACGCGCCGCCGGAGCGTCACCGGTCAGGGCATAGGCCTCGTGGAGGAGTCGCGAACGCGTCTCGCCGTAGTAGGCGTCGAAGGTCTCCGGGCTCCTCATGACCGTTCCACGGTACGGGGTCGGCACACGCGGCGCACATCGCTCCCCCTGGCCGGGACGGGCGGCGTGGGAGCACCATCCGCACCGCGGGCCGGGTGATGATGGCTCGGCCATGACGTCGCTCCTCACCCGACCCGACAGCCCCCGGACCGACGCTGCCCGCCACCGGCCGCTGGTGCTGGTCGCCACCCTCGGCGGCGCGCTCGCCGCACTGGGGCCGCTGGTCGTGCTGCTGGCGGTGGGGGTCATCGGGTGGTTCGTCACCGACGCCGGCGTGCACGGCGCGCCCCGCGACGGGATGCGGATGGGCGCGCTCGCCTGGCTGGCCGGGCACGGCTCCGGCGTCACCGTGCTCGGCGCGCGGATCACGATCGTGCCTCTCGGCATCACCGCGGTCTCGGCGTGGTCGATGTGGCGCCTGGGCCACCGTGTGGGCGATGCGGTCTCCGGCCACGGCCCCGACGCCGACCGCATCTCCGACGGCGAGCGGGACCTCACGGTGCCCACCGCCATCGCGACCTTCTTCGCCGGCTACGCCGTGGTGGCCGTCGTGGTCGCCACGCTCGCCGCCGGCTCCACCGCCGATCCGTCCGTGCCGCGTGTCCTGGCCTGGACGATCGCGATGACGGCGCTGGTCGCCGCACCGGCGATCGCCGTCGGCTCCGGTCGTGCCGCGATCTGGGCGGCCTTCCTGCCTGCGACCGTCCGGGCTGGCGCAGCCGTGGCCAGGGCCGTCCTCAGCACCTTCCTCATCGTCTCCGCGCTGGTGTTCCTGGTGGCGTTGGCCGTCTCCTTCGACGATGCCGCGACCCTGACCTCGCAGCTGCACCCCAGTCCGGGCGAGGTCGGGCTCTACGCCTGGGTCAACGCGGCCTTCGCCCCCAACGCCGCTCTCTTCGCCGGCTCCTACCTGCTCGGGCCCGGCTTCGCGGTCGGCGGGGCCACCCTCGTCTCCCCGGCCGCCGTCGTGCTCGGACCGCTGCCCCTCGTCCCCCTCGTCGCCGCCCTGCCCGCCGTCGGCACACCCGCCGGCTGGATCGGCGGCCTGATGCTGCTGCCGCCCCTGGCAGCCGCGGTGGCCGCCTTCCGGACCCTGCGCTCGCGCCCCCTCGCCTGGGACCAGGTCGCGCTCGCGGGCTGCGGTGGCGGGCTGGTGGCCGGCCTCGGCTTCGCCCTGCTGGCGTCGCTGTCCGGCGGTGCGGCGGGCCCCGGGCGGATGCGCTTCGTCGGACCGTTCACGCGCGACGTGCTCGTCCACGGCGTGCCCGCCTGCGGCATCGGCGCCCTGCTCGGCGCCGGGGTGGTGGCGCTGCTGGTGTGGCGCTCGGCCAGGGCGCGGGCCGACGCCATCTCCTCCGGGGACTGAGCGTGGGCGCAGGCCACGGACACGCTGAGCGACCGTCCCTCGGGCCCGCCCCCCGCGACCTCCGGCTGCTCATCGGCCTGCTGGTCGGCCCACTGGTGCTGGCCACAGTCGTGGGGCTGGCGCTGCTCTGGCCCGACGGTGACCTCGAGATCACCGCGCCGGGTGCCGACGTGCAGCGCGGCACGGCGCAGGTGCGGGCCATCGGCGAGTGCCGCCAGGACGTCGAGGGCTGCCGGCTGGCGGAGGTGGAGCTGCTCAGCGGGCCGGGCGCACCCGGCACCGCGGAGGCGCTCCTGCCCTACGGCTCGGAGGCGCCGGAGGTGGAGCCCGGCGACCGGATCATCGTGAGCTACGCCGAGGCGGCGCCCGAGGGGGAGCAGTACGCCTTCCAGGACTTCGACCGCGGACCCCCGCTGCTCACCCTGACCCTCCTGTTCGCCGTCGGAGTGCTCGCCCTGTCGCGGTGGCGCGGCATCGGCGCGCTGGCGAGCCTGGCGTACTCGCTCGTGCTCATCGCGACCTTCACGCTCCCGGCCATCATGGAGGGCTCCTCGCCCCTCGCGGTCGCGGTGGTGACGGCCGCGGCGATCATGGTCGTCACGCTCTACCTCTCCCACGGCTTCGACGTGCGCTCGACCGTGGCCATGCTCGGCACACTCGTCTCCCTGCTGGTGATCGGTGTGGTCGGGTGGGTCTTCACGGGTGTCGGGCACTTCACGGGCGTCGTCGACGAGGGCAGCCAGTACATCACTGGCATCGCTGCCCAGGTCGACCTGCGCGGCCTGCTGCTCGCCGGGCTCGTCATCGGTGCCCTCGGCGTCCTCGACGACGTGACCGTCACCCAGACCTGGGCCGTGTGGGAGCTCGCCGACGTCGATCCCGACGCCAGCACCCGCATCCTCTTCGTGCGTGCGATGCGCATCGGGCGCTCCCACGCCGCCTCCACCGTCAACACGCTGGTGCTCGCCTACGTCGGCGCGACGCTGCCCCTGATGCTGGTGTTCTCCGCCCTGGAGCTGCCCTTCGGGATCGCCGTCAGCCAGGAGGTGGTCGCCCAGGAGGTCGTGCGCGGACTGGTCGGCGGGATCGGCATCCTCGCGGCCGTCCCCCTCACCACCGCGATCGCCGCCCTGGTTGCGGGACGGCTGGTCCGCGAGAGGCGGACGGGCGACGTCGGGCCGTCCCACCGCGCCTAGACTCCGGTGTCGTGAACCGACCCGCCCGCCTCGTCGTCCTGGTGTCCGGGGCCGGCACCAACCTGCAGGCCCTGCTCGATGCCTGTGCCGAGTCGTCGTACGGCGCCCGTGTGGTGGCCGTCGGCGCCGACCGCGACGACATCGAAGGCCTGGAGCGCGCCGATCGGGCCGGGGTGCCGACGTTCGTGGCGAAGGTCGACGACTACTCCTCGCGCGAGCACTGGGACCGGGCGCTGGCCGACAAGGTCGGCGCCTTCGACCCCGACCTGGTGGTGTCCGCGGGCTTCATGAAGCTGGTGTCCGCCGACTTCCTGGAACGTTTCCTCACCCTCAACACCCACCCGGCGCTGTGCCCGGCCTTCCCGGGCATGCACGGGCCCCGAGACGCGCTCGCGCACGGAGTCAAGGTCACCGGGGCCACGCTCTTCGTCGTCGGCGCCGGCGTCG
>JBBSOR010000038.1:0-31524 GCA_038259535.1 Propionibacteriales bacterium | reverse complement strand
GGGGGGGGGGGGCGCCCCGCGGCCCGCGGCGGGCCCCCCCCCCCCCGGCCCGGCGGGGGGGGCGGCCCGGCCCCCCCCCGCCGGGGGCCCCCTCCAGCACCACGACGTCGCGGCCGGCCTCGCTCAGGGCCTGGGCGCAACGCAGCCCGGCGAGTCCCGCACCCACGACCGCCACGTCTGTGTCCACGGGTCGACCCTAGTGAGCCGTTCCTAGGTGGTCGGGACGGTCCGCGTCGTGACGATCTGCTCGGCCAGCACGCGGAGCTTGACGTTCTTCTGCTGCGACATCCGGCTGAGCACGGAGAAGGCACGGTCGGGCGCGAGGTCGAAGCGCTCCATCAAGATGCCGGTGGCCTGACCGATCACGGTGCGCCCGCCGAGCGCCTTCTCCAGCTGCTCGACCTCCTGAGCCGCCGCCAGGGCCACACCCACGTGCGCGGCGAGCGCGAGTCCGTCGTGGATGTCCTCGGCGGTGAAGCCCGACGCCTGCTTGCTGTAGAGGTTGAGGGCGCCGAGGTCCTTGTCGTTGGAGTACAGCCGATAGCTCACGCTGCTGAGCAGGCCGAGGCGTTCGACCACCTGGGGCCCCCAGGTCGGCCAGCGGTCGTCGGTCGACAGGTCGGCGCTGACGACGGTGTGGTCCTGGCGGAGCGCGTCGAGGCACGGTCCCTCGTCGAGCTCGTGCTGCAGCGCGTCGATCTGGCGCAGGGAGTCGTCGCTCGTGGCGTGGGTGTCGATGCGGTCACCGCGGTGGACGACACAGACGCCGGCGGCGTCGCACCCGGGAATGATCTTCGTCGCGACCATGACCGCCCGCTCCATGGCTTCCTGGGGGCTGTCGTCGTCCTGCATCTCGCGCGCCGCGGTGGCCAGCTCGTCACGGAAGTCATCCTGGGGAGGCACGCCTGAATCATGACCGACGCGCGCAACCCGGCGCGAGCCGGCCTTGCGCACGCGGCCACGACGGCTGGCGCGCCCTCCCTGATTCCGGTGCACGGAGTGCGGCTGTCCTAGAGTCGGGGCATGCCTGAGTTCACCTGGCTCCCGGCCAACCGAGCAGCGGCCGATGACGTCGAGGCGGTCTTCGCCACGGGTGGCGCCCGCACGTGCCGTTGCCAGGCCCTCAAGGTGCCGGGCTGGATCTGGCGAGACACCACCCAGGAGCAGAGGGACGCGGCGCTGCTCGAGCAGACCGCCTGCGGCACCGCCGGCCCCACGTCCGGGCTGATCGGGTACGTCGACGGTGAGGCCGCCGGCTGGGTCGCGGTCGAGCCACGGGAGAACTACCCCAGGCTGTGGAGCCGGAAGCAGGCGTGGATGCGCATGGACCCCGAGCTCGAGGGCGTCTGGTCGGTCACGTGCTTCGTCGTGCGCACGGGCCAGCGCCGCTCGGGGCTGACCTACGAGCTCGCTGCCGCCACCGTCGAGTACGGCCGGCAGGTCGGCGCCCGCGTGCTGGAGGGCTATCCGATCGAGCCGCCGCCGGGCAAGGCCGTGATCTGGGACGAGGCCTCGGTCGGGCTGGTGCAGGTCTTTCTCGAGGCCGGCTACGAGGTCGTCTCCTCGCCCACCCTCCGGCGGCGTGTGGTGAGGCGTCAGCTGGACACCTGTTGACGGCCCCCATGCGGGCATCGTCGTGCTGCGCGGGGTCCGTAGAAGGGCAGGTGCTCAGCCCTCTCGCTTCTCGTGCAGCCGCTGCTGGGCCTCCGCCATGAACGCCAGGCAGGGTGCGTCCCCACCCGGGTGCTTCTCGACGAGGTGGAACGTCCACCGGTCCATCGCGGCCATGAAACCGTTGTCGCCGCCGGCCCGGTGCGTCGACCAGGGCCGGTGCCCGCGGGCGACGCACGTGGAGCAGCTGATCCGATAGAGGAACTGCTGCTCGCCGTCGAGATCGATCTTCACCCGCGCCAGTGGACCCGCCTGCGCAGCGGCCTTCCTCTCGCGGGCCGAGCGGCTCGCCACCATGTCGCCTCCTCGTCAACGGACCGGGCGTGGTCCGGCGTCACAGTCTGGACCAGACGTCCACGGGCTGCGCGTCGCGCTAGCCAGCCCGGTCGCCGCGCACCATGATGTGAGGCCCGCCACATCGAGGAGCCCACGGTGAACGACGAGATCCCTGCCGATGTCGCTGCAGTCCGCGAGCAGTACGAAGCGCGCATCCTCGGCCTGCACATGCCGGCCACGGTGCGCCAGGCGGCGGAGAGGTACGGCGACCAACCGGCGTTCTCGGACAAGTTCGACGTGCCCGAGGGTGAGACCTGGTCGACGCTGAGCTGGGCGGGCACGTGGGAGCAGACGCAGCGGGTGGCGGCCGCGCTCATCGCCCTGGGTGTCGAGACCGACGACCCGGTGGCCATCATGGCCAACAACCGCACCGCCCACACGCTCGCCGACTACGGCGCGATGACGGCGGCCGCGGTGCCGATGTCGATCTACAACACCCTCGCGCAGGACCAGGTCGCCTTCATCGCCGCGGAGGCGCGCCCTGTCGTGGTGATCCTCGAGGACCACGACCGCTACCAGCGCTGGGAGAAGGCGCTCGCCGAGGTCGACTCGATCCGCCACGTGGTGATGTTCAGCGACGCGGATCGCGTCGACGACGAGCGCGTGCTGACCTGGACCGACCTGCTGGCCCGCGGGGACGACACGAGCGGCATCGAGGCGCGGATGGACCGGATCACGCCCGACCTCCCTGCGACCTTCCTCTACACCTCGGGCACCACCGGCAACCCCAAGGGCGTGGTGCTCACCCACCACAACGTCATGGACGAAGCGGTCTCCACCCTGGACGCGGCGGGGCTGGTGGGGCAGCAGCGTACGATCAGCTACCTCCCCCTCGCGCACATCGCCGAGCGGGTGCTGGCGACGTACGGTCCCCCGTTCCTCGGCAGCCACGTGCACGCGATCCCCGACCCGGCCGGACTCCTCGGCGCGCTCGGCGAGGTCCACCCCACGGCGTTCTTCGGCGTGCCGCGGGTCTGGGAGAAGATCAAGACCGGCATCTCCGCCAAGCTCGCCGAGGACCCCGACCCCGCCAACCAGGAGATTGTCACCAACGCCATGGCGGCCGGGCTCGCCTGGACGCGGGCCCACGAGTACGGCAGCTCCATGACGCCCGAGGTGGAGGCGGCCTACACCCAGGCCGACGAGGGCATCCTGGCCTTCCTCCGCCTGCTCCTCGGCCTCGACCAGGTGACGTGGGCGGCCAGTGCGGCGGCCCCGATGCCGCTGGAGGTCGCCAAGTTCATGGGTGGCCTCGGGCTCAAGGTCTACGACGTCTACGGCATGACCGAGACGACCGGGGCCTTCACCTCCAACGGGCCCGAGCACTTCAAGCTCGGCACCGTCGGGGTGCCCAATCCCGGCATCGAGGTGCGCCTCGGCGAGGACGGCGAGATCCTGTGCCGCGGGCCGGTCAACACTCCCGGCTACTACCGCCAGGAGGCCGCGACCCGGGCGCTCATCGACGGGGACGGCTGGATGCACACCGGTGACATCGGCACCGTCGACGAGGACGGCTTCTACTCGATCATCGACCGCAAGAAGGAGCTGATCATCACCTCGGCGGGCAAGAACATCGCGCCCTCCAACATCGAGAACTACCTCAAGGAGTCGCCGATCGTGGGTCACGCGATGGCGCTGGGCGACAACCGCTCCTACGTCGTCGCGATCCTCACCCTCGACGGCGAGATCGCACCCCTGGTGGCGGCCAGACTGGGCGTGGAGTTCACCGACCTCGCCGACCTCTCGACCAAGCCCGAGATCCGCGCCATGGCGCAGGCCGCCGTCGACAAGGCCAACGAGCGGCTCTCGAGGCCTGAGCAGGTGAAGGCCTGGGAGCTGCTGCCCGACGAGTGGACCGCCGAGTCGGAGGAGCTCACCCCGACGCTCAAGCTCAAGCGTCGGGTCGTGAACACCAAGTACGCCGACGTGGTGGACAAGCTGTACGAGTGAGCCCCCAGCGCCCCTTCGACCTCCAGGCCCACCGCGGCGGCGCCGGGCTCTGGCCCGAGAACACGCTCGAGGCCTTCGGTCAGGCGCTCGCGCTCGGCGTCTCGACGCTCGAGCTCGACGTCCACCTGACCGCCGAGGACGACGTCGTGGTCGCGCACGACCCGGCACTGGCCGATGCCCGGCGGATCCGCCGCCTCACCCGCGACGACCTTCCTCCGACGATGCCGCTGCTCTGCGAGGTCGCGGCCCTGCTCGAGGACCGGGGCGCGGAGCCGGTGCGGATCAACCTCGAGATCAAGTACGACGCCCTCGACGCCGCCCAGCTGACCAGCAGGGAGGCCTTCGTGGCCAAGGTCGTCGAGGCCCTGCACGTCGACGGCCTGGTCGGGCGCACCAGCATCCAGTGCTTCGACTGGGGTGTGCTGGACCGGGTGGGCGCCGCCGAACCGGCCCTGGCGCGCAACCTCCTCGTCTCACCGAAGTACCTCCGGGCGACCGCCGACGCCCCGTCGCCGTGGTTCGACGGGCTCGCCGTGGACACCGACTTCGTGCGGACCGCCGCGGCCGAGGGCTTCACCGCGATCTCCCCCATCCACGGCGCCCCCTTCGCCTCCGGGGTGGCCGACCCGGCCTACCGGCCCTTCGCGACGGAGGCCCTCGTCGTCGAGGCCCACGGTGGCGGGCTGTCCGTCATCCCCTACGTCGTCGACGACGAGGCCACGATGCGCCACCTGGTCCGGATCGGGGCCGACGGCCTGATCACCAACCGGCCCGACCGGCTGAGGGAGGTGCTGGCGGACGAGGGGCTCGACCTCCCGGCCGCCTTCGGCCACTCTTGAGGGAAGCAACCATCGGAGGACCAGATGCGTCTCCCCATCATGAGGCCCCTTTCCCGCACCACGCTCCTGGCCGCGACCGCACTGGCGCTCGCCGCCTCCCTCGCCCCCGCGACGCAGGCACTGCCCGTGGGCGCCTCCGCACCGGGCGCGCCCCGCACCGTGCTCGACGTACGCCGGCTCGAGCAGGGCGCACCGCCGGCCCTCGCGTGGAGCGAGCGGCGCTCCGGCCGGACGGTCATCCACGGCGTGGGTGGCACGACGACCCCGGTCCCCAACAGCCTCTCCGAGCTCGCCCCGATGGGGTCCGGCTTTGTCATCCAGACGGCGGGAACCCGGCCGTCGACCACGCGCTGGGTCGCGGCGGACGGCACGCCCGGCCGGCGCGAGTGGCGCACGGGCCACGGGCTCGCCGTCTCCGCGCAGGGCAGGGCCGTCGCCTTCTCCGGTCGGCGCGGCAAGGTCTGGTCGATCGACCGCAAGGGCGATCGGGTGCTGCGATTCACCCGGGTGCCCATCACCGGCAAGGGACAGGCCGTGGCGCTCTTCGGGGAGGACTGCCAGGAGGGCGCGACGAGCAACGGGTGCGCGATCTACGTCAACGGCGCCCGTGGCTGGCTCACCTCCTCGCACGGCGTCGTGGACCGTGCACCGCACGTCCGGCTCACCTCCACCGGCCGCGGCCGGTGGCTCGGCGGGATCACCTCGGTCAGCGACACCGGCACGTGCAGCGCGATGATGCGCAACGCCCGGGTGAAGTGGCGCACCTGTGACAACCGGTTCGCCGACATCTCCCCGGACAACCGCCACGTGCTCGGCCTTCCGGCCTACGGCGACGGCTTCGGACCGCAGACGCTCGACCTGCTGGCGACCGCCGACGGCTCCGTGGCCCGGTCCTTCACATCCGCGCGCAACGGCCGCTCCGCGACCTACTTCGAGGAGGTCTGGGAGGACGCCGAGCACGTGCTCGTCGTCACCTTCCAGGCGGGCCGGTGGGCGGTCGTGCGGCTCGGCGTCGACGGGTCGATGGAGTACGCCGTCGCCCCGCGCGCGGGCTCCTCCGACGTCCGGTCGCCCTTCCAGCTCCAGACGCGGTGATGGTGGTTCCCCCGGTCTAGACCTCGGGGAAATCACCGATGCGACTGTCGGTGGGCTCGGTTTCACTGGTGCCATGCACCGACAGATCGCCGGATCACTGACCGGCCGGATCACCAAGTGGTTCGTGCTCGCGGCCGTGCTTGCCATCACTGTCGGCATGGCCGTCTTCTCGAGCCGACTGGCCGACGTCCAGGACAACCAGGCCTCGTCGTGGCTGCCCGCCTCCGCCGAGTCGACGAAGGTGCTCGACGAGCTCGCGCAGTCGATCGACCCCAACGACATCCCGACGCTGGTGGTCTTCCACCGTGACGGCGGGCTCACCGACGACGACCTCGCCGCGATGGAGGCCGACGGGCCGGAGATCGCCGCCCTCGACGGCGTCACCGACCAGGGCGTCCTGACGCCCGCCTCCGTCGAGGTGGCGGCCGCCCAGGGGGCACCGGTCCCGACGCTGGTCTCGGCGGACGGGGAGGTCGCCTACCTCTACCTCGTCCTCAACTTCGGCGCCGACGGCTGGAGCGCGATCCCCGCCGCCGCCGACGAGATCCGTGACATCGCCACGCTCGACGGTGGGGAGGTCCACCTCGCCGGCTACGGCGGGCAGGCGGCCGACTCGGCGACGGCGTTCGAGGGCATCGACACCAACCTGATCCTCGCCACGCTCGGTGTGGTCATCGTGATCCTGCTCTTCACCTACCGCAGTCCCATCCTGTGGCTGCTGCCGATCCTGTGCGCGGTCTCGGCCAACTTCATCGCCACCGGCCTGGTCTACCTCCTCGCCAAGCACGCCGGGCTCACGGTCAACGGGCAGAGCCAGGCGATCCTCAGCATCCTGGTGATCGGGGCGGGCACCGACTACGCCCTCCTGCTCGTGGCGCGCTATCGCGAGGAGCTCCGCCGGCACGAGGACCGGCACGAGGCCATGGCGTTCGCCCTCCACCGCGCCGCCCCGGCGATCTTCGCCAGCGCCGCCACCGTCGCGGTCGGCATGCTGTGCCTGTCCTTCGCCGAGCTCAACTCCACCGCCGGCCTCGGGCCGGTGGCCGCGATCGGCGTCTCCGTCACCATGCTGGTGATGATCACGCTGCTGCCCGCGCTGCTCGTCATCAGCGGGCGCTGGGTCTTCTGGCCCAAGCGGCCCGCCTTCCGCAGCGCCGAGCCCACGTCGGACGGCCTGTGGGCCCGCCTCGGCCGGTCCATCAGCCACCGTCCGCGCCGCGTGTGGCTGACCACCACCGGGCTGCTGCTGCTCGCCTGCCTCGGCCTGTTCCGCCTCGACGCATCGGGACTCTCGACCGAGGAGAGCTACACCAAGGAGTTCGACTCCATCAAGGGTCAGAAGCTGCTCACCGAGCACGACCTGTCCGACAACTCCAACACCATCCAGGTGGTCGCCGACGACGAGCGGGCCGCCGACGTGCAGGCCTCGCTCGCGGGCATCGACGGCCTCGGCGAGCCCAGCGACCCACAGCCGCTCGCCACCGGGCGCTCGTGGTTCGAGGCGACGATCAACGCCGACGTCTCCTCCAGCACGGCCGCCGACATCGTCGAGGCCTCGCGTGACGCCGCCCACGGGGTGGACGGCGCCGACGCGCTCGTCGGGGGCGGTTCGGCGTTCTACCTCGACACCAAGATCGCCTCCGAGCGCGACAGCCGGGTGATCATGCCGCTCGTGCTCGCGGTCGTGCTGCTGATCCTGATCGGCCTGCTGCGCGCCGTCCTGGCCCCGGTGATCCTGATGGCCACCGTGGTGCTGTCCTTCGGGGCTGCGCTGGGCATCTCGGCCCTGCTCTTCGAGTACGTCTTCGGGTTCGCCGGGTCCGATCCGGGGTTCCCGCTGTTCGCCTTCGTCTTCCTCGTGGCACTCGGCATCGACTACAACATCTTCTTGATGACCCGGGTCCGGGAGGAGACCGCGACCCACGGCACGCGCAAGGGATCGCTGATCGCCCTGGCCTCGACCGGTGGCGTGATCACCTCGGCCGGCGTGGTGCTGGCCGCGACCTTCCTGGTGCTCGGCTCGATCCCGCTGGTGTTCCTGGCCGAGCTCGGTGTCGCCGTGGCACTCGGGGTCATGCTCGACACCCTGGTCGTGCGGTCGGTCCTGGTGACTGCGCTCAACCTCGACCTGGGCGGGAAGATCTGGTGGCCGAGCACGCTCGACACGGTCGACGCACCTCTCATCGCCGCGGAGGCGGAAGCACCGCTGGAGACGGTGCACTGAGCCGTTCGTCAGGCGGGCGAGGGCAGCGTCAGGATCTCGGCGCCGTCCTCGGTGATGGCGATGGTGTGCTCACTGTGTGCGGTGAGGCAGCCGGTCGCACTGCGCAGCGTCCACCCGTCGTCGTCGGTGAGGAGCTCGTCGGTGTCCGTCATGATCCACGGCTCCAGCGCCAGCAGGAGCCCCGGTCGGAGCCGGTAGCCGCGGCCGGGACGACCGTCGTTGGAGACGTGCGGGTCCTGGTGCATGGTCGTGCCGATGCCGTGACCGCCGAACTGCATGTTGATCGGGTAGCCCGCGGCGTGGAGCACCGTCCCGATGGCGTGCGACAGGTCACCGATCTTCGCCCCCGGGCCGGCCGCGGCGATGCCGGCGGCCAGGGCACGCTCGGTCGTCTCGATCATCTCGACGCTCCCGGGGGGACGGCTCTCCCCCACGACGAAGCTGATCGCCGAGTCGGCGGCGACGCCTCCGAGGCGCACGGCCAGGTCGAGGCTCAGCAGGTCGCCGTCGGCGAGCACCTGGTCGCGGGGGCGCCCGTGGAGCACCGCGTCGTTGACCGACGTGCAGACGTAGTGGCCGAACGGACCCTCACCGAACGACGGTGCGTAGTCGACGTAGCAGGACTCCGCGCCCGCTCCGCGGATCATCTCCGAGGTCCAGCGGTCGAGGTCGAGCAGGTTCGTGCCGACCTGGCTGCGCGTGCGCAGCGACTGGAGGATGTCGGCGACCAGGGCGCCGGTGGCGCGGGCCCGGTCCACCTGGGCGGCAGTGAGGATCTCGATCATCGCGTGCGCATCATCGCAGGCCGAGCCTCGCACAGCGCTTCTGGGTGTCACCGCTGCAGAGGTCGTCGAGGCTGAGGACCCCCTGGCCGACGAGCCCCGACGTGAGCGTGTCGATGGTGACGTCCTGGTGCTCGTAGAGCCAGGACTCGACTCCGTCGACCTCCTCGCCGCCGTCGACCGGGACGTCGGCGAGGAAGGCCACGGCCAGGTCGGCGGCGCGCTCGCTCATCCTTCGAGTGGGCACGTAGGTCATCTCCGTCTCGTCACCGAGCACGACCTCGCGGGCCGCCTCGAGGTCCGTCCCGCTCTGGCGCGGGACCTCACCACCCGCCAGGCCGACGAGGCGGTCGGACCCCGGCACCAGGACGCCGAGGGAGACGATCGGGAGCTCGCCACCCGTGATCCCCGCGAGGCCATCGGCCTCGACGGGCACCACGACGACGACGTCGGCCGAGGTCGCCTCGACCTGGCGCGCCTGGCTCCTCTGGGTCTCCGCGCTGCCCTCGGCGTCGTACACCGTGACCACGCACTCGTCGCAGGTCGCCTCGACCCGGTCGGTGAAGGCCTCGACGTCGACGGCGCGCGACGAGGTGTCCGAGCCGTCGGCCACCAGGAGGGCAACCGTCGGCTCGTCGCCGGCGCACCCGGAGAGGAGCGAGGCGGCGAGGACCGTGATCAGGGCGAGTCGGGCGCGGAGCATCCCGAGGAGGCTATCCGGTAGGTCCCCTCCTGCCGGACGGGGCCGAACGAGGTTGTCGCGCTTCCTCGGGCTGACGCCGAGGACTAGCGTGGCCGCATGGTCGACCTCGATGCCTCCGCCCCGCCCGTGCCGAGGTCCGAGGAGGTCCTCACCCCCGAGGCACTCGACTTCGTCGCCGACCTCGATGCCCGGTTCCACGACCGTCGCGACGCACTCCTGGCCGCCAGGCGCGAGCGGCGCGCGGAGATCGCCCGGACCGGCACCCTCGACTTCCTCCCCGGGACGGCCGACGTGCGTGCCGGAGACTGGAAGATCGCCCCGGTGCCGCCGGACCTGAGGAATCGACGCGTCGAGATCACCGGTCCGACCGACCCCAAGATGGCGATCAACGCGCTCAACTCCGGTGCCCGCGTCTGGCTCGCCGACCTCGAGGACGCCAACACCCCGCACTGGCGCAACGTCGTGGGCGGCCAGCTCACCCTGCGCGACGCCGTGCGCCGACAGCTCTCCTTCACCTCGGCGGAGGGCAAGGCGTACGCCGTCGCCGACCCGGAGCAGACGCCGGTCGTCGTGCCCCGACCCCGCGGCTGGCACTTCGACGAGGCGCACCTGCGGGTCGACGGACGTCCGGTCGTGGCGGCCCTGGTCGACTTCGGCTTGCACTTCTTCCACAACGCCCGCGAGCTGCTGGCCGGCGGCAGCGGACCGTACTACTACCTGCCCAAGATGGAGTCCCACCTCGAGGCGCGGCTCTGGAACGACGTCTTCACCCACGCCGAGGCGACACTCGGGGTGCCGCACGGGTCGGTGCGAGCGACCGTGCTGATCGAGACGATCACCGCTGCCTTCGAGATGGACGAGATCCTCTTCGAGCTGCGCGAGCACGCTGCGGGGTTGAATGCGGGCCGGTGGGACTACCTGTTCAGCATCATCAAGAACTTCCGCGACGCAGGCCCCGACTTCACCCTCCCCGACCGCAACGCGGTGACCATGGCGGCGCCCATGATGAAGGCCTACAGCGACCTGCTGGTCCACACCTGCCACCGCCGTGGTGCCTTCGCGATCGGCGGCATGGCGGCGTTCATCCCCAGTCGCCGCGACACCGAGGTCAACGAGCGCGCGTTCGCCAAGGTGCGAGAGGACAAGGCCCGCGAGGCCGGTGCGGGGTTCGACGGCTCCTGGGTCGCCCACCCCGACCTCGTCCCGCTGTGCGCGGAGGTGTTCGACGAGGTCCTCGAGGGTCGCGACAACCAGCTCGACGTGCTCCGCGACGACGTCTCGGTGTCGGCCGCCGACCTGCTGGCGGTGGACCGCACGCCCGGCGAGCGCACCGAGCAGGGCCTGCGCAGCAACGTCCGGATCGGCATCCAGTACCTCCACGCCTGGCTCTCGGGCAACGGCGCTGCCGGCATCGACCACCTGATGGAGGACGCCGCCACCGCCGAGATCTCGCGGTCACAGGTCTGGCAGTGGGTCCACAACGAGGTGCACCTCGACACGGGCGAGGTCGTCACCCGCGACCTCGTGGAGCGCATCGTCGTCGAGGAGCACGCCGCTCTGGACGGGGCGGTCGACGACGACGCCCGCCGACTGTTCGTCGAGAGCGCCCTCGGCGAGGACTACCCCGACTTCCTCACCCTGCAGGCGTACGACGTCCTGCTCGCGCGGGGCGACTGACCGGGCGCACGAACCCGCCGGACGCGATCTGGTCACCGCCGACCCACACCTCTGCGACGTCGGCGTCGCCGGCGAGGGCGAAGACCTTGCCCAGCGCTGCCTCCGGCGAGCCCGCGTGCCGCAGGCCGATGTCGAGGGCCGTGCCCGCGGGCGGGTGGACGAGGATGGCGTCGAACTGCTTGCCCTCGGAGAGGTCCCCGACGGTCTCAGCGAGACCGAGCGCAGCAGCGCCGCCGGCCGTGCTCAGGTGGAGCAGGTGGGCCGCGGTGAGCGGCAGGCCCTCCTCGCCGAGGAGGTGCTGGAGGAAATAGGCCTGCAGGCCCTCCTTGAAGATCGAGAAGCCGGTGCCGGCACCGACGTCGCTGCCGAGGGCGACGCGGACACCGGCCGAGACGTGGCGGCGCAGGGGGAAGATGCCGGACCCCAGCGCGGAGTTGCTGGTCGGGCAGTACGCCACGGACGACGCGCGCGCGGCCATGACCGCCAGCTCCGAGTCGGTGGGGTGCACGTTGTGGGCGAGGACAGAGAGCGGACCGAGCAGTCCGTGGTGGTCGTAGGTGTCGACGTAGTGGGCCCGGTCCGGAAACTGGCCCGCGACGGTGGCCACCTCGGCATTGTTCTCGTTGAGGTGCGAGGTGAAGCAGGCGCCCTCGACGTCGCCCAGCACCGCGGCGCAGGCGGCGAGCACGGGGTCGGACGCGGACAGCGAGAAGCGGGGGGTGACGGCATAGCGGAGCCGTCCGCGACCGTGCCAGAGCTTCGCCAGGTCGATCGCCTCGGAGTAGGCCCGCTCCGGCGTGGTGAGCAGCGGCTCGGGCAGCACGCGATCGCTGACCACGAGCCCGCTCGTGACCCGCAACCCGTAGCGCTCGGCCTCGGCGAAGAGGGCGTCGACAGCCGGCGCGAAGTGCGACCCGAACACCAGCGAGGTGGTCGTCCCGGCGGCGATCAGGCTCGCCACGAACTCGCCCGCGATGGTGGCGGCGTAGTCGGGTGCGGCGAGGTGCAGCTCCTCGGGCAGCGCGCAGCGGTCGAGCCACTCCAGCAGCGGCATGCCCAGCGCGCCGATGACGCGGACCTGCGGGTAGTGGACGTGCGTGTCCACCAGCCCGGGCAGCAGGATCCCGGCGCGGACATCGAGCACGGGCACCTGCGGGTGCGCGGCGGCGACCGATGCGTACGAGCCTCGCGCGAGGATCACCCCGTCGCCGGAGACCGCAAGGCCGAGGTCGTCGTCGTAGCGGAAGCCGGGCGCGGCGGCGTCGGCGGCGAAGGGATCGTGCGGGGTGTCGTAGGCGCGGGCCCGGTAGAGGACCCCGGCGCCCGTCACGGCGGGGTGCTCATGCGTGTGCCTGGACGCGGTCGGCGGCGAAGACCTGCAGGAGCTCTGCAGCGACCGACACGGCGATGGCAGGGGGCTCCTTGCCCGTCAGTCCCGGCAGCCCGATCGGGCAGCGGATGCGGTCGATCGCCGCGTCGTCGTGCCCCTCCACGACCAGCCCCGACCGGAAGCGCGCCCACTTCGCGGCCGACCCGATCAGCCCGATCGTGCCGAGGTGGTCGCAGCGCAGGGCGGCGTCGCACAGGGCGAAGTCCTCGGCGTGGTCGTGGGTCATCACCAGCACGTGGGTGCCCTGCGGCACCGACCCGAGCGCCAGCTCGGGGACCGGCGCGCAGTGGACCGTGATCCGCGCTTGCCCATCCGCGAGGACGGCCAGCCGCGCGTCCGTCAGCTGTCCGGCCCGCGAGTCGACCAGGTGCAGGTCGATGTCGTGGCCCCCCAGGACGCGGGCCAGCTCGAGCCCGACGTGGCCAACTCCGAAGACGGCGACGGACGGGACGACGGGCAGCGGCTCCAGCAGGAGGGTGACCTCGCCGCCGCAGCACTGCCGCCCGTGCTCGCTGCGCGACTTGTCGCTGAGCCCGACGGTCAGCCGTTCGGGGCCGTCGGGGCCCGTGGCGAGCATGGCCCGCGCCCGCGCCACGGCGGTCTCTTCCAGGTTGCCGCCCCCGACGCTTCCCCACGTGCGCCCGCCTGCGACGACCATCTTGGCTCCGGCGTCACGAGGCGCGTGCCCGCGCACCTCGGCCACGGTGACCAGGATCCCCGCCTCCCGCTCCTCACGGAGCCGTTCGACCGCTGCCAGCCAGTGCACGTCAGGCCTCCGCCGGCGCGGGCGCCTCGGCGGGCGACGGTGCGGGTGAGCGCACGGCGCTGCGGACGCGCTCGACGGCCCAGAACACGGCCTCGGGCGTGGCCGGTGACGCGAGCTCAACACTCGTGCCGGCCGGCCCGAACGCGGCTGCGGCCTCGCGGAGCGCCTCGCGCACCGACAGGGCCAGCATCAGCGGCGGCTCGCCGACCGCCTTCGAGCCGTAGACGGCTCCGTCCTCGTGGGCGTGGTCGAGCAGGGCGACGTTGAGGACGTCGGGGAGCTCGCCCAGGCTGGGCAGCTTGTAGGTGCTCGCGGACTGCGTCGTCAACCGTCCGCGCCCCGGGCCGTCGGACTCGTCCCAACGCAGGTCCTCCAGGGTCAGCCAACCCACTCCCTGGACGAAGCCACCCTCGACCTGGCCGAGGTCGACCAGCGGGGAGAGGCTGTCGCCCACGTCATGCACGATGTCGACGCGGCGCGTGCGGTAGGCGCCGGTGAAGCCGTCGACCTCGACCTCGGCAGCGGCGACGCCGTAGGAGAAGTACTTGAACGGATGACCCTGCATCGCGACGGGATCCCAGTGCAGTCCCTCGGTCCGGTGGAAGCCCGCCGCCCAGAGCTGGACGCGGGCGAAGTAGGCCTCGCGCACGAGGTCCTCCCAGGCCAGGCCGCGGCCGGCGTCGACCTCACGCAGCCGGGCGGTGATCTGGTCGCACGCGTCCTTGACGGCGCCGCCGTTGAGGTCGGCGCTCGAGCTGGCGGCGGTCGCAGAGGTGTTGGGCACCTTGTCGGTGCGCGTGGGCGCCAGGCGGACGCGGGCCAGAGGAATCCCGAGGCTGGTCGCCGCCACCTGCAGCATCTTGGTGTGCAGGCCCTGGCCCATCTCGGTGCCACCGTGGTTGATGAGCACCGAGCCGTCCTTGTAGACGTGCACCAGCGCACCCGCCTGGTTGAACGAGGTGAAGTTGAACGCGATCCCGAACTTCACCGGCGTCAGCGCCAGGCCGCGCTTGGTGTGCGGGTGGGTCGCGTTGAACGCCGACACCTCCTCGCGCCGCTGCACCACGTCGCCCGCGGAGACGACCTGCTCCCAGGCAGCCACGACCCGGTCCGGGTGGCGCACGGGCTGGCCGTAGGGCGTGGCCTGCCCCTCGACGTAGAAGTTGCGGCGACGCAGGTCGGCCGCATCGATCCCGAGGAGTGGGGCGCACCGGCCGATCACGTCCTCGATGACGAGCATCCCCTGCGGTCCACCGAAGCCCCGGAACGCGGTCTGGGAGGTCTTGTGCGTGCGGGCGACACGGCCGTAGAGGCGAACGTGCGGGATCCAGTAGGAGTTGTCGACGTGACACAGCGCACGGGCGAGCACGGGCTCGCTCAGGTCGAGGCTCCAGCCGCCGTCGGAGGTCAGCGTCGCCTCCAGCCCCAGCAGCAGGCCGCCGTCGTCGAAGCCGACCCGCCAGGTCGCGTGGAAGCCGTGGCGCTTGCCGGTCATCGTCATGTCGTGGGTGCGGTTGAGCCGGAGGCGGACCGGACGCCCGGTGAGGATGGCACCGAGCGCCGCGACCGCGGCGAACCCGTGCGGCTGCATCTCCTTGCCACCGAATCCCCCACCCATGCGCAGGCACTGGACGGTGACGTCGTGGGAGGCACGGCCCAGCACGTGGGCGACGATCTCCTGCGTCTCCGTGGGGTGCTGGGTGCTGCTCTGCACGAACACCTGGCCGCCCTCGTCGACGAGGGCGAGGGAGGCGTGGGTCTCGAGGTAGAAGTGCTCCTGGCCGGCCATCTCGGTGGTGCCGCCGAAGACGTGGGCGGCCGCGGCCAGCGCCGACCCGACGTCGCCACGCTCGACGACCGGGCGCGCTCCCTGAAAGCTCTCCTGCGCGATCGCCTCGGTGAGCGAGACGACGGCCGGCAGCGGCTCGTAGTCGACCTGCACCGCGGCGGCGCCCAGGCGGGCCGCCTCGAGAGTCTCACCGAGCACCCAGCACACGGCGTGGCCGACGAACATCACCTCCTCGGGGAAGAGCGGCTCGTCGTGCTTGACCCCGGCGTCGTTGACTCCTGGCACGTCGTCGACCGTCAGCACGCGTACGACACCCTCGACCGCCAGTGCCGGCGATGCGTCGAGGTGGGTGACCCGGGCGTGCGCGTGCGGCGAGCAGACCGGGTGCGCGTGCAGGACGCGGGGCGTGCGGTGCACCAGGTCGTCGGTGTAGAGAGCGTGGCCGGTGACGTGCAGGGCCGCGCTCTCGTGCGGAAGGGCGAGGCCGACGACCGCGTCGTCGGGGCGCTGCGACAGGCTGCTCATCGGTCCGCCCCCGTCGCGACACGGCCTTCGGTCTCCGCCCACCAGCCGCGCAGGGCGTTGCCGAGCATGGCCGAGCGGTAGGCGGCGCTGGCACGTTGGTCGCCGATGGGCGTGCCCTCGGCGGCCAGCGCCACCGCTGCGGCCTCGACCGTCTCCGGCGTCCACGACCGGCCCTCGAGGAGCGCCTCGGTGGCGAGCGCCCGGATGGGCGTCGCGGCAACTCCACCCAGCCCGATGCGGGCTCGGGCGACGGTGCCGTCGACGACGTCCAGCGAAGCGGCGACGGCGACGCTGGAGATGTCGTCGTAGCGTCGCTTCGCGATCTTGCGGAAGGTCGTCTGCGCGGCGAGCGGCGTCGAGACGCGAACGGCCCGGATCAGCTCCCCGGGCCGCAGGACGGTCTCGCGGTAGCCGGTGAAGAAATCGGCCAGGCCGACCTCACGGTCGCCGTCGACGGAGGCGAGCACCAGGCTCGCGTCGAGGGCCAGCAGTGCGGGCGCGAGGTCCCCGATCGGGGAGGCTGTCGCGAGGTTGCCGCCGATGGTGGCGCCGTTGCGGATCAGCCGCGAGGCGAACAGCGGCCAGACCTGGGCGAGGAGAGGAACGGTGTCGCCGAGCGCGCTCTCGACCTCGCTCAGGGTGAGGCCTGCACCGATCTCGATCACGCCGTCGGTCGAGAGGCCGCGCAGCTCGGGCAGGCGATCGACCGCCACGACGTACGACGCCCGGCTGCCGCGCAGGTTGGCCTCCACGCCCCAGTCGGTGGACCCGGCGACCACCGTGGCATCGGGGTGCTCGGCCAGGAGCGCGAGGGCTTCGGCGAGGTCCGCGGGGCGGGCGAAGCCGGTCACGCGGGTCGGTGCGGCAGCGGGCGCAGGTCGGTCCTGCCGCTCGGCCAGCGGGTCCGCTGGCGTGGGCGGTCCGAGGGCCTGGGCCGCGTCGCGGATCGGGCGGTAGCCGGTGCAGCGGCAGAGGTTTCCCGCGATCGCGTGCAGGTCGAACCCGTCGGGATCCTTGTCCCGGTCGGGCCGGTAGTACTCCGCGGCCATCGAGCAGGCGAAGCCGGGCGTGCAGTAGCCGCACTGCGAGCCGCCCCGCTCGGCCAGCTCGGTCTGGACCGGGTGCAGGTGGTCGGGCTCACCGAGCCCCTCGGCGGTGAGGACCTCCTGGCCGTCGAGGGCGAGGGCCGGCACCAGGCAGGCGTTGACCGGGACCCACCGGCTCCGGGGTCCGTCGGGCCGCGCGACGAGGACCGCGCAGGCGCCGCACTCTCCCTCGGCGCAACCCTCCTTGGCCCCGGTGAGCCCGAGCCCGCGCAGGAAGTCGAGCGCGTTGGTGTGGGCGGGCAGCGCGACCAACGGGCGTGACAGCCCGTTGACGGTGATGTGTGGCTCGGGCATGCCCCTCCCCTCCGTGCATGGTTCAGGGAGTCACGGGCCGCCGGTTTGCCATGCGGAACGACGACCAGCCACCCCCATGCTACGTGACCGGCGTCACAGTGCGGGCGCAGACGGACGCAGACGTGGGTGCCGGTTGACGTCCTTGTAGAGCAGGTAGCGGAACCGGCCGGGTCCGCCGGCGTAGCAGGCCTGCGGGCAGAAGGCGCGCAGCCACATGAAGTCGCCCTCCTGCACCTCGACCCAGTCCTTGTTCAGCAGGTAGACGGCCTTGCCCTCGAGGACGTAGAGGCCGTGCTCCATCACGTGGGTCTCGGGGAAGGGGATCGCTCCCCCGGGCTCGAAGCTGACGATGTTGACGTGCATGTCGTGGCGGACGTCGAGCGGGTCGACGAAACGCTGGGTGCCCCAGGCCCCGTCGGTGTGGGGCATCGGGTCGACGGGGACCTCGTGCTCCTGCACCACGAAGGCCTCCGGGACCTCGACGCCGCCCACGCGCTCGTAGGCCTTGCGGATCCAGTGGAAGGTGGCCGCCGACGACGCCTCGTTGTGCAGCGTCCAGGGAGTGCCCGGCGGGATGAACGCATAGCCTCCCGGACCGATCCGGTGGGCGATGCCGCGCAGGGTGAGCTCCAGCGTGCCCGCGACGACGAACAACACCGCCTCGGCATCCGTGTCGTCGTCGGGGCGCTCCGAGCCGCCACCGGCCGACACCTCCACGACGTACCACGAGAAGGTCTCCGCGAAGCCGGACAGCGGGCGTGCGACGACCCACAGCCGGGTGTCGTCCCAGTGGGGCAACCGGCTGGTCACGATGTCGCGCATGGTGCCGCGCGGCAGGACGGCGTATGCCTCGGTGAAGACGGCCCGGTCGGTCGTCAGCTCGGTCTGGGACGGAAGGCCGCCCTTGGGCACCCAGTAGCTCATCGGCAGGTCCTCGTCACGGGGCATCCCTTCTCAGCAGCCGCCCGCGCGGGTCGGCGGCCAGGTCGACCGGTCGCCCGCGCAGCCAGGTGCCGCGGACGGTGCCGGTGAGCGTACGCCCGGCGTAGGCCGACACCGGGTTCTTGTGGTGGAGCCGCGCCGGGTCGACCACCCAGCGCTCGTCGGGCGCGAAGACGCAGAGGTCGGCGTCCGCACCCACCGCGATCTCCCCCTTGCCGCGCAGGCCCACGCGCCGGGCGGGGGCCCCAGCCATCCAGTCCACGACGACGGCGAGCGGCACGCCGCGCCCGCGCGCCGACGTCCACACCACCGGGAGCCCGAGCTGGAGGGACGCGACCCCTCCCCACGCCTCGGCGAAGTCGCCCGTGTCCTGACTCTTCAGGTCGGCGGTGCACGGCGAGTGGTCGCTGACGACCATGTCGATGTCACCGCTGCGCAGGGCCGCCCAGAGGGCATCGCGGTTGGCGGCGTCGCGGATGGGTGGGCAGCACTTGAGCTCGGTGGCACCGTCGGGGATCGACCCGGACTCGAAGTGGAGGTAGTGCGGGCAGGTCTCGACCGACACGTCGACGCCCGCGGACCGGGCCGCACGCAGGGCGGGCACCGCCTCGGCTGCGCTGAGGTGGACGATGTGGGCGCGGGCGCGAGTGGTGCGGGCGGTCTCCACGACCAGCGCGATCGCCTGCTCCTCGGCGGCGGCCGGGCGGCTGGCCAGGAACCCGTCGTACGACACTCCGTGGGTGCACTCGCCGATGGCCCCGCCATCCTCGGCGTGCACGATCATCAGCGCGCCGAGCTCGGCGGTGACGGCCATCGCGGCGATGACCTCGCCCCGAGCCAGCGGCGGGAACTCCGCGACACCGGAGTCCAGCAGGAAGCACTTGAACCCGAAGACGCCCGCCTCGTGGAGCCCGCGCAGGTCGGCGAGGTTCCCCGGCACGGCGCCGCCCCAGAAGCCGACGTCGACATAGGTCTGGCCCAGGGCGACCGAGCGCTTCTCCTCCAGGGCGGCCACCGTGGTGGTCGGCGGGATGCTGTTGAGGGGCATGTCGACGATCGTGGTGACGCCGCCGGCAGCGGCGGCCCGGGTCGCGCTGGCGAACCCCTCCCACTCGGTCCGGCCGGGCTCGTTGACGTGCACGTGGGTGTCGACGAGGCCGGGCAGGAGCACCTCGTCGGCGGCGAGCTCGACGACATCGGCTGCGCCGGCCTCGACGTCGTACGCCGACACCTCGACGATGACGCCGTCGCGGACGCGCACCGACACGGCCACCTCGGCCCCATCCACGACGGCACGGGCCGCACGGAGGAGGGTCTCGGATGCCACGCTCAGCTGCCCCGGTAGGTCGAGTAGCCGAAGGGGCTCAACAGCAGCGGGACGTGGAAGTGGTCGCCGTGGGGCTGGTCGTCGGCGACGCTGAAGGCGACGACGACCTCCGGGTAGAAGGTCGCGACGTCCTGCTCCGCGAACCAGGCGCCGGTGTCGAAGCGGATCCGGTGCTCGCCGCTCGGCAGGTCCGCGGAGAGGTCACCTACGCGACCGTCGCCGTCGGTGACCCCGCTCGCAACGACGGTGCCGTCCGCGGACTCCAGAATGACGCGGAGGCCAGCTGCCGGACGGCCGGCGGACGTGTCGAGGACGTGCGTGCTCAGCGAGGCCATCAGCGCCACACGCCCTGCATCCGCAGCTGTGCGATCTGGTTCAGCTCGTTGATCGTCTCGCCGCGCTCGACCTCGTCGGTGTTGTCCAGGCGCCGCCGGAGGTGGCGGAGGATCTCGGTCGCGCCGCGACCGGCGGCGCGGATGATGAAGACGCGGCCGAAGCGCTCCTCGTAGGCCCGGTTGCCGTCCGCCAGCCGTCGCGCGACGTCCGCGTCCTGGCGGTCGACCCCGCCCTGCTCCCGGGTCGAGTGGCCGGCGTCGTGCCTCGTCTCGTCGGCGCGCTCGCCGATCCGCGGGTGCCGGGCCAGGGCACGGTCCAGCTCGTCGTCGGTGATGGTCCGCGCGGCCTCCGACATCCGCGCCTCGACCTGGCCGACGTCGGAGTACGGCCGCCCGACCAGCACCTCGTCGGCCCAGCGCGGGACGTCGAGGCAGGTGAGCAGGAGCTCGCGGGCCACGTCGTCAGCCATCTCGTTGAACCTCGGGGCAGGCCCACGCGTCACGGTCGCCTCGATCAGGCCGTAGGGCCGATCCGCGGCGATGAACACCTCGCCGGGGTTCTCCAGCCCGAACGGCGCGAGGTCGACGAGGAAGTGGTGCTTGTTGGGGGCGGCGAAGGAGATCTCCGCGATCTCCTCGTGGGCTTCGAGCACGGCGGTCCCCATGGCGTAGAGGGTCTCCTGCAGGGCCCGGCTGTACGTCGTCGCGAACGTGGCCAGCAGCAGCGACCGCACGGCGTCGTAGGTCGCGTTCCAGTCCACGGGTCGCCCGACCGCGACGGCGTCGTAGCGCCACGAGGCGCGGAGCGCGGTCGCCAGGATGCGGTCGTCGGCATCGCGCAGCGTCGTGTACTCGTCGCGGAGGAAGCCCTTGAACTCCGATCCGGTGGACTTCAGCACCACCAGGTCGTCGAGGCCCGAGACGACGACCGCCTCCTCCGTGCTGAGGTCGACCACCGTGGTCCGCACCTCACCTCCACGTCGTACGAAGGCGTGGTCGTGGCCGGCGCCGTCGACCTGGATCCGGTCCCAGGCGTACTCCTCGACGGCGACCGACACGCCGGACGCTGCCGGCGTCGCCTCCAGCAGCCTCGCTCCGAGCGCCAGCGCGTAGTCCTCGGGCGAGGTCACGCCGTGACGCTTGGCGAAGGCGAACGCCGTGTTCTTCTGGGTGTCGGTGGGCAGCACGTGCGACTGGTCACCGACCGTGTGCGCCGCCGCGAAGTCGCCGCGCAGTGCGGTGGAGACGTTGAGGTCGCGGATCTCGTGGCGCGGGGTGTCGCGCACGATCCGGACGACGCGCGTCTCCGCCTTGCCGTAGCTGTTGGGCCCCAGCACGATGGTCATCGTCTCAGTCTCCTTCTCCGCCTGCGCGGTGTGCCAGCCTGGCCAGGGCGTCGGTCTCGAGCCCGGTTGCGTCGTGCACCTCGCTCGCCGAGAGGGCCCCGCAGTCCAGGCCGCGGAGCAGGAAGTCGGCCAGCGCGCGTGCCGTCGCCGGCTCGTCGAGGGTGCCCGAGTCCAGTCGGGAGACGTAGGTCAGCAGCCGTCCGGCCGCGGAGTCGAACCCGCCGCGGTAGAACGCGAAGGTGGCCGCGAACCGGGTCGGCAGCTGGGCGGGGTGCAGGTCCCAGCCCTGGTAGTAGCCGCGCTCCAGCGAGCGTCGTACGAGCCACAGGTGGTCGGCCCACGCGGCCCTCACGGCCTCCGGCTCGCCGACGGGCAGCACGTTGGTGGAGCCGTCGGAGAGTCGTACGCCGGTGCCGGCGGCCGCCGCCTGCATGATCGCCTTGGCATGGTCGGCGACCGGGTGCGCGAGGCTCTGGTTGGCCGCGGCGATGCCGCAGTAGGCGGAGTAGTCGTAGGTGCCGTAGTGCAGCCCGGTGCAGCGCCCGTCGGAGGCGTGGACCATCCGGGCCACCAGCGCGGTGCCGTCGGGGCCGAGGATCGACTGCGGTGTCTCGATCTGCAGCTCGAAGCGCACGGCCCCGGCCGTGAGCCCGAGCGCGGACTCCAGCCGCTCGGCGGTGTGCACGAGGGCCTCGACCTGCTCCACCGCGGTCACCTTCGGCAGCGTGACGACAAAGCCCTCCGGAAGCGGACCGCGCTCGGCGAGCCGCGCAAGGAACAGCGCGAGCGTCCGAAGCCCGCGGCGCCGCGTCGGCGCCTCGAAACCCTTGAACCGGATGCCGTTGAAGGGAGCCGCGCCACCCGCGTCGATCGCCGAGCGCAGCTCCCCGGCGGCCCGCCCGGCGTCTGCGTCCTCGCCGTCGTCGGATCGGGACCCGTATCCGTCCTCGAAGTCGATGCGCAGGTCCTCGACGGGCTCGCGCTCGAGCTTCTCGCGGACGCGTGCCAGGAGGTCGACGTCGCCGACGAGCCCGAGCAGCAACGACTCGTGCTCCTCCATCGCCGCCAGTGCGACGGCGCCGTACTCGGCGACCAGACCGGAGTGGAAGCGGTCGGCGCGAACGTAGACGCTGTGCACCGGCTGCCGACCCGGTCGCTCGCCCGGGTAGTGGGCGGCCAGTGAGGCATCGACCGGGCCGAGCCGCTCGTCGAGCTCGCCGGCGAGCTCACCGACGAGTCCGCTCACGTCGGAACCGGGCACGAGGCTCTCCATGCGCAGACCCTAGACCCGGATCAGTTGGCCGGCGGCCGCTTCCGAGGCGACCCCGTCCCCCCGGTGCCCCGGCCGGGCGGTGAGCCGCCGTTCTTGAGGCCGATCATCTCCGTGACGAGGACCGCCCCTCAGGCCACGCTTCAGTCGCCGACGACGACCTCGACCTCGAAGCCCTCGGAGCTCTCGAGGTAGAGCGCGACGTGCTCGTCGCCGCCCGCGTGCGGATAGCGGTCTGCGTACATCTCGTGCCACCCGTGCTCGGTCGAATCCGCGCGCATCCGGTCGAGCCGGTCACGGGTCTCGACGACCAGCGCGAGGTGGTTGATCCCGGGGCGCAGCCGGTCGTGGTCACCGTGCTGGTCGGAGGAGTGCTCCATGAGGACGTAGGTGCCGTCGTCGTGCAGCCACGACAGCCTGCCGTCCTCGCGCTGCCAGCCGCACCACGCGAGCAGCCAGCCCCACTCCCCCTCGGCCGTCGCGACATCGTCGACCCACAGGTCGAGGTGGTGCAGGGCGCGGGTCATGGGTGCCAACCTAGCCCGAGCTCACTCCCACTCGATCGTGCCCGGCGGCTTCGACGTGATGTCGAGGGTGACCCGGTTGACCTCGGCCACCTCGTTGGTGATCCGGGTCGAGATCCGCTCCATGACGTCGTAGGGCAGACGTGCCCAGTCGGCGGTCATCGCGTCCTCCGAGGTCACGGGACGGATGACGACGGGGTGGCCGTAGGTCCGCCCGTCCCCCTGGACGCCGACGGATCGCACGTCGGCGAGCAGCACCACCGGCATCTGCCAGATGTCGCGGTCCAGGCCGGCGCGGGTCAGCTCCTGGCGGGCGATCGCGTCGGCGCGACGGAGGATGTCGAGCCGATCGGCGGTCACCTCGCCGATGATCCGGATGCCGAGGCCGGGACCCGGGAACGGCTGGCGCCACACCATCTCGGCGGGCAGGCCCAGCTGCTCCCCGACGAGGCGGACCTCGTCCTTGAACAGGGTGCGCAGCGGCTCGACCAGCGCGAACTCGAGGTCGTCGGGCAGGCCACCGACGTTGTGGTGGGACTTGATGTTGGAGGTGCCGGCACCACCACCCGACTCGACGACATCGGGATAGAGCGTGCCCTGGACCAGGAAGCCGACCTTCTCACCGTGCTCGGAGGCCTCGCCCAGCACCGCGGCCTCGGCGGCCTCGAAGGCGCGGATGAACTCGCGGCCGATGATCTTGCGCTTCTCCTCCGGGTCGGTGACCCCGGCGAGCGCCTCGAGGAAGACCTGCTGGGCGTCATAGACGTGGAGGTTGACGCCGGTCGCGGCCACGAAGTCGCGCTCGACCTGCTCGGCCTCGCCCTCGCGGAGCAGACCGTGGTCGACGAAGACGCAGTGCAGCCGCTCCCCGATCGCGCGCTGCACGATGGCTGCAGCCACCGCGGAGTCCACGCCGCCGGAGAGTCCGCAGATCGCCAGGCCGGTCTCGCCGATCTGCTCGCGCACCCGGTCGATCTGCTCCTCGGCGATGTTGAGCATCGTCCAGGTCTGGCGGCAGCCGGCGATCTGGTGGAGGAAGTGCTCCAGCACCTTCTGGCCGTGCTCGGAGTGCAGCACCTCGGGGTGCCACTGCACGCCTGCGAGGCCACGGTCCACGTCCTCGAACGCGGCCACCGGGGTGTCGGCGGTGGAGGCGAGGACGGTGAAGCCTTCGGGGGCTGCGGCGACCGAGTCGCCGTGGGACATCCAGACCGTGTGCTGGGCGGGGATCCCCTCCAGGAGGGTGCCCGGCTCGCAGACCGTGACGGGCGTACGTCCGTATTCGCGGGCGCCGGTGTGCGCGACCTCGCCGCCCAGACCCTTCGCCATCAGCTGGAAGCCGTAGCACATGCCGAAGACCGGGACCCCGGCCGTGAAGACATCGGTGTCGATGCCGGGGGCGCCGTCGGCGTACACGCTGGACGGACCGCCCGACAGGATGATCGCCCGGGGCTTGCGCGCCAGCATGTCGGCCACCGGCATGGTGTGCGGCACGATCTCGGAGTAGACCCGGGCCTCGCGCACGCGCCGCGCGATGAGCTGGGCGTACTGGGCACCGAAGTCGACGACGAGGACCAGGTCGTGCTCTGCAGGCTGCGTCACGCGCGAAGTCTATCGGCGCGGGTGCGCGGCAAATCGCACCAGGGCCCGATCGGGGAGGGAGGGTGACCGGGCCCTGGTGCTTGGCTCCCGGCGGCTGCGAGGCAGCGCCGGGATCGAGGGATCCGGCCTTGGGAGGGAGCATGTCTGCCGGAGCCCTCACCCGACCCAACGAGCCCGTGCGGCGGGTGGTTACGGCGCGGCTCGGGCCAATTCAGCTGACGCCGACGATCGGCAACCGCAGCGCACCCGGCGCGGCCTCCGGGACGACGGGGTTCTTCGGCTCGACGGGCGCCAGTCGCCGGTAGGTCGCACCCAGCGCGGGTCGTGGGTCGGCCTCGCCCTTGTTGGGCCAGAACGCCATCGCGCGTTCTGCCTGCGCGGTGATGGTGAGCGACGGGTTGACCCCGAGGTTGGCCGACACCGTCGAGCCGTCCACCACGTGCAGTCCGGGGTTGCCGTACATCCGCTGGTAGGGGTCGACCACGCCGGTCTCGGCCGAGTCGCCGATCGCGCAGCCTCCGATGAAGTGCGCGGTCAGCGGCATCCCGAGGGGCTCGCCGAGCGCACCGTAGGCCTGCCTCGCGCCCATGATCCGCGCCAGCCGTCTCACCGCGTCGTAGGCGGCGGGGATGTAGGTCGGGTTGGGCGCCCCCCGGCCCTGCTCGGACGACATGTAGCCGATCCCGGCGCGGGTGCGCCACACCGTGGTGATCGAGTTGTCCAGGGTCTGCATCACGAGCGCGACGACGGTGCGCCGCGACCAGGTGTTGAGTGCATAGAGGTCCCTGAGCCCGTTGCGCTGCTTCCACAGCTCCTTGCCCCAGGTGCGCCACCGCTTCTCGCCCGCCACCTCGTCGACGAGGACCGTGGCCATCAGCGGCATCACGTTGCGCCCGGGACCGTAGCGCACGGGCTCGACGTGGGTGTGCTCGTCGGGGTGGAAGCTGGACGTGATCGCGACGCCCTGCGACCAGTCGACGGAGTCGTCGTTGGCCGTCGCCCAGAGCAGGGCCTCGGAGTTGGTGCGGGTCAGGACGCCGAGCCGGTCGGAGACGGCCGGCAACGAGCCGTGGGCCCTCAGCCGGTGCAGCAGTCGTTGTGTGCCGAGCGCCGCGGCGGAGAAGACGACCTCGTCAGCGGTGAACGTCCTCACCGCGCTCCGGCGCGACAGCTTCGCCTTGGTCCAGCGCGTGGTCACCTCGTAGCCGCCCTCCGCGCGAGGTCGTACGTCGGTCACCGTGGTCAGCGGGTGGATGACGGCACCGTGGTGCTCGGCGAGGTGCAGGTAGTTCTTCACCAGGGTGTTCTTGGCGTTGTGCCGGCACCCCGTCATGCATGACCCGCAGTTGATGCAGGTCTTCCGCCTCGGCCCCGCGCCGCCGAAGTAGGGATCGGCCACCTCCTCGCCCTCGGTCTGGTCGTGGTCGCCGAAGAAGACACCCACCGGGGTCGGGTGGAAGGTGTCGCCCACGCCCATCTCGTCGGCGACCTGCTTCATGGCGTCGTCCGCGGGGGTCATCCGCGCGTACTCCGTCACGCCGAGCATCCGCCTGGCCTGGTCGTAGTAGGGAGCCAGCTCGGTCCTCCAGTCGGTGATGTGCGCCCACTGCGGGTCCTCATAGAAGGGATCGGGCGGCTCGTAGAGCGTGTTGGCGTAGACCAGCGAGCCGCCGCCCACACCGGCACCAGCGAGGATGAAGCAGTCGCGGACGAGGTCGATGCGCTGGATGCCGTACATCCCGAGCTCGGGGCGGAAGAGGAACTTCTTCACCTCGCCGCCGTGCTTGGGCAGGTCCTCGTCCTCGAACCGCGCGCCGGCCTCCAGCACGCCGACGGTGTAGCCCTTCTCGGTCAGGCGCAGTGCGCTCACCGAGCCGCCGAAGCCGGACCCGATGACGAGGACGTCGTAGTGGGGGGCGCCGTCTCGCGCGGCGCTCATGCGCGACCCAGCTTGTTGAGCAGGCGCAGGGACGCGGTCAGGACCTTGGCGTTGGTCTCCTCGGACATGCCGAGCATCGGCGCGATCGGGACCAGCCGCTGCGTGGCCACCGACTGCGCCTCGGTGTAGCGGTGGATGCCCTCGCTCCCCTGGCGGCGGCCCATGCCCGACTCGCGCATGCCGCCCATCGGTGCGCCGAGCGAGCCGAAGGTCGCGCCGTAGGCCTCGTTGACGTTGACCGTGCCGCACCTGATCCGACGCGAGAGAGCCCGCCCGCGTGCGCCGTCACGGGTGTAGACCGAGGCATTCAGGCCGTAGGTCCCGTCGTTGGCACGAGCGATCGCCTCGTCCTCGCTGTGGAAGCGGTAGAGCGCGACGACCGGGCCGAAGGTCTCGTGCCCGAAGCACTCCATGTCGGCGCAGACGCCCTCGAGGATCGTCGGCTCGTAGACGAACGGGCCGAGGTCCGGACGAGCCCGGCCGCCGGTCAGCACCCGTGCCCCCTTGGCGACGGCGTCGTCGACGTGGGCGGTCACGGTGTCGAGCTGCGCCTGCGAGATCAGCGACCCCATGTCGACGCTCCAGTCGTGGCTGGCGCCGAGCGTCATCGCCTGCGTGCGCGACACGAACGCGTCCACGAACCGCTCGTAGACCTGGTCGGCGACGAAGAGCCGCTCGGTCGAGACGCACAGCTGTCCGGCGTTGGAGAACACCCCCCGCACGGCGCCCTCCGCCGCGCGGTGCACGTCGGCGTCGCGCAGGACGAGCATCGGGTTCTTGCCGCCGAGCTCCAGCGAGCAGCCGATGAGCCGGTCGGCGCACTGGCGCGCGATCAGCCGACCGGTCGCGGTCGAACCGGTGAAGCAGATGTAGTCCGCCGCCGCCACCAGCGCGCCGCCGACCTGGGGACCCGGTCCGGCGACGACCTGCCAGACCTCCGGAGGGAAGCCCGCCTCGTCGAGGAGCTGCCCGGCCAGCAGTGCCGTCAGCATGGTCTGGGCGTCGGGCTTGGCGACGACCGCGTTGCCCGCCAGCAGGGCGGGCAGACCGTCGCAGAGCGCCAGGGTGAGCGGGTAGTTCCACGGCGAGATGATCCCGACGACGCCCTTGGGGATGCGGCTGACCTCGGCCCGCGTGAGGACCGGGAACATGCCACCCACGCGACGCACGTCGAGGTGCTCATGAGCCGTGCGGGCGTAGTAGCGCGCGGTCAGCGCGAGGTGGGCGACCTCGAGGTAGGCGTCCTTGCGGGCCTTGCCCGACTCCCACACGACAAGGTCGATGAGCTCGTCCTGGCGGTCGAGGAGCAGGTCGTGCAGGCGCAGGAGCGCGGCGGCCCGCTGGTCGAGCGGCACCTGCGCCCAGGACACCTGCGCGCGGCGGGCGCGGGCGAACGCCTCGGCCACGTCGCCCGGGGTCGACTGCGGGATGTGAGCGAGCGGGGTGCCGCCGATCGGCGATGCGACGGCGTGCGTCTCGCCGCTGCTGCTGACCACGCGCCGGGTGAGGCCGGCGACGTAGGACCGGTCGAGGCCGTAGGCCGCGGTGCTGTCGTGCTCGGGGTCCGCAGGGCCGTCGGTGACCGGGCCTGATGTGGGGCTCTGCTCACTCATCCGAGCAGCGTAGGTCGGGCTCGCCGAGCGTGCTACCGGTTGGTCACTTCGTCCCAGCATTTGACACTTTCGGGGCATTTGTCCAGTACCCGGGCATCGATGGGCTCACACGATGTCGGGCGCCTTGACCCGGGCCTCGTCGGCCTCCTGGTCGGTGGGCATCAGCTGGCTCTGCCGCTCCGCCTCGACCCGCCGCAGGTAGTGGTCGACCTCGTCCGCGATCTGCGCCTCGTCCCAGCCCAGGGCCTCCGCCATCAGCTCGGCGGCCGGACCGGCCGCGGTGATGCCGCGGTCGAAGGTCTCGATCGACACCCGCGTGCGCCGCGCCAGCACGTCGTCGAGGTGTCGCGCGCCCTCGTGCGTGACGGCATAGAGCACCTCGGCCCGCAGGTAGTGCTCGGCGCCGGGGAGCGGCTCACCGAGCTCGGGACGGCTGCTGATGAGGGCCAGCACCTCGTCGACGAGGCCGCCGTAGCGACCCAGCAGGTGGTCGACGACACCGATGTCGAGGCCCGAGGAACGGCTGATGGAGACCCGCTGGTTGGTGCGGGCCTCGAAGCCCCACGCGCCCATCAGCGGCACCCGGTCGGTGATCGAGGCCGGGGTGGCGGCGAAGTCGCGGATCGCGTGGTCGACCGCGTCCTTCGCCATCACCCGGTAGGTCGTCAGCTTGCCGCCCGCAACCAGCACCAGCCCGGGCACCGGGTTGGCCACGGTGTGCTCTCGGGAGAGCTTGGTGGTCTCCCCCATCTCCCCCTCCTTGCGCATCGGCTTGAGCAACGGCCGCAGCCCCGCCCACACACCGATGACGTCGCGATGGTCGAGCGGGTCCTTGAGGAGCCGGTTGACGTGGCCGAGGAGGTAGTCGATGTCGGTCCTGCTGGCCGCCGGGTGGGCCAGGTCGAAGTCCCAGGCCGTGTCGGTGGTGCCGATGATCCAGAACTGGTCCCACGGGATCACGAAGAGCACCGACTTCTCGGTCTTGGTGATGAAGCCGCACTCGGAGCGGATCCGGTCCCTCGGCACGACGAGATGGATGCCCTTGCTCGCGTCGACGTCGAGCTGTGCCTGCCCGCCGATCAGGTCCTGCACCTCGTCGGTCCACACGCCGGCCGCATTGATGACGACCTTCGCGCGGATCTCGATGTCTCGCTGGCCCTCGAGGTCGCGGGCGGTCACGCCGACCACGCGGCGCTGCCCCGGGTCTGTCGACGCGTCGCCCTCGCGCAGGAAGCCGGTGACCTTGGTCCGCGTCGCGACGTGCGCCCCGTTGTTGGCGGCGGTGCGAGCGATCGTCATGACCAGTCGCGCGTCGTCGACCTGGCAGTCGTAGTAGCGGATCGCACCGTGCAGCTTGTCGGTCCTGATGTCGGGCGCCATCCGCGCGAGCTGCTTGCGGAAGATGTGCTTGTGCTTGGGCACGCCCATGTCGTACTTGCCGGTCATCGCCATGCCGTCGTAGAGCGCCACGCCGGCACCGACGTAGGGGCGCTCCCACGCGTGCTCGAGCGGATAGAGGAACGCCACCGGGCGCACGAGGTGGGGCGCGAGCCTCGTCAGCAGCAGGCCGCGCTCCTCCAGGGCCTCCTTCACCAGCGCGAAGTCGAGCATCTCGAGGTAGCGCAGGCCGCCGTGGACCAGCTTGGACGAGCGCGAGGAGGTGCCGGAGGCGAGGTCGCGCTGCTCGACCAGTCCGACCTTGAGACCGCGGGTCACCGCGTCGAGCGCTGCACCCACGCCCACGATGCCGCCACCGACGACGAGCACGTCGAGCTCGCCCTCGGCGAGGTGCCGGAGCGCGTCGGCGCGTTGGTCGGCATCGAGTGCCCTGGCGAGCGTCATGCGGGGTCCCTGCGGCGTTGTTCGGAGGAGCGGAGCGGAGGAGAAGAGCGTCGTGGGGTGCTCATGCCTGGACCACGACCTCGATGCGCTGGAACTCCTTGAGCTCGGTGTAGCCCGTGGTGGCCATCGCCCGACGCAGGGCGCCGACCAGGTTCATGGTGCCGTCAGCGGTGCGGGAGGGGCCGAACATGATCTCCTCGAGCGAGCCGACGGGGGCGAACTCCACGCGCTGGCCGCGGGGCAGGTCGGCGTGGGTCGCCTCGCTCCCCCAGTGGAAACCGCGTCCCGGGGCCTCGGTGGCGCGGGCGAGCGGGGAGCCGATCATGACCGCGTCCGCGCCGCAGGCGATCGCCTTGGCGATGTCACCCGAGCTGCCGATCGACCCGTCGGCGATGACGTGGACGTAGCGTCCACCCGACTCGTCGAGGTAGTCCCGGCGGGCCGCGGCCACGTCGGCCACGGCGCTGGCCATCGGCACCGCGACGCCGAGGACGGTGCGGGTGGTGTGGGCGGCGCCGCCACCGAAGCCGACGAGCACACCGGCCGCGCCGGTCCGCATGAGGTGCAGCGCGGCCTGGTAGGTGGCGCAGCCCCCGACGATCACCGGGACGTCGAGCTCGTAGATGAACTCCTTGAGGTTGAGCGGCTCCGCGTGGCTGCTCACGTGCTCCGCGCTCACCGTCGTGCCGCGGATGACGAACATGTCGACGCCGGCGTCGACCACGGCCTTCACGTGCTCCTTGGTGCGCTGCGGCGAGAGGGAACCGGCGACCGTGACGCCTGCGGCGCGCACCTCCTTGAGGCGGGCGGTGATCAGCTCGGGCTTGATCGGCTCGGTGTAGATCTCCTGCATCCGCCGGGTGGCATCGGCGCCCTGGAGCCCTGCGACCTCCTCCAGCAGGCCCGTCGGGTCGTCGTAGCGGGTCCAGAGGCCCTCGAGGTTGAGCACCCCGAGCCCGCCCATCTGACCCAGCGCGATCGCCGTCGAGGGCGACATGACCGAGTCCATCGGTGCGGCCAGGACGGGGATGTCGAAGCGGTAGGCGTCGATCTGCCAGGCCGTGCTGACCTCCTCGGGGTCGCGGGTGCGCCGCGAGGGCACGATCGCGATGTCGTCGAAGGAGTAGGCGCGGCGACCGCGCTTGGCACGGCCGATCTCGATCTCGGTCACCCGGGCAGCCTATCGGCGGCAGCGGCGGCATGGGTCCGTCCTCGACGGCGCGGGCCCGCGCGAGGTGGTGTACGTCTCATCCACGGCTGGGCAACAACGCCACGGCGAGCAGGTCACCCTGCCTAGCGTCGTCGCCGTGGGGAACAAGGGGATGCGGCCGCGCAGCACGCTGGTACGCCGAGCGATCGCGGGTGCCGTGGCGAGTGCCTGCACCGCAGGCGTGCTGCTCGGCGCATCCGTCCCCGCCGCGCACGCCTCGGACGACTACCCGTGGGCCTGGCAGGGGAAGTGCCCCGTCCTGCCCCAGGAGCCGATCGAGGAACCCACCCCCCCCCCCCCCCCCCCCCCCCCACCCGGCCCCCCCCCCCACGCCCGGCAGGGCGCGGCTGACACGCGAGCCGACGACGAGAGCAGCACTGAACGAAGCCGACTACACCCCAAAACCACACCACACCCAGCCAACCAG
>JBBSOR010000037.1:0-31526 GCA_038259535.1 Propionibacteriales bacterium | reverse complement strand
TCTCGTGTCGGTCGACGACCTCGATCGTGGCCGAGAGCTTGTGGGGATCGAACCCGATGATCACCTTCGTCATGACGCTTCTCCTGCTCTGCCTCGTACCCAATGGGACGACGAGGTGGGCAGTGCTACTACGAGCTGGGCAGACCCCTTTCGAGCCACGCCTCGTCACGGTGCCCGACGGACTGCAGACCGGAAGAGAGCCACACCCAGTTGGGGTGGGCAGCCGCTTGAAGAGCCTCCCGCCGGACACCTGGACCGAGTCTGGCCAGACACCGATCCTGCAATCGAGTGTCTAGTAGCCGCAAGTGTCCGTGGCCACCCCTCATCACGCTTTCCGCGCATGCGCCGTTGTCGGGAGCGTCGAGATGCTCCTCAACCGGCAGAACTGGATCGCGCGGGTGACCACACGCGCTGCCGGACGACCTGAGTGGAACGCTCCGGGACGTCGACGGGCCCGAGATCGTCGTCGGAGCGGTTCAGAACCCCCTCGGCGAGGAACTGGTCGGCCGCCTCGGCATCGCCACTCGCCTTGCCGACTGCGATGAGGTCGAGTCGGCTCGTGTCGTCGTACGGCGAGGCAAGGTAGCCGGTCTCTGCTGCGAATCGAGCGACGTCGAAGTCGCCGACGCTCAGTGCATGGTTCACCACAACGTGAGCTGTGTCGACGATGGCGCACGCCATGATGTGGTCAAGGCGCTCGCACTCCAAGAGCCAGTTCCACCCGGTGGACCTCAGGTCGGTGAAGGGTTCACCTGTGACGAAGGTGAGCGCCGTTCGAAGGTCGTCGATGCCAGCCTCGCCGCGGCTCTGCCCTCTGGTTCGCAGCCGGCGAAAAAGATCGAGATCCGTGGCCACGCCGTTGAGGACGTACCTCGCTCCCTCGCCGGCGACGTGGGTCTGTCTCGCGTTGGGGAGGTGGGCCTTGCCGGTCCGCTTGTCCACGCCGAGCCAGCCTCGGAGGATGCCGATGTCCTTGCGCGCTCGCTCGGGCTGAATCCCGAACGCATCACTGATCTCGTCAGCGGTGGCCCCGCCCGGCCGCAGGGCTAGGTAGGCGAGCAGTTCGAGGTAGAAAGGTCGGCGGTGAGCCATCTTGTGGGGGTCGCCCAGGGTGCGCGCTGAGACAGGGCCGAGCAGGGTGAGCTTCGGCCCCATCAGGTGGGGGGACTGCCAGCGGGCGACGTCCTCGTCGAGGCATGGGTCTGATTCGGACACTTGTCCTTGAGTCGCCTCGGTGACGACGGGTGCCAGGACCTCGACATCTTCACGTGTGGTGGCGGCGACCCTCTCGTACTCCGCTGCGTCCAGAGGCAGGAGGGATCGGTCTCCGGCGGGACCGTCGGGCCTGGTCTCTGTCAGGGCAGGAGCAAGGGCTCCGCCAACCGTCGTCACCCGATCGGGGGCAAGCGCGGGAGCAGCTTCCTCGGGGACCTCGCGGGTCAGATCGACGAGGGTCGAGCAAGCGATGGCCTCTTCGGCCGAAAGGCCGGCTGCGGTGATCATGAGCCCGAGTTCGGCGCAGGCGAGGCGGCCGGCACTGTCGATAGAAAGCTGGGGCCACGCTGCGGGTCGACGGCGTGTACGGAGAGAAGGGTCGCGCCGAGGTCGCGCACCTTGGCGAGCAGGCCGTGCAGCTCGGCCTGGTCGGTCACAGGGCCGCGCAGGACGGTCGTGCCGTCGTCGCAGTGGGTCAGGGTCATGCCGCCGAACCAGGTCGACCAGTGCCCACCGAGGTGCCCGTCGACGCGGAGCTCGTAGTGGGCGGTCGGGTGAGACGCGGGTCGTGCGTCGTTCATCGTGAGCCCACCACGGCTGCGGGTGGCCGGGCGCTGAGTGTCAGCCGGGCGGCGGGGCGGCGGACGAGCCACTCCGCGACGGCGAGGTTGATGGCCCACCCGGCTCCCATCATGAGGTCGGTGCGGACGACGCCGACACCGAAGAGGGCCCCGCCGAACCCGACGGTGAACGCCTGGGTGCCGGCGCCGAGAGCGAGGGCGTAGGCCCGGGTCATCCAGGCGCGGTGCCGGGCGACGTCTCGTCGTCGGATCGCGGCGAGTCCGAGGATGATGCTGGCGGCCATCCCCGACCCGACGAGCAGCCGGAACGCGTAGAGCAGCTCGCCGGTGCCCTCCTTGCGGGGGAGCACGAGCGTCATCCACAGGGCCGAGACGGCGACCACGAGACCGAGCGCGACCAGGACCCGTCCGGCACGCCGATGCCACCCGGGATGACGTCGGCGGATGCCGGGGGAGAACTGGAACGCGCCGAGGAGGGCGTAGCCGAGGGCTGCCGCGACGTGCAGGACCACGGGGACCGGTGAGGCCGCGAAGCGCGGGTCCGTCGGGATGATCTCCGGCCCACCGAGGATCTCGACGAGACGGGCGGCGCCGGCCAGGACGGGGATCGCCGCGAGCGCGACCAGGCCGACCGGCACCCAACGTCCGGTCCGCGGGGTCATTCGGCACCGGCGGTGGTGAGGAGCGGGGTGTCGACCGGGGTGTCGAGCGTCGCGGAGTGTGTGGTGTCGGTGCGGCTGGTGAGCCAGAGCGAGCAGCCCAACCCGATCAGGGCGATGCCGTTCGGGAGGGCCAGCAGCCGGTAGAAGGCGTCCGGCATCACGCTGAGCGCGGCGGTGACGACGCCGCCGACGGCGAGGAGCGCGGCCGCCCAGCGGGTCAGGACGTGCGCCCGATACAGCGCGATGCCGAACACCAGCCCGCCGGCGAGGAAGAGGGCAGCCTGGACGACGATCACGCTCTGCAGCAGCCCGATGTCGCCGGTCGCGTGGCCGCCGCTTGCGGTGTTGAGGACGTCGTTGACGTACGACGGGTTGCTCCTGGCGACGGTCGGCAGGACGTAGGCCGCCACGAACGTCGTGCTGATGATGGCGAGGTAGTTGGCGCTGAACACCAGGTAGCCGACCAGGCCGAGCGCGCCCATCTTCTGCACCTGGCTCAGGTACATGCCGGTGATGCCCACCAGGGCCAGTGCGGCCATCAGCACCTTCAGGGAGCTGCGGATCGCCATCTCGGTCGTGGTGATGGAGGTGGCGTCGAGGTGCGGGTGGTTGATCTGGACGCCGATGAAGATCAGACCGGCTGCCACGGCAGCGACGCCGGCGGACCGGGTGAGAGTGGTGGGGGTGATGGGCATGTCGGGTTCCTGTCCTGGTGGCTGGTGAGGAGCGTTGCGGGGATGACGGGAACCTAGGAGTCGGCCGCAGGACCTGGCGTCACCACATGATGTGACTGACGTGGTGACACCCGGGACCCCCGACGGTCAGGAGCGCCCCGGGCCGGAGAGCAGGCCGAGCTGGTGGGCCCTGCTGATGGCAGCGCGCCGGCTGTTGACGCCGAGCTTGGTGTAGATGTGCTTGGTGTGCGTGCGGACCGTGTTGAGCGACACGAACAGCTGGCGTGCGATCGCCGGGCCGTCGAGGTCGGAGCCGAGGAGCCGCAGGACCTCCAGCTCGCGCTCGCTCAACGCGTCGACGAGGCGCGCAGGGGGTTCGAGGACGGGCGCGGCCTGGCGCGCGAGGCTGCCGGCCGCGGCGACGCGGTGGGCTTGCTCGGTCGCAGTCAGGAGCTCGTGTGCGTAGGAGCCCGGTGTCCGGCGGGTCGCGAGCTCGCGCAACAGCTCGGCCCCGCCAGGTGCGGCATCGACGAAGACTCGGACCCACCCGTCCGACTCGGCGAGGTCGACGGCGTGGGCCAGGGCGCGGAGCGAGGAGGTGCGGGCTCCAGCCGCATGGTGGGCGACGGCGCCGAGCACCTCGAGCTCGATCACCGAGCCGCTGCGCCCGCCGTTCTCGGCGGCGGTCAGCAGCCGGGCCAGGAGGTGGGCGGCATCCTGCAGGGATGGCCCCGAGCCGGTGGCCGTGTGCTCCGCGAGCAGGAGCTGGACGAGCGTCACGTGCTCGTGCTCACGCAGGTAGGAGAGCTCGTCGTCGGGTGCCAGGTGGTGCTGGCGGGCCCAGCGGCGAGCCTCGGCGAGGTCGCCACGAGCGACGAGCACGCGGGCGCGGGTGGCGTGGACCGGCTGGACGTTGGGCGAGTAGTCGCCCACGTAGACCCGCTCGGCGTCCTCGAGGAGCTCCAGCGCTGTCGGCAGATCACCTTCTGCCGCCCGCAGCCTGGCCATCGCGACCCGCCAGCGGTAGGGGTTCTGGGCGAGCGATGCCGCCTCGCCCAGCTCGTCCGAGCGGCGTAGATGGGCGGCCATGCTGGCCAGGTCGCTGCGGTGCCAGGCCACCCGGCTCAACCCGACGAGCATGTCTGCGGTGCCGCGAGTGACCGCCGCCCCGGCCGGGGTGCTCGCCTCGACGAGCACGAGCGCGTGGCTGAACGTGTGCTCGGCGTCGCGCAGGCGGCCCATCCTGAGCTCCATGTCGGCCTTCGCGATCGAGCAGCCCAGCACGTCGGCGACGTGTCCGGCGCGGGTCAGAGCCGGGATGGCGGTGGCATAGCTGGCGTGGGCCGAGCCGAGGTCTCCGGTGGTCCACGAGGCCAGACCGGACAGCGCGGCGGCAGCGCCGACAACCTGGTCGTCACCCGTCACCGCGGCGTGAATCGCCTGCTGTGCCCGGGAGATGGCACCGGCAGGGTCGCCATGGACGAGGGCGAGTGCGGCCCGGTACATCGTCACGGTCGCGGGCAGGCGGGGGAGTTCATCCGGGTTGGCGACGACCACCTCTGCGGCCGGCTCCGTGAGCAACCGTTCGACGCGGTCCAGGCGCAGGTCGACCCCGCCGAACTCGTTGCTGGCCATCAGCCCGCCGATGAGCGCAAGGCCGAGCACGGGGCGGTCCCGGACGATGTCGTCGGGCAGCTCGTGGGCCCACCGACGGAGGAGATCCTCGCGCCGCTCGCGACCCAGCGCCCGGAAGCTCAGCTCGATCAGGTCCGCCGCCCGTGCGGAGTCCCCGGCCGCCAGCGCGTGCCGGACCGCGGCTTCGGTGTGCCCTGCTGCGGCGTGCCAGTCGGCGGCTCGCCGGTGGAGGACCGAGACCTCCCCTGGCCGTTCGTCGAGCAGGTGCGCGAGCAGGACGTCTCCGAAGAGATGGTGGTAGCGATACCAGCTGCGGCGGTCGTCGAGAGGGACGAGGAACAGGTTCGACCTTTCCAGTGCCACGAGCATCGCCCTGCCGCTGCGCGCGACCGATCGCTCGGGCAGGGGGCTGACCACGTCGCACAGCGGCCCGGTGAGCCGGTCCAGGATCGCGGTGTCGAGCAGGAAGCGACGTACGTCGTCGGGCTGCCGACCGAGGACCTCCTCGACGAGGTAGTCGACGACGAATCGGTCGTCGCCCGCAAATCCGGCGATGAAGCCGGTGCGGTCCTCGCGGTCGCCCAGCGAGAGCGCCGCCAGCTGGAGCGCGGCGACCCATCCCTCCGTGCGCACCTCGAGCGCCGCGAGGTCCGCGTCCGTCAGGTCCAGGCCGTTGAGGTCGTTGAGATAGGTGGACACCTCGTCGAGGGTGAAGCGAAGGTCGCTCGCGCGAATCTCGGTCAGCGCCCCGCGAGCCCTCAACCGGGACAGTGGCAGCGCGGGATCGGCCCGGGTGCCGATGACGAGCCGGAGCTGCGGCGGCAGGTGCTCGACGAGGAACGTCATCCCGGCTGCGACCTCGACGCCCTCGGCGAGGTGGTAGTCGTCGAGGACGAGCGTGACCTCGCCCGGATGAACACTCAGCTCGTTCACCACGCCGGCGAGGACGGTCTCCACCGACGCCTGCCCGGACCGGAGGAGGGTGAGTGCCCCTGCGCCGGAGCCCGGTACGGCACGTTCGAGGGAGAGGAGGACGTAGGTCCAGAACGACGTGGGCTCGCGGTCACGCTCGTCCAGGGACACCCAGGCGACGACGTGGTCGTCGTCCGAGGTGTCCTCGGCGAGGGCGAACCACGACGCCAGGAGGGTGGTCTTGCCGAATCCTGCGGGCGCGGACACCAGCGTGACGGGGCCGTGCGACCCGCGCCGCAGCAGGTCGGCCAGTCGGGGGCGTGGCACGACCTTGCGGCGCGGCCTGGGCACGAGCAGCTTCGTCTTCACCGGAGGAGCGACCATCGATGCCCTCCTCGTCCGCCGCGCCATTGCGTGAGGTCCCTGTCGTCGTCTCAGGACATCAGGAGGTGAACGTGCTGCGGTCGAGGACGAGCAGGTGGGCAACCAGCACGGAGGCCGCGGCCGACAGGATGAGCAGCCCGCCGGCCAGGAACGCCATCGCGGCACCTGCCGAGCTGAACCGCAGCGACGTGGCGACCACCAGGGCGAGGACGAGGCACACGCTGGCACCGGTCGAGGCCAGCACGGTCAGCATCAGGCGTCGGCGCCATGGAGGCGACAGGGGGCGCGCCGCTGACTCGGGGGACGTCGCCCCGGCCCAGAGGACCATCACGACGGAGGCGACCCCTGCCCAGAACCCGACGTTGAGGAACGCCGCGATCGAGTCGCCGGCCCGATGCCACCCTGCGGTCATCGTCGCCACCCCGGTCAGCACCGCGATCCCACCGCCGACGAGAGCCAGCGGGCGCCGCATGCGCACGGGCGCGACGATCATCAGGGCGACCACCACCGAGAAGACCGCAGTGGTGTGGCCACTGGGCAGGCTGTTGTGAGTGGCGGGGGTGACCTCACTCAGGCCCAGATCGGGCCGGGACAGCAGCTGGGTCTTCAGCAGCCAGGTGGCCCCGTTGGCCGCGACGAGCAGTCCGACCGCCGCCAGTCCGGCAATCCGGCGCAATCGCACCAGGGCGATCATCGCGATGAGGGCGAGTCCGCCCAGCAGCGTCGCCACCGACACCACGCCCAGCACGGCGTCGACGGCCGGGGCCACACCGTCCTCGATGAGGAGTGCCCCGCGCAGCGACGCATCGCCGAACTCGCGACCCTGCGTGGTGCGCACGGTCACGAGGTAGTCCGCGAGGAAGGCGGCGGCTGAGCCGACGGCCAGCAGCACCGCAGGGACCAGCTGACCGCGGGCAGCCCACACCCTGCGTGCATCCATGGCCACCGCCCTCCGTCGTCGTCGTGCCATCATCCGACAGCGGCAGGGTGATGTCTGCATCGGGCAGGTCCGTGCGTGTGAGCCATGCGGCCCGGACCCGGTCAGCGGCTCAGTCCCGGGTGGTCGTGGCCCCCGCGCGCGACAGGCCGTCGGCCATCGCGGACGGCGCCGCATCGGCGACGTGGCCGTCGAGTCCCCGCCGCAGGTGCCCGTCCGTCTGCGAGGGATCAACGGGAATCACCATGAGGAGCAGTGCGCCGCCCTCCGCTGATCGGCCGGCCACGAGACGGCCGTCGCGTTGGCGGACCACCTCCTGCACGATGCTCAGGCCGAGGCCCGCCTCTGAGTGCTGGCGCTCGTCCGCGTCGTCGTCGATCAGCTCGAGACCGTGCTGGTCGATGGCGCGGACCCGGTCGCGGGACAGCCCCGGCCCGGAGTCGGCCACACCGATGCACATGTTGCCCCGGAAGCAGAAGCCCACCAGCCGGATCGTGCCCTCCGGCTGCGTGTACCTCAACGAGTTCTCGATCAGCGTGTCCAGGCACGCGCGGAACCGATGGGGAGCGGCGTGTGCCCAGCCGACCTGCGTGTCGAGCACCCACGTCCGCTCGACGACCGTCGACCACCGTTCGAGCGTCTGCTGCAGCAGGGCGTCCACGTCGACCAGGCTGACGGCGTACTCCTCCTGCAACCGCATCATCCTCAGGAGTCGATCGCTGGCTCGGCTCAACCGGTGCAGCTCGTCCCTGGCCACTTCGAGGTCCGCGCGGCTCGCCGCAACGTCCTCGCGCGCGAGAACGAGGTCGACGTAGCCACCGGCGACTGTCAGCGTCGTCTTGATCTCGTGGGAGATGAGTCTGGCCATGTGCTCGCGACCGTGGGCGCGACTTCGCTCCTGACGCCGAAGAAGGTCGAGGGCGGCCAGCGCCGACTGGCGGCGACTGACGTGCCAGATCATGAGGAGCACCAGCAGACACATCAACGGAATCTCGGAGGTCTCCTCGAAGGCGATGACATCCGACGAGGCCCGGCTGAGCATCACCAGTCCGGAGACCACGGCGTATCCCGCGACGGCGCCGATGGCCCAGCGCAGGGGCCACGGATTGAGGCCGTAGACCACCCCCAGGGCGACCCAGCCCAGGTGGAACGGAATGGTCTCCCCGCCGGGGAAGGTGACCATGGTCGACACGCAGAGGAGCGCGAAGACGAGCCACGGGACGAACAGGCTGCGTCGTCCGATGACCCCCTCAAACTGCATAGAAGCAGTACCCCACTCCGCGCACGGTCTCGATGGGCGGGTCCGCCAGCTTGTGCCTGATCCGGCGCATGCAGACCTCGACCACGTTGCTGCCGGGGTCGAAGGCCAGGCCCCACACGTCGTGGAGCAACTCATCGCGCCGGCACACGTCGCCGGCCCGGTGCATCAGGTGGGCCAGGAGCGAGAACTCCCGGGGGCTCAGCACCACATCTTGTCCATCCACCCGCGCCCGACGTCGGTCGAGGTCGAGCCGGACACCCCCGGCCTCGAGATAGCGCTGGTCCGCGCCCGGTGCCAGGCGCTGGTGTGGCACGACCACGGTGTGGCGGCGGATCCGCGCGATGAGCTCCACCATGTGGAACGGCTTGCCCACGAAGTCGACGGCTCCGCGGTCGAGGGCCTGCACACGCGCGCTCACGTCGGAGACGGCAGACAGCACGATCACCGGAGGGGAGGCCTCCCGGCCGCGAAGGATGCTGAGCAGCTGCAGCCCACTGATCTGAGGCATGACCAGGTCGAGGAGGACGAGATCGACCTCCTCGCGGTCGAGCACCTCGAGTGCTGACCGACCGTTGGTGGCTGTCAGGACCTGGTGCCCCTCACCGCCCAGACAGCGCGACAAGAACGTCAGGACGCGTTCCTCGTCGTCGACAGCCAAGATCTTCGACATTCCCCACCCCCACTGCTAGAGCACCCCGAGCCCAACCGAAGTCTCCTCCCGCCGTTCGTGCGTGGCTAGCAGAGACCATGAAAATGGCAAGAACTGAGGCCAGCCGGACTAGTCAGGCAGCGTGATGATGACCAGTTGATGACGAGTTGATGACGAGCTCGGCTCGCGGTGCGACCGTTCAGGACGACGGTTCGGGCACGGGGCCGAACACCTGGTTGCAGGTCCAGCCCGCACAGTCGACGAGCTCGGCGCGCCGCAGCTCGAGCATCGCCTGCACGGCGGCGTAGGCCGGATCGTCGATCAGGTTCACCATCTCAGCGGGGTCGACGAGCCGGTCGTAGAGGAAAGCGCTCGCACCGTCGGTGCCGTAGAGGTAGCGCTCTGTGCGTACGCCGCGGTGCGACCAGCCGTCCCCGAGCGTGCGACCGGTCTGGATCAGCGTGGTGTCGCGGAAGGGCTGGTCGCCGCCGAGCAGGGTCGGCAGGAGCGACGTGCCGTCGACCTGCCAGCCGGGGGTGACTCCCGTGAGCGCGGCGAACGTCGCCGGGAGGTCGACCAGGGTGACCGGCAGGTCCGAGGTGGAGCCGGAGGCGATCCCGGGTCCGCGCACCAGGAGCGGCACCTGCAGCGCCTCGTCGGTCAGCACGTCCTTGCCGACGAAGCGGTGCTCGCCGAGGGAGTAGCCGTTGTCGGAGGAGAAGACGATGTAGGTGCTGTCGAGGACGCCCTGGGCGTCGAGCGTCTCGACCAGCGAGCCGACGGCGCGGTCGACCGCCTGCAGGGACCGCAGGCGGGCCGTGTTCTCGGCGCTGACCTCGGCACGAGAGACCGGGGGGAGGTTGCGGAGGTAGGCCGGCTGGTCGCGCACGTCGGCCTCGTCGAAGGCCGGGTCGTCGAACGACGAGGGGCGCGTGTCGGTGAACAGGTTGCGGTCCTGCGGGGCCGCCGGTGGCAGGCCGCGGCCGCCCTCGGGACTGATCCGGTAGTGCGGCGCGAGGTGCCAGGCGTAGACCACGAACGGGTCGCCGGAGGAGGCGAAGTCGGCGACGGCGCGGTTGGTGTGGTTCTCGATGACGGAGGTGATGTAGCTGTCGGTGTAACGGTGCGGCGCACCGTCACCGGTCATGGAGAAGTCGACGTAGTCGTAGACGCCGCGGGTCAGCGCGTCCCAGCGCGACCAGCCCGAGGGACGTACGTCGTGGGGGCCGTAGCCGTTGAGGAACTTGCCGACGAACCCCGTCCGGTAGCCGCTGTCGCGGAACCACGAGCTCGCCTCCCGGGTCGGGTCGAGCGCCGGGAACCCGCCGTGCACCCCACGGTTGTGCTGCACTCCGTTGTTCTGGGCGTACTGGCCCGTGGCCAGCTGTGCCCTGGCCGGGCAGCACAGGGGGTGCGGGGAGATCGCGTCGGTGAACTCCATCCCCTCGTCGGCCACGAGCCGCCGGGTGATCGGCATGTGGTCCAGGTCGTCGTCGCGCATGTCGTCGGTGAGGACGAAGACGACGTTGGGACGGCCCTCGTCGCCCGTGGCCGGCTGCAGTCCCGGCGTGGGGTTCTGCGTGGTCTGCACCATGCGCACCGAGTCGGCGCGGCCCGTCCCGCCGGTGGCGGTGACGGTCGCGAGGGTGGCGACGAGCACGATGAGCAGTGCCGCAGTGATCGTCTGCGCCCACGCTCGCATCTGCGCCATTCCTGTCAGGGCCCGGAGGGTCCTGCTGACGCGCCCCGATGTGGGGCCAGAGTAGGGGCGAGGGGTGCCCGTCCCCAAAGCGACACGACGAGTGTGGTCAACCAGTGCGGGACCGGTAGTCTGAGGCTTCGCCGACGCCGAGACAAGGAACCCCCGCGCCGACCATGGACGAGAGTCAAAGTCCCCGCACGACCGCACTGATCACCGGGTGCGTGTCGTGACCCCGTTGCTGTTGCTGCTCGTCTCGCTGGCGCTCGTGGCCGCGTGCGGACTGTTCGTCGCGGCCGAGTTCTCCTTCGTCACCGTCGACCGCCCGAGCGTCGACCGTGCCGCCGCCGAGGGCGACGAGGGTGCGCGAGGCGTCCAGCTGGCCCTGCGCTCGCTCTCGACGCAGCTCTCCGGCGCCCAGGTCGGCATCACCGTGACCAACCTGGCCATCGGCTTCCTCGCCGAACCGGCGATCTCCGACCTCATCGACGGTCCGCTGGCGTCCGCGGGTCTGCCCGAAGGCGTGGTCACACCCCTCTCGCTGGGCCTCGGCCTGGCGGTCGGCACCGTGGTGACGATGATCTTCGGCGAGATGGTGCCCAAGAACATCGCCATCGCCCGCCCGTTGCAGACCGCGCGCACCACCCAGGGCTTCATGCGCGGGTTCACCGCGCTGAGCCGCGGACCGATCCGGGCCCTCAACGGCTCCGCCAACATGATCGTGCGGCGCCTGGGCGTCGAGCCGCAGGAGGAGCTGCGCTCGGCGCGCAGCTCGCAGGAGCTCGCGTCCCTCGTGCAGCGCTCCGCCGACCAGGGCACCCTCGACGCCGAGACCGCCGAGCTGATGGAGCGCTCCGTGGAGTTCGGCTCGCGCACCGCCGGCGAGATCATGACCCCGCGTGTGCGCACCACCACCGTGGAGGAGGGGGACCGGGTCTCCTCGGTCATCGAGCTGGCCCGCCAGACCGGCCACTCCCGGTTCCCGGTGCTCGACGCCGAGGACACCGTCGTGGGCACCGTCCACGTCAAGCACGCCGTCGCGGTCCCGGTGCACGAGCGGGCGACGACCCGTATCAAGCACGTCATGGTGCGCCCCGTCGTCGTGCCGGACAGCCTCCGGCTCGACCCGCTCCTCGCGCTGCTGCGCCAGGACGGCTTCCAGATGGCCATCGTGCTCGACGAGTACGGCGGCCACGCGGGCATCGTGACGCTGGAGGACGTGGTCGAGGAGATCGTCGGGGACATCTCCGACGAGCACGACCGTCTCGGAGCCCGGATCCGGCAGCGCCGCGACGGCAGCTGGACGCTGTCCGGCCTGCTGCGGCCCGACGAGGTGGAGGATGCCACCGACGTCGAGCTGCCCGACCACGAGGACTACGACACCGTCGCCGGGCTGGTGATGCGCGAGCTGGGCAAGATCCCCGAGCCGGGTGACCGGATCGAGGTCCCCGTGCCCGACCGTTCGGACCCCCACGAGCCGCGCGAGCGACTGGTCACCCTCACCGTGGAGCGGATGGAGGGGCTGCGCATCGACCGCCTCGACCTGCGTGTCGTCTCGAGCGACGTCCTGGGGGCCGACGATGGGCGGTGACTTCTTCGGCGTGGGCCTGGCCGTCGTTCTGCTGGTCCTCAATGCCTTCTTCGTGGGCGCGGAGTTCGCCCTGCTGGCTGCCCGGCGCAGCCAGATCGAGCCTCGGGCCCAGGAGGGCTCGCGAGCAGCCCGCACGACGCTGCTGGCGATGGAGAACGTCTCGCTCGTGATGGCGGGGGCCCAGCTCGGCATCACCGTCTGCTCGCTCGGTCTCGGTGCGATCGGCGAGCCCGCGGTGGCCCACCTGCTCGAGCCGGTCCTCCACCAGGCCCACCTCCCCGACAACCTGCTGCACCCGGTGTCGTTCGTCGTGGCGATGTCGATCGTCGTCTACCTCCACGTGGTGCTCGGCGAGATGGTGCCCAAGAACATCGCGCTCGCCGGTGCCGACCGTGCGGCCATGGTGCTGAGCCCGCCGATGATGGTGATCGTCACCGTGCTGCGCCCGGTGATCGCGGTGATGAACATGGTGGCCAACGGCGTGCTGCGGCTGCTCAGGATCGAGCCCAAGGACGAGGTGCACTCGAGCTTCACGCGCGAGGAGGTCGCCGCGCTGGTCGAGGAGTCGCGCGGGGAGGGCCTGATCGAGGCCGAGGAGTACGACCGGCTGGCGGGCGCGCTCGGCTTCACCGAGAAGTCCGTCGCGTCGATCCTGATGACTCCTGACACGCTGGAGACCGTGGCACCCGGCTCGACGGTGGCCGACGTCGAGGCCCTGTGCGCCGCCACGGGATTCAGCCGCTTTCCGGTCGCCGCAGCCGACGGCACCCTGCTCGGCTACCTCCACATCAAGGACGCCCTCGAGACCGACGAGCACAAGCGTTCGCGGGTCATCGAGGACAAGTGGATCCGTCCGTTCGCGTCGATCCACCCCGACGACCTGCTCCACGACGCGCTCGAGAGCCTGCAGGTCAAGGGCGCCCACATGGCCCGCGTCGTGCAGCGCGACGGAGCCGTCGTCGGCCTCGTCACCCTCGAGGACGTCCTCGAGGAGCTGGTGGGCGAGATCCGCGACGCGGCCCACCACGACGTGTCCACCGTCGACGCCTCGTGACCCGTGGATAGGGTCTGACCGTGTCCGACGAGGAGACCCGCATCTGGACCGTGCCCAACATCATCAGTGTGGTGCGGCTGGCGGGCGTGCCCGTGTTCCTGTGGCTCGTCCTGGGGCCCGAGGCCGACGCGGCCGCTCTCGTGGTGCTGATGGTGGCCGGGTTCACCGACTACCTCGACGGCTGGCTCGCCCGCCGCCTGGACCAGTTCTCCAAGCTCGGCGAGATCCTCGACCCGGTGGCCGACCGTCTCTACATCCTCGCGGTCGTGATCGGCCTCTACCTGCGCGACATCATCCCGTGGTGGGTGGCGATCGCCCTGCCGCTGCGCGACCTCTTGCTGTGGGGACTGGTGCCGATCCTGCGCACGCGCGGCTTCTCGGCGCTGCCGGTCCACTTCCTCGGCAAGGCCGCCACCTTCAACCTGCTCTACGCCTTCCCGCTGATCCTGCTGGGCGAGGGCACGGGCATCGTCGCCACCTTGGCCCGCAACTTCGGCTGGGCCTTCGCGTGGTGGGGGATCGGCCTCTACTGGTGGGCCGGGGTGCTCTATGCCTGGCAGGTGCGCACGCTCCTGCGTGAGACGCCTCGCCGTACGTCGCCTGCGACCGACCATGGTTGAGACTCCCGAGCGCCGGCGCCAGCACGAGCTGCCGGAGCGCCCTCTCCCCGAGCACGTGACCACGCCGCTGCTGACGCTGATCACGGCCCGGTCGATGGATGAGGACTACGCCCACGTGGCGCGCAGTCGCGAAGCTGCGGGGGAGGGGCCGGCCCGCGCCGGGCGCCTGCACTGGGCGAGCCTGGTGGCAGTGGCCACCCTGGGGGTGCTTGCCGCGATCGTCGCGGTCCAGACCGACCGCGAGGCCGAGGTCAACGAGCTGAGCCGGGCTGCGCTGATCGAGCAGATCGACTCCCGTCGCGGCGACCTGCGCGAGCTGCAGAGCCAGGTGGCCGAGCTGACGACGTCCAACCAGGCGGCGGCCAGCAGCAGCACGGTGCGGCAGGGGCAGATCGACGACATCCAGTCCCGGGTGCGGCGCGCCGAGCTCAACACCGGCTATGCCGGGGTCCACGGTCCGGGCGTGCGGATCACTGTCGACAACCGCCCCGGCGCCGAGGTCAACAGCGAGATCCGCGACGAGGACCTGGCCATCCTGGTCGACGGGTTGTGGGAGGCCGGCGCGGAGGCCATCGCCATCAACGACCAGCGGATCAACGCCCTGGGCGGGATCCGCAACACCAATCGTGCGATCCACGTCAACGGACGACCGGTCAACGCGCCCTACGTCGTGTCGGTGATCGGCGACAACCGGACACTGCAGGCGCGTCTGCTCCAGACCTTCGAGGGACAGGAGTGGTTCGCGCTGGTCAACGGTCTGGGGTTCGACTACACGTCCGAGAATGTGGACGACATCCGCCTGCCGGCTGCGCCCGAGCGGCCATTGCGTGATGTGATCGAGCTCAACGCCGACCCGGACGGCGTACCTGAAGGAGAGGGGAGCGCGCCGTGATTGCCGCCCTCGGACTGCTCATCGGCATCCTCGCCGGGCTCGTGTTCGCGCCCGATGTGCCGTTGAGCCTGCAGAACTACCTGCCCATCGCGGTGGTGGCTGCTCTCGACGCCGTCTTCGGTGGTCTGCGCGCCTACCTCGACGGCATCTTCGACGACAAGGTCTTCGTGGTGTCGTTCGTCAGCAACGTCGTCATCGCCGCTGCGATCGTCTACCTCGGCGACCAGCTCGGGGTCGGCGCGCAGCTGACGACCGGCGTCGTGGTGGTGCTCGGCATCCGGATCTTCTCCAACGTCGCAGCGATCCGCAGGCACGTGTTCCATGCCTGACCCGACGCCCGAGCAGGACCCGGGGCGCGACCGACTTCGCTCCGCCCTCACGCGGCCCTCGCGCCGTCAGGCGGTGGTCGCGGTCCTGCTGGCCGCGCTGGGCTTCGCGTTCGTGGTGCAGGTGCGTGACACCGACGCCAACGACACCTACGCCGGTGTCCGCGAGAGCGACCTGATCCAGGTGCTCGACGGCCTCACCGGCACCGCCGAACGCGCGCGCCGTGAGGTCGACCGGCTGGAGGCGCGCCGCGAGGAGCTCCGCGACGAGAGCCAGGCGAGGGCTGCGGCCCTCGACGAGGCCGAGCAGCGGGTCAAGACCCTCAACATCATCGCCGGGCTGGTGCCGGTGACCGGCCAGGGCCTGCGGGTGACCATCACGGAGTCGACGAGCCGGGTGAGCGTCGGCTCCCTGCTCGACACCATCCAGGAGCTGCGCACCGCCGGCGCGGAGGCGATGGAGTTCAACGACTCCATCCGCCTCGGGGCGGACAGCTCCTTCGACAACGCGGTGGGCGGCATCGAGCTCGACGACCAGCTGCTGGAGCCGCCCTACGTCCTCGACGTGATCGGCGACCCGCACATCCTCCGGACCGCGCTGACCTTCTCGACGGGTCCGGTCGAGACGCTCCAGACGCTCGACGGCGCCACCGTCACCATCGAGGACCTGGAGTCGGTGGAGATCACGACCGTGAGACAAGCGCCCCGACCTGAGTATGCGGAGCTCGGCTCGGGCCAGTAGCCTGCCGGGCAGTCCCCAGACCACTGCACCACGAGGAGCCCGACGTGTATCCGGAGAACCTGAAGTACACCAGTGAGCACGAGTGGGTGCGCACCCCCGGCGGCGCCGCCGGCTCGGTCCGGGTGGGCATCACCGAGTTCGCGCAGGACGCGCTCGGGGACATCGTCTACGTCTCGCTCCCACAGGTCGGCGACACCGTCACCGCCGGGGACACCTGCGGGGAGCTGGAGTCGACCAAGTCGGTCAGCGACATCTACGCGCCGGTCACCGGTGAGGTCGTGGCCACCAACGGCGCGCTCGACCAGACCCCGGAGCTGGTCAACAGCGACCCCTACGAGGCCGGTTGGCTGTTCGAGGTCAGCGTGCCCGACGCCGAACAGGTCGAGGGCCTGATGGACGCCGCCGCCTACCAGGCCAGCCTCGACGGCTGACCCGGATCCCGGGCGTGGTCCCGGCCGCGTGCCGGGGCGAGTCATGATTGACCTCTCGGCCTCATCACGAGGCTGATAGGTTCGGAGCAACCGTCAACCTCACCCCTCGGATGAGGGTTGAGCGTCGATCCCTCGAGGAGCTTTCCATGCCGTTCTGCACCTCCTGTGGCCAGCAGAACCCTGACGATGCCCGCTTCTGCGCCCAGTGCGGCGCGAAGCTGCTCGCCGGGGGCGACACCGGCGCGAGCCAGGTGGAGTCCACAGCGACGATCACCTTCGGCGTCCCGGACGCGAGAGAGTCGTCCGACCGCCAGCTGAGCCCGGTCGACGCCGCGGCGGTGGACGCCCTCCCCGAGGGTCACGCACTGCTGGTCGTGCAGCGCGGCCCGAGCGCGGGCAGCCGGTTCCTGCTCGACACCGACGTGGTGGGCGCCGGCCGGCACCCGGACAGCGAGATCTTCCTCGACGACGTGACCGTCTCGCGTCGACACGCGGAGTTCCGCCGCTCCGGCGCCGGCTACACCGTCAGTGACGTGGGGAGCCTCAACGGCACCTACGTCAACCGCGACCGGATCGACTCCGTCGAGCTCAACGACGCCGACGAGGTGCAGATCGGCAAGTACCGGCTGGTGTTCTTCTCCTCCCACCCGGTCAGCTGATCCGTGAGTGCCTCGACGCCCTCGGCATCGAGTCGTGGCGCCCGCTACAACATCGGGCAGGTCCTCGACCAGCTCCGCGACGACTTTCCCGGGGTGACGATCCCGAAGATCCGGTTCCTCGAGGACCAGGGGCTCGTCAAGCCCGAGCGCACGGCCGCCGGCTATCGCAAGTTCTCCGGCGATGACGTCGCCCGGTTGCGCTACATCCTGCTGATGCAGCGCGACCACTACCTGCCGCTGAAGGTCATCGGCGATCACCTCGACGCCATCGACCGCGGGCTCGAGCCGCCGGCGATCGACTCCGTCGTGCCGACCGTGCCGAAGGTCGCCCTGAGTGCCGACGGGCTCCCCAGCCCGGAGTCGTTCCGGCGCTCCAGCGACCTGCGTCTCTCGCGGCGCGAGCTGATCAAGGTCGCGGACATCTCGGAGGACCTCCTCTCCCAGCTCGAGCAGTTCGGCCTGATCAGCGCGCGCACCGGCACGGGGCACTTCGACAGCGACGCCCTGGTGGTCGCCCAGACCGCCCGGGAGCTGGCGGGCTTCGGCTTCGAGCCCCGGCACCTGCGAGCGTTCAAGAACGCCGCGGACCGCGAGGTCGGCCTGGTCCAGCAGGTCGTCGCCCCCCTGGCGCGTGGCCGGGACGCGGCAGCCCGCGGGCGCGCCGACGACGCGACGTCCGAGATCGCCGCGCTCTCCGTGCGGCTGCACGCGACCCTCGTCAAGGTCGGTCTCGACCGGGGCTGAACCCCTCCCGGGCGGATCAGGACACCTGAGTAGGGTGGGGTCATGCGCGAAATGGACGTCGTGGGAGTCCGCGTCGAGATGCCCTCCAACCAGCCCATCGTGCTGCTGCGCGAGGTGACGGGGGAGCGCTATCTCCCGATCTGGATCGGAGCGGTGGAGGCCACCGCCATCGCCTTCGCCCAGCAGGGGGTCACTCCGCCGCGGCCGCTGACGCACGACCTGATGCGCGACGTCCTCGCGGCCACCGGCCAGCGCCTCGACGAGGTGCGGATCGTGGACATGCAGGACGGCGTGTTCTTCGCCCAGCTGGTCTTCGACGGTGGCGTCGAGGTCGGTGCCCGGCCGTCCGACTCGATCGCCCTCGCCCTGCGCACCGGCACCCGCATCGTCTGCGCGGAAGCGGTGCTCGAAGAGGCCGGCCTGGCCGTCCCGGCCGAGCAGGAGGACGAGGTGGAACGGTTCCGCGAGTTCCTCGACCATGTGTCGCCGGACGACTTCGAGTCTCCCTAGCACCACCCGTAACGCTGACCCTCAACCTGAGGTTGAGGGTTGCGACACGCCGCCGCGTGGATGGACAACCCGAACTCCCGGGCTTACCTTGAACTGTCTCTGTTGTAACTCCACCGCTGTTGTTGTCAGCTCCACCGACATCGCGCGGGCCCTTCCCCCGGAGTTACTGCTCAGCGGAGGAACTGACCTGGAGGGTCTGCTGTGGGTGCCAACGAGAACGACAAGGGCGCGGACGTCGCCAGGGCCAAGGCTGCCTCCGAGGCGGCAGAGCTCGCCGAGGAGCAGGGTCTGCTCTTCGCCGACGACGTCTCGACGCTTCCCAGCGACACCGGCTACCGCGGCCCGACCGCGTGCAGCGCCGCCGGCATCACCTATCGCCAGCTCGACTACTGGGCCCGCACCGGGCTCGTGGAGCCCAGCGTGCGCGGTGCCGCCGGGTCCGGCTCGCAGCGCCTCTACTCCTTCCGCGACATCTTGATCCTCAAGGTCGTCAAGCGACTGCTCGACGCCGGCATCTCGCTGCAGCAGATCCGCACCGCCACCGCCCACCTGCGTGAGCGCGGCACCGACGACCTGACCCGCGTCACCCTGATGAGCGACGGCGCCTCGGTCTACGAGTGCACCAGCAACGACGAGGTCATCGACCTGCTCCAGGGTGGGCAGGGCGTGTTCGGCATCGCCATCGGGGGCGTGTGGCGCGAGATCGAGGGCACGCTCGCCGAGCTGCCGAGCGAGCGCACCGCCGAGGAGCCCGCAGCCTCGGTCGCCGGCGACGAACTGGCCCTGCGACGCGCGGCCCGCCAGACGGGCTGAGCACCGCCCAGCACCCTGACTCTCCGACGAGGCCGCCCGCACACCGGGCGGCCTCGTTCATTGTGGGGATGCTGGCGTTAGACTTCCCACCGCTGACATCCCATGCGGGAGAGTCATCTGGCCGGTCGAGCACGACCGGTGCGGTGCGCCGAAGGGGCAATTCCTCCCCGGAACCTCTCAGGCCCCCGGACCGCATGGGCTGGCACTCTGAAGGCCACCGGGCCGACAGAGGGGGAGGTCAAGTGATGCGACCTCAGGGAGCCCACGTGCCGGACGCCACCTCCACCAGCGATGCAGCCCCCAGCAACGCGACCACCAGCGAGTCACCCGTCGCGTCGAACAGGACGATGGGCGAGTTCGTCGCCCGACACATCGGACCGGACGACGCCGACGTCGCACGCATGCTGCAGGCGGTGGGGCACGAGTCCCTCGAGTCGCTGATGGCGGCCGCGATCCCCGACGGGATCCGCATGGTCGCCGGGCTCGACCTGCCCGAGCCGCTGGACGAGGAGTCCACCGCCCGCGCGCTGCGCACACTGGCCTCTCAGAACCGGCCTGCCGAGGCGATGATCGGCCTGGGCTACCACGCGACGATCACGCCGTCGGTCATCCGGCGCAACGTGCTGGAGGACCCCTCCTGGTACACCGCCTACACCCCCTACCAGCCGGAGGTCTCGCAGGGTCGCCTCGAGGCGCTGATCAACTTCCAGACCGTCGTCGCCGATCTCACCGGGCTGCCGACCGCCAACGCGTCCCTGCTCGACGAGGGCACCGCGGCGGCTGAGGCGATGACGCTCGTGCGCCGCGCGCAGCGCAATGCGACGGGCCCCTTCGTCATCGACGCCGACGCCCTGCCCCAGACCATCGAGGTCGTGCGGACCCGTGCCGAGGGCATGGGGATCGAGGTCGTCGTGGCCGACCTGACCGAGGGGCTCCCTGACGGCGAGCTGTCGGGCGTCCTGCTCCAGTATCCCGGCGCCTCGGGTGCGGTGGCGGATCCGCGTCCGGTCATCGACGCGGCCCACGAGCGCGGCGCGCTCGCGGTCGTGGCCGCCGACATCCTGGCCCTCACCCTGCTCGAGGCACCCGGCACGTTCGGAGCGGACGTGGTCGTCGGCTCGTCCCAGCGCTTCGGCGTACCCCTCTTCTACGGCGGGCCGCACGCCGGCTTCATGTCGGTCTCGGCCGGACTCGAGCGGCACCTGCCGGGGCGTCTGGTCGGGGTCTCGGTCGACGCCGAGGGCCGACCGGCCTACCGCCTCGCCCTGCAGACCCGTGAGCAGCACATCCGCCGCGACAAGGCCACGTCCAACATCTGCACCGCCCAGGTCCTGCTGGCGGTGGTCGCCTCGATGTACGCCGTCTACCACGGACCCGACGGCCTACGGCGCATCGCCCGGCGCACGCACGAGCACGCCAACCGGATCGCAGGGGCGCTGCGCGCCGGGGGAGTGGAGGTCGTCAACGAGACCTGGTTCGACACCCTCACGGTGGCGGTCCCGGGCCGCGCCGCGGAGGTGGTGGCAGCCGCGCGCACGGTCGGGCTGCACCTGCGGCTGATCGACGCCGACCGCGTGGGCCTGTCCACCTCGGAGCGCACCGGCCCGGCGACGGTCGCCGCGGTGGTGCGTGCCTTCGGTGTGCCGACGGGCGCCGACGACGCTGCGTCAGGGCTGCCCGAAGCGCTGCACCGGACCACGGAGTTCCTGACCCACGAGGTCTTCAACTCCCACCACAGCGAGACCCAGATGCTGCGCTACCTCCACCGGCTCTCCTCGCGGGACTACGCCCTCGACCGCGGCATGATCCCGCTGGGTTCGTGCACGATGAAGCTCAACGCCACGACCGAGATGGAGCCGATCAGCCTGCCCGGCTTCGCCGACCTGCACCCCTTCGCCCCCGCCCAGGACGCGACCGGCTATCGGGAGCTCGTCGAGGACCTCGAGGGTTGGCTCGCCGAGGTCACCGGCTACGACAAGGTCTCCGTGCAGCCCAACGCCGGCTCGCAGGGGGAGCTCGCCGGACTGCTAGCGATCCGTGCCTACCACGAGGCGAACAGGCACCTCGCCAACAGCGACACCCAGCGCAACATCTGCCTGATCCCGTCGTCGGCACACGGCACCAACGCGGCCTCCGCCGTGATGGCCGGCATGAAGGTCGTCGTGGTGAAGGCCTCGGACGACGGTTCGGTCGACCTCGACGACCTGCTGGCCACGTGCGACCAGCACGCCGACACGCTGGCGGCGATCATGGTCACCTACCCCTCGACCCACGGTGCCTACGAGGACACGATCTCCGACCTGTGCAAGATCGTCCACGACCACGGCGGCCAGGTCTATGTCGACGGCGCCAACCTCAACGCGCTGCTCGGCTACGCCCGGCCGGGTGAGTTCGGCGGCGACGTCTCCCACCTCAACCTCCACAAGACCTTCTGCATCCCCCACGGCGGCGGTGGCCCGGGGGTCGGGCCGGTCGCCGTGCGCGCCCACCTCGCCCCCTACCTCCCGTCGCACGGCTGGCACCCCGACCTCGACAAGCGCCACGGCATCGGCCCGATCAGCGCCGCACCCTACGGTTCTGCCGGGATCCTGCCGATCACCTGGGCCTACATCCGGATGATGGGCGCGCAGGGTCTGACCCGGGCCACTGCGGTGGCCGTGCTGTCGGCCAACTACATCGCCCACCGGCTCGAGGACCACTTCCCCGTCCTCTACCGCGGTCACGGGGACCTCGTCGCCCACGAAGCCATCCTCGACCTGCGCGGCATCACCAAGGCCAGCGGCGTCAGCGTCGACGACGTCGCCAAGCGCCTCGTCGACTACGGCTTCCACGCCCCGACGATGTCGTTCCCGGTGGCCGGGACCCTGATGGTGGAGCCGACGGAGTCCGAGGACCTCGCCGAGATCGACCGCTTCTGTGACGCCATGATCGCCATCCGCGGTGAGATCTCGCGGGTGGAGGCGGGCGAGTGGGCCCCGCAGGACTCGCCTCTGCGGCACGCACCCCACACGGCGCGGGCGCTGGTCGGCGACTGGGACCGCTCCTACTCGCGCGAGCTGGCCGTCTTCCCGCAGGGGATCGACCCCGACAAGTACTGGCCGCCGGTGGCGCGGATCGACCAGGCCTACGGCGACCGCAACCTCGTGTGCGCCTGCCCGCCTCCGGAGGCGTTCGCCGAGTGAGCGACCAGCGGCAACGGCTGCTCGACATCGCGCAGGCCGAGGGCCGCCTCACCTCGGTGGTCGGTGCCGTCTTCGACCGCTACGGCGCGGTGTGGGCCGGTGGCGCGGGAGACGCTCCCGGCATCGACGGGCAGTATCGGATCGGGTCGATCACCAAGACGTTCACCGCGGTCCTGGTCCTGCAGGCGCGTGATGCCGGGCTGCTCGACCTGTCCGAGAGCCTCGGTGACCACCTGGGGGAGGTCGGCTACGCGGAGGTGACGCTGCGCGACGCGCTCGCGCACGCCTCGGGCATGCAGAGCGAGCCGCGGGGTGCCTGGTGGGAGCGCACCCGGGGAGCCGACTTCGCCTCCCTGTCCTCCGCCAACGACGGCGCGGGCCGGGTGGCCGGACCGGGGGAGTGGTTCCACTACTCCAACCTCGGCTACGGCCTGCTGGGTGAGGTCGTCGCGCGGTGCTTCGGTGCGCCCTGGCGACGGCTCGTCTCCGAGCGGCTCCTCGCGCCGCTGGACATGCGCTCGACGTCCTACCTCCCGCGGCCGGGCGCGCAGCCGGGTTGGAGCGTGGACCACTTCACCGGCGAGCGGGTCCACGAACCGTTGACCGACACGGGCGCGATGGCACCGGCCGGCCAGCTCTGGTCCACGCTGGGCGATCTCGTGGGGTGGGGACAGCTGCTGGGAGGTGCCCGGCCCGATGTGCTGGGCGCCGACACGCTGGCCGAGATGGGGCGCGACGTGCAGCCCGGCTACGGCCTCGGGCTGATGCTGGGGGTCCACCCCGGCGGTCGGCTGGTCGGTCACGACGGGTCGATGCCCGGATTCATGGCGTCGCTGCACGTCGATCCCGACAGCGGCATCGGTGCCGTCGTGCTGACCAACGCGACGGCGGGGATCGCCCCGCAGGAGCTCGCGGTCTCCCTCATCGACGGCGACCCCGATGCGGACGACCTGCGCCCCGCACCCTGGCGCCCGACACGGGCGCTTCCCGATGACGTCGTGGGCGTGCCGGGGGTGTGGTTCTGGGGCAACACCGCCTACGAGGTGCGCTGGCACAACGAGGGCCTCGAGCTGCGCCTGCTGGCGCGGGGCGGCGTGCTGAAGGAGCGGTTCGAGCTGCGCGACGGCGTCCTGGTCGGCGTGCTCGGCTACCACCGCGGCGAGCGGCTCGACGTCGTACGCCGGGCGGACGGATCCATCCGCAACCTCGAGTGCGCGACGTTCGTCTACACGCGCACGCCCTACGACCCGGACGTGCCGATCCCCGGCGGGCATCCGCGCCGCGCGCCTTGAACCTCAAGCGGCTGCCGAGTCGGTGACTGGACGCTAGTGTTGCGGCGGTCGGCCACCGGGCAGGGGTCGACGCATCGCGGGCGACGCCTGCCCGCACCTGAAGCCAACGGATGGGAATCAGCATGGGACTCTTCCAGTCAGTGTCCGGCGCGATCGGCGGCACGCTCGCCGACCAGTGGCTCGACTTCTTCGGCGTACCGGACGGACTGGCGCCCACAGCGGCGCTGTTCCCGGCCGTGCGCAAGGGCGAGAACGCGGGTCGAGGCGGCAACGACCGTGCCTCCGAGGGCGTGATCACCAACGGGTCGAAGATCGTCGTGCCCGAGGGATACGGCCTGGTGCTGCTGGAGGACGGTGCGTTCACCGGGTTCGCCGCGCAGCCGGGCGGCTACGTGTGGGACTCCGACCAGGCGGCCTCGCAGTCGATCTTCACCGGCGGTGGCCTGGTGGACGCCGTCATCAAGCAGAGCTGGGAGCGCTTCAAGTTCGGCGGTCGACCGGCCTCGCAGCAGACCGCCCTGTTCGTGGCGCTCAAGGAGCTGCCCAACAACAAGTTCGGCACCCAGTCTGAGATCTACTGGGACGACGCGTTCCTCAACACCCAGGTCGGCGCCATCACGCGCGGCACCTACACGCTGAAGATCACCGACCCGCTCACCTTCATCCGCAACTTCGTCTCCGCCGGCGTCATCAGCGGTCACGCGGTCTTCGACTTCACCGACATCGACAACCCGGCGGGGGAGCAGCTGTTCAACGAGGTGGTCGGTTCGCTGGCCCCCGCGTTCTCGATGTACACCAACGATCCCGCCAAGGGCAATCGCATCAGCCGGCTGCAGCAGGACTCCGTCGGCTTCGCGCAGTCGTTGTCCGCGGCCGTGGAGGAGAACTACTCCTGGCGCACCGACCGTGGGCTCGAGATCGCCAAGACGGCGATCATCTCGATCGAGTACGACGCCACCACCCGTGAGCTGCTCAAGAACGTCCAGCGTGCCGACGCACTGTCCGGGTCGCGGGGCAACTCCAACCTGCAGGCGTCCGTGGCCGCGGGCATCGAGTCGGCCGGGGAGAACGCCGGCCCCGGTGGGCTGATCGGCATGGGCAGGGGTGTCGGCGGGATGGGCGTCGGCGGGCTGCCGCAGCCAACCCAGCCCGCCGCGGCTGCGGCGCCGGCCGCACCCGCAGCGCCGGCCGCACCCGCAGCGCCGGCCGAACCCGCTGCGCCTCCCGCTGCTGCTGCCTCCGACGACCCGATGGCCGTGCTGAAGCGAGCCAAGGACATGCTCGACGCCGGCCTGATCACCCAGGCCGACTACGACGCGGCGAAGGCGAAGGCGCTGGGGCTCTGAGATGACCCAGGACGACCACGGGGACGCGCAGCCGCCCCGAGACCCCGACGCGCCCATCTTCGACGGCCCGCCCCTGTCGCTGGAGGAGGAGCTCGCGGCCGCCCGGGCCGAGCCCGCCCCGGGACCCGACATCGACACGGTCAACGAGTCGCTGGCGGACGGCGTCAACCGGTGCCCCAGGTGCGGCTCCACCGACGTCCGGCTGCGCGGCTCGACCGGCATGCTGGTGTGCCTGTTCTGCCGCCACGAGTGGCAGGAGTCGCGCGTCGAGGAAGAGTTCGGGCTCGGCGAGGGCATCGACGAGCTCGAGGGCACGATCATCGCTGGCGGGGCCGAAGCCATCACCGCCGGCGACGACGTGATGACCTTCACCTGCGGGGGATGCGGCGCCGAGGTGGTGGTCGACACGGCCCATGCGCTCAACGCGCGCTGCCACTGGTGCCGGCACACGCTCAACGTCAACGAGCAGACGCCCAACGGCGCGGTGCCCGACGCGGTCCTACCGTTCCGGCTGACCCACCAGGAGGCGGTGGAGAAGATCCGTGAGTTCGCCTCGAAGCGACGGCTCTTCGCCCACCCGCGGTTCCGGAAGGAGTTCGTCCCGGACAACGTCCTCGGCGTCTACCTCCCCTACCTCGTCATCGACGCGCGCGCCGACGCGTCGTACGTCGGCACGGGTGAGGTGCAGACGCGGCGCTGGACGGAGAAGAACGGCGACAGCTCGACGACCTACTACGCGGCCGACGTCTACCGGGTCGACCGCACGGTGTCGTTCACCGTGGACGACCTCACGATCGAGGGCGCCGCGGATCGACGACAGTTCGACGGGACCACGACCAACAACATCGTCAACACCGTCCTGCCGTTCGACACCAAGAACGCGGTGAAGTGGAACTCCAGCTATCTCGTCGGCTTCACCAGCGAGAAGCGCGACCTCGACGTCGGGGACCTGCAGCCCGTCCTGGAGGACCAGCTGCTCTCCATCGGGCGCTCCCAGGTGCGCGAGTCGCTGTCGACGTTCGACCGCGGCGTGCGCTGGGAGGGCGAGCAGCTGGACGTCGCCGGATCGCGGTGGGTCGCGATGTACCTCCCGGTCTGGATCTACTCCTACTACCAGGAGAACACCAAGATGCTGCACTACATCGCGGTCAACGCCCGCACGGGGGAGACCATGGGCAGCGTCCCGGTGTCCCAGTGGCGGCTCGTCCTGGCGGCCCTGACGGTCGGCACCTTCCTCGAGGGGATCGCCGCTGCGATCCTGGTGGGCACCGCATGATCACCGACACCGTCATGGCGATCGTGATGGCCACCTCCGGGGACAGCGCACCGGTGTGGATCCTTGCGGCCGGTCCCGCCGGCGCTGGTGTGACCTACTGGGCGATCTACCGCTACTACCGCAACACCGACAAGTCGCACGCCTACGAGCGCGACACCCTGATCAAGGCCAAGCCGGTGCAGGGCTCGGAGGACAAGGTCGACCACATCTCCAAGACCCGCAAGTCGGGCATCGACGGCGACAACATGTCCAAGCACCGTCAGCGCGTGCAGCGGATGCGCTGAGCCGAGCCGTACGCCGTGGCTCACACGCCCTGCGACACGCTCGACATGTTGAAGTCGGGGATCCGCAACGCCGGGGTGGCCGTGCGGGAGAAGTAGTCGTCGCCCCACTCGCGGCTGAAGCTCGGCACCGACGCGGTGGCGGCGCTGAACCTGTTGAGCAGGTCGATCGGGCTCTCGTTCCACCGGAAGTTGTTGGCCGCGCCGACGATCTCGCCGTCCTCGATGACATAGACGCCGTCGCGGGTCAGGCCGGTGAGCAGCATCCTCTGCGGGTCGACCTCGCGGATGTACCAGAGGCACGTCAGCAGCAGGCCGCGCTGCGTGCCGGCGATCATGTCGTCGACCGTCCCGGCGCCGTCGCCCACCTCGAGGATGAGGTTGTCGATCATCGGTGTGACCGGCTGAGCGGTCATCGCGGCCGAGTGGCGGGTCTGCAGCAGCCCGGTCAGGAGCCCGTCCTGGATCCACTCGGTGCGCTCGAGCGGGAGCCCGTTGTCGAAGACGGAATCGGTGTTGTCGGAGGCACCGGCGAGCACGAAGGGGGCGCACTCGAGTCCGGCGTAGGCGGGGTCGGAGAAGAGGCTGATCCCGGGGGCGGCCACCTTGTCGCCGATCCGGGTGCCGCCACCACGTCGGCTGTAGACCGACTCGCCCTCGTGGGCGACCCGCGCACCCGCGCCCCAGTAGGCGTCGATCATCAGGTCGGCGACCGACGAGGGCGGCAGGATGGTGTCGTAGCGTCCGGCGTCGAGGTCGATGCGTCGCTCGGCCCACGCGAGCCGCTGCGCCACCGTGGCGGCCATCTCGGCAGCGTCGACGTCACGGAAGTCACGGGTGGCTCCACCGGTCCAGGCGCTGCGGGTCAGCGAGGTGTCCTTGCCGGTGCAGCCGTAGTGACCGGTGGGCTGCGCGTGGCGCAGTCGCAGGCCGCGACTCGATCCGAGGTAGGTGGTGGCGACGTCGTGGTTGACGAAGCCGTAGAGCAGCCGATCCTCGGCGCTGGCCTGGTGGAACGCCTCGCCCAAGGCCGGCGCGAACGCGTCGTAGACCCGGATGTCGGTGGTCTCCGGCGCGACCTCCCAGTCGGGTGAGGTCGACGGGCCCGCGAGTTCGGCGGCGTCCTCGGCGGGGGAGCCGGCACGGGCGGCGGCGTCGGCGGCCTCGACGAGGGCGGTGACCTGCTCCGTCGTGGCGGCACTGCCCGACACGGAGCCGGTCGCGATGCCACCGGCGACGGCCGCGAAGCTGACCACCGTCACCGAGACCTCCGTCATGACGCCGTTGGTGGTCAGCGTGTTGTTGGCCCAGCGCAGGTTGGCGCTGGTGGTGTCGCGGACGATCGCGATGCAGTCGTCGGCGGTCGAGGTCGCGAGCGCGTGCTCGACCAGCTGCTGGGGTGTGCGGCGCTGGGAGGTCGTCATCAGTGGCCTGCCTCGTCGTTGGTGTTGAGGATGTTGACGCCGCGGAACAGCGCCGTCGGGCAGCCGTGGCTCACCGACGCCACCTGGCCCGGCTGGGCCTTGCCGCAGTTGAACGCACCGCCCAGCACCCAGGTCTCGGGGCCGCCGACCGCCTCCATCGAGCCCCAGAAGTCGGTCGTGGTGGCCTGGTAGGCGACGTCGCGGAGCATCCCGGTGAGCCGTCCCTCCTCGATCGCGTAGAACCGCTGGCCGGTGAACTGGAAGTTGAAGCGCTGCATGTCGATCGACCACGACTTGTCGCCGACGACGTAGATGCCTCGCTCCACGCGCGAGAGAAGGTCGTCGGTGGAGAGGTCGTCGGTGCCGGGCATCAGCGAGACGTTGGCCATCCGCTGGATCGGGATGTGGCCCGACGAGTCGGCGTACGCGCACCCGTTGGAGCGGCCCTCGTTGAGCTCCGGCTTGAGGTGGCCCATCGAGCGGTCGAGCTGGTAGCCGACGAGCACGCCGTCGCGCACGATGTCCCAGCTCTGGGTCTGCACGCCCTCGTCGTCGTAGCCGACGGTGGCCAGCCCGTGCTCCTGGGTGCGGTCACCCTGCACGTTCATCACGTCCGAGCCGTAGCGCAGGGTGCCGAGCTTGTCGTAGGTGGCGAAGGAGGTGCCGGCGTAGTTGGCCTCGTAGCCGAGGGCCCGGTCGAGCTCGGTGGCGTGCCCGATCGACTCGTGGATGGTGAGCCAGAGGTTGGAGGGGTGGACGACCAGGTCGTAGGACCCCGCCGCCACGCTGGGCGCCCTGAGCTTCTCGGCCAGGAGCTCGGGCACCTCGGCGATCTCGGCGTCCCAGTCCCAGTGGGACCCGGTGAGGTACTCCCAGCCGCGACCGGCGGGCGGCGCGATCGACGCCATGGAGTCGAAAATGCCGGTCTGCTCGTCCTCGCCGGTGGCCTCGAAGCCCGGCTGGAGGCGTACGCGCTGCTGGGTGGTGCGGGTGCCGGAGAGGTCGGCGTAGTACTTGTTCTCCTGCACCTGCTGGAGGAAGGCCGTGGCGTGCGCGACGGCTGCGCCACCGCGGAGCCGCTCGGTCCAGTCGACGAGGAGGGCCGCCTTCTCCTGCGTCGGCACCTCGAGGGGGTTGATGTCGTAGCGGGAGACCCACGTGACGTCGTCGTGGACCGGCTCGGGCGCCAGCTCGACCGGGGTCGTGGTCATCGCGGCGGCCACCTGGGCGACGGCGACGGCGGTCTCGGCGATGCGCCGGGCCTCGTCGTCGGTGAGCACCACACCCGAGGCGAACCCCCACGCCCCGCCGTGCACCACCCGGACGGCGAAGCCGAGGTCCTCGGCGTCGCTCGCGGTCTGGAGGATGCCGTCGCGGGCCCCGAGGTCTTGGTAGCGGATCCGCTCGAGGCGGAAGTCCGCATGGCTCGCCCCGAGCTCCTGGGCGCGGGCCAGGGCGACGTCGCCGAGGCGACGGTGCGGCAGGACGCTGAAGGTCGGGTCGAGCCCGGGCGCACTCATGGGAGGAACCTATCCGAGGCCTAACCGAGACTGAGGGTGGTGCGGCTGCCGTGTCGCCCCCGGTGCACGCGGAGCTGGGTGGGGATGCGGGTCTGCATCTCGGGGACGTGGCTCACCACGCCCACGACGCGGCCACCGTCGCGCAGGCTGTCGAGGGTGTCCATGACGTCCTCGAGCGTCTCGGCGTCGAGGGAGCCGAAGCCCTCGTCGACGAAGAGGGTGTCGAGGTCGGTGCCACCGGCCTCGTCGGTGATCACGTCCGCCAGGCCGAGGGCGAGAGCCAGCGAGACCACGAAGGTCTCGCCACCCGAGAGGGTCGCCGGGTCGCGGCTGTCACCGGTCCAGTCGTCTCGCACCAGGAGGCTGAGCCCGCCGCGCGTCTCGCCCGCTCCGCGCTGGCCGGTGTGCACGAGGGAGTAGCGCTGGTCGCTCATCGTGGACAGGCGGAGGTTGGCGGCCTCCACCACCTGGCCCAGGCGGTGGGCGAGGACGTAGGCCGACAGGCGCATCTGGAAGCGGTTGTCGGGGTGCTTGCCCTCCACGAGCGAGGACAGCTCGGCTGCGAGGTCGAGGTCGGCGCGGACGGGTGCCCACGCGGCGAGGGCTGCCTCCATCTCATCGGCCAGACGGTGCAGGCGGCTGCCACGCTCGCGCAGGACCATGTCCCTCTGGTGTGCGAGTGCGGCGGCCTCCCTGGCCGCGTGGTGCTCCTGCGCGAGCTGCACGAGATCGGGCGCGTGGGCCGCGGCCGCCGTCGCGAGTGCCTCGTCGACCAGCAGGTCGCCCACCCGGGCCGCCTCGCGCTGGTGGCGATCGACCTGTTGATGGAGCCAGTCGATCTCGGCCTCGGGCAGCCACGCCTCCGCCGCCCGGGCGGACGAGTCGAAGCCGGCCGTGACCGCGACGGCATCGGCCGCGTCGCGGGTGCTGGTGGCGGTGGCACGAGCGCGGGCGAGGTCGGCGCCGACCTCGGTGCACTGGTGGGCGAGGGCCTCGACCTCCTGGTGCAGGGCGGTCAGGGCGTCGAGGTCGCCGCCGTCGGGGACGACCTCCACTATCTGGGTGGCCAGAGCCTCGTGCCGCGCGGAGACCACGGCGATCTCGGTGTCGAGGCGCGCCGCCGTCGCGGTGAGCCGCTCGTGCTCGCGGGCCAGTCGCTCCTGCTCGGCGGCGAGTGCCTCGGCACGAGCGGTCTGCGCGTCGAGGGTCGCGGCCAGCAGGTGGGCCCGCTCGAGGCGGCCGAGCGTGTCCTTCTCCTGGGCCAGGAGGCGCTCGACCGAGTCACCCGACTCGGCGAGAGCGGTGGCGCGCTGGGCCTCGAGTCCACGCACCTGCTGGGCGTGGGCCTCCACGACGACCTCGAGGTCGTCGACCTCGCGCCGTGCCTCACGCTCGGCGCCCTCGTCGGGTGCTCCGGGGGCGGGGGAGGCGGGGGAGGGGTGGTCGGCCGATCCGCAGACCGGACAGGACGCGCCGACCGCCAGCTTGCCCGCGATCTCGGCGGCCATCCCGTCCAGGCGACGCTCGCGGATCTCCACGAGGGTCTCCCGGGCCAGCAGGCGCGCCTGGGCGGCCGCGCCCATGGCCTGCTCGGCCTCCTCGAGCTCAGCGCCGAGGAGCACCGCGGACCTGGCGGCGCCAGAGCGGGACCGCAGCACCTCGAGGTCGACCGTGAGCGCCGCGGCGAGGACGACAGCGTCACGCGCCGCGGTGAGTTCGGGGACCAGCGAGGTCAGCGCGGCAGGAATCTCCTCGACCCGCACCTGCGCGCCCTGCAGCTCGGCGGCGACCCGATGCCGAGCGCCGCGGAGACTGGTGAGCTGTCGCTCCAGCTCGTTGCCCTGGCGGCGCAGCGGCCTGATGCGGGCGATGTCGGTGAGGGTCCGGGTGGCGGTGCGCCGGTGCTCGGCGATCTGCTGGTCGTCCAGCGCGGGCGCTCCCAGCAGGCCGGCGAGGGCTTCGCGGGCCGCGAGTCCCTGCCGGTCGAGCTCGCGCGCCCGGGTGTCCGCTTCGAGCGCGAGCTGGTGGAGCGGCCTGACGCCGGATGCGCGGCCGGCCCGCGCGAGCGTCTGCCCACGGACCTCGTGGTCGGGTGTTGCCGCCTCGATCTCGGCCCACGCGCGACGAGCCGCGGCGTGGGCCTCCCGGAGGCCGGCCAGCTCGATGCCGGCGGCGGAGGCGCGGGACGCCGCGTCCTCGGCGGCCGCCGCCGCC